>JAGDAX010000105.1 GCA_017848335.1 Clostridia bacterium | reverse complement strand
TTTTTCGTTCCACTGGGTGAGGAGCCGCATGTAGATTTCGAACTTTTCCCACTGCTCCGGGGAAATTTCCGTGCCGAACGCGGCAGCGTACGAATTTAAAAGGTTGAAAAGGTTGTGGTTCATTGCTGGGGAATTCCTTTCTGAAGGGGCGCTTTTTCAGCTGTGAGGGTGAGCTTTTCCAGCCGTGAAGAAGCTCTTTTTCCAGCCGTGAGGGTGAGCATTTTCCGGCTGTGAGGGTGAGCTTTTCAGCCCTTCATCTTAAGGTACACGATAAGAGCGGTCACGTCGCCGGGGGTCACGCCGCTGATGCGTCCCGCCTGGCCGATAGATTCCGGCTTCACGGCGGACAGCTTCTCGCGGGCCTCGAGGCTCAGCGTCTTGATGGCGTTGTAGTCGACGTCGTCCCCCAGGGCCATATTTTCCAGCTTCTTGAACTGCGCTATCTGCTGCTCCTGGCGCGCGATGTAGCCCTCGTATTTGACGAGGATTTCGGCTTCCTGGCTGACGTCCCGCATAAACCGGGGCGTGAGAATGATCCGGTCGTACTGCTGAAGCCGGAAAAATCCGACAAGTCCCGCGGGAAGAGGCTCCCCCGAAGAAATGTCGCTCCGTGCAGGAAGGTTCCGGGCTCCGTCAGTGTCCGCGGATTCGCCGGGGAAGACGTTTTCCGGTGACGCGGCATTTTCCGCCGCCGCGGAATTTTCCGGTGCCGCGGCATTTTCCACCGCCGCGGAATTTTCCGGTGCCGCGGCATTTTCCACCGCCGCGAAATTGGCTGAAGAGCCGGCATCTTCCACCGCCGCGAAATTGGCTGAAGAGCCGGCTTTTTCCACCGCCGTGGAATTTTCCGGTGCCGCGGCATTTTCCACCGCCCCCGTCATGCCCGCTATGTTGAAAACGTCCGCAACGTTCAGCTCCGGCCGCTTCAGCAGATCCTTCAAGGTCACCCCGCTCTGGATTCTCGCGCTGCCGCAGGACTCGAGGTAGGCGTTGACCGCGGGGGCAGGGGGAACGGTGGTCCGGGAAATCCAATCGCACAGGTCGTCGATGGCCTTCTTCTTGGAAAGAAACGCCCGGTAGCGCTCTTCCGAAATTAGGCCGATCTCGTACCCCTTTGGGGTGAGCCGCAGGTCGGCATTGTCGTGGCGCAGAAGCAGCCTGTACTCCGCCCGGCTGGTCATCATCCGGTAGGGCTCGCGTGTGCCCAGCGTCACCAGGTCGTCGATCAGAACGCCGACGTAGCCTTCGTCCCTGCGAATAATGAGCGGCTCCCGACCGCGCAAAAGATTGGCCGCATTGATCCCCGCGACAAGCCCCTGCGCCGCAGCCTCCTCGTACCCCGAGGACCCGTTGATCTGGCCCGCAAAGAACAGCCCGGACACGAGCTTGCTCTCCAGCGAAAGCCGCAGATCCCGCGCGTCAATAGCATCATACTCGATGGCATAGGCCGGCCGCATCACGGAAAGATTTTCCAGCCCCGGTATCGTCCGCAGGAATTCAAGCTGCACGTCCTCAGGCAGGCTTGACGAAAGCCCCTGCAGGTAAACCTCCTCGGTGTCCCTGCCCATGGGCTCGATGAACGTCTGGTGCCGCTCCTTGTCGGCAAACCGCATCACCTTGTCCTCGATGGACGGGCAATACCTGGGGCCGACGCCGTGAATCGACCCGTTGTAAATGGGCGAGCGGTGAATGTTCCGCACGATCACTTCCCGGGTCTCCGCCGTGGTGTGCGCCAGGAAGACCTTCCGCTCCTCGAACGCAAGCTCCTCCGTTTCGTGCGAAAAGGGCGTCGGAAGCGCGTCGCCGGCCTGTTCCTCCATTGCGGAAAAATCGATGCTCTTGCGGCTGACCCGCGCGGGCGTGCCCGTCTTAAGCCTCAAGACCGTGAAGCCCAGGTCGACCAGCCTTTGCGTCAGGTAGTTCGCCGGAAAAAGTCCGTCCGGGCCGCCGGGCCTCGTGACGTCCCCGATAATGATCTCCCCCCGAAGGTACGTTCCCGTCGCGAGAATAACAGCCCGCGCACGGTAAACCGCGCCGTTGGCGGTGACGATGCCGCACACCGCAGGAATATTTTCCGTTTGGGAAATGTTTTCTGTTCCGGGAATATTTTCCGCCGAGGGAGCTTTTTCCGTCGGGGAAATATTTTCCATCGTGTGAGCTTTTTCCGCCGGGGAAATATTTTCGTCCGCGTGATTCCGGTCAGGCATGGAGCCGCACTCCGTGAGAATGTCGACCACCTCGGCCTGTTTTATGTCAAGATTATCGCACTGCTCAAGGTAGTGCTTCATTTCGATTTGATAGTGCCGCCTGTCGATCTGCGCCCTCAGCGAATAGACTGCGGGGCCCTTCGTCTTGTTGAGCATTTTCGACTGAAGGGTGGTCTTGTCGGCGATTTTGCCCATGATCCCGCCAAGCGCATCAATCTCCCTCACAAGCTGGCCCTTCGAGGTGCCGCCGATGCTCGGGTTGCAGGGCATATTGCCGATGCTGTCGAGGTTAATGGCAAAAAGCGCCGTCTTGAAGCCAAGGCGCGCGGCAGCCGCGGCGGCCTCCGCTCCGGCATGGCCGCCGCCAACAACGCAAATATCATATTTTCCGGCTTCAAAACGCATGTCTTCCTCCGTGTGTTGATCGGTAAAAAAATACGGTGTGAGCATTCCGCGGGCGCGGCGGGCGCAGATGATATCGGGTGCTGCTCCGTAAGGCGCCCGCCGCCTCCCGTCCTCTGGATCATAGCCGCCGCGCAGCGCCCTCAGCACTTGGCGTTTGGCCCTCAGCACTCGGCGCTTGGCCCTCAGCACTCGGCGCTTGGCCCTCAGCACTCGGCGCTCAAAATGCAGACGCGGATTCCTTTTCCTCCTGTAGCGGCTGAAGTCTCCGGCCTCCGGCCTATAGCCTTTAGCCTATAGCCTTTTCCCGGATCCGGTCACAAAACCCTCATTTCCCCACGCAAAACCGGCTGAAAATGCTCTCCAGCACCTCGTCGGTGACGTTCTTGCCGAGTATCTCGCAGAGCTTTTCGTTGGCGAGCCTGAGGTCGTAGGAAAAAACGTCCAGCGGCAGGCCGGCCGCGAGGCTTTCGAGGGCCTTCCCGAGCAGGGCGGCCGCTTCATCGGCCAGCTGCTTGTGGCGCAGAGAGGTCAGGATGCTTCCCTCGGAAAAATCGATGCTGCCGAGGGCGAACAGCCCGGAAATGCGCGCAAACAGCTCGGGGATGCCTTCGCCCGTGAGGGCTGAAACGGCCTGGGTCATGACTCCTTCGCCGAAGCGTGCGCGCAGCCCGTCAATATCCTCAAGGCGGTTAGGAAGGTCGCTCTTGTTGAGCACAAAAACGGTCCTGGCGGGGTCGAGCGCGGTGCCTTCGTCCGGCAGATGCGGGTCGTTTGAGTCGATAATGTAAAGAATCAGGTCGGCGTTGTCGATGGCATCCTTCGAGCGGCGGACGCCTTCCCGCTCCACAGGGTCGTCGGTTTCGCGTATGCCCGCGGTGTCAGTGAGCCGCAGCGGAAAGCCCTCCAGCTGGATAAATTCGTCCACGGTGTCGCGCGTGGTGCCCGGAACGTCCGTGACGATCGAGCGGTCGTGGCCCGAGAATATATTCATGAGCGAAGATTTTCCGGCGTTGGGGCTGCCGGCAAAAGCCACGCGAATGCCTTCACGGGCAAGACGTCCCTTGAAATAGCTGTCGCTGAGCCTTTTGAGCGCGCCAAGAGCCTCCGCCGCATTTTCCGCCGCAGCGGAGCCCATGTCCCTGTCAAAATCGTATTCGGGGTAATCGATGGACACGTCAATATCAGCCAATGCTTCGGTGAGAAGGCCGCTGATGCGCCCCAGCTCCTGCCCCAGCCGCCCCGTAAGCCCGGCAACAGCGGCGCGGCGGCTGCTTTCGGCGCCGGCGTTTATAATATCCATGACCGATTCCGCCTCGTCAAGGCTTATGCGGCCGGCCAGAAAGGCCCTTTTGGTAAACTCGCCCGGATCGGCCGCCCGCGCTCCGTTTTCCAGCACCAGCGACAGTATCCTTGCTGTGGCGGCAGGGCCGCCGTGGGAATTGATCTCGACAATGTTTTCGGTGGTGTACGTCCTGGGCGCGTCAAAGCGTGTCACAAGGCACTCGTCAATAATCTCCGGTTTCCGTGCCGCGGCGCGGCCTGCGGCCGCTCCTTTTCCGGGTTCTGCTCCGGCGGCGCGTTCAGAGCCTTCCGTGCCTTTCGCGCACGCATAGCCCTCGTTGACCTCCGGCCCGGCTTCGCCGCCACAGTTCGCCGCGGCCGCACCTGCAAAGCCATCCGCTGCGCTTATCGCGCCGGCCACAGCGTAGCAATGCGCCACCGTGTGGTCCTGCATTTGCGACACAAAAGAAGACAGGACGCCGTCCCGCCTGCGACAGAGAATCCTGTCGGCAACGGAAAATGCGTCCTCTCCGCTGATTCTTATGATGGCAATGCCTCCGCTGCCGCGAGGGGTCGAAATTGCCGCTATGGTATCATTGTCGCGCAAAAACACAGATCAAATCACCTTCGTAAAATCAATCACCCCGAAAAGCCAGATGATCAAATAACCTTCGTATAGGGCTTTAATCTCACGACAACGCAGCGCTGCGGGTCCACGCCGAAGCTCTCTGTCTCGACCATGTGGTTGTTCTGGAGAGCGGTGTGAATGATCCTGCGCTCCGCAGCCGGCATGGGCTGGAGCTGAATGGGCCTGCGGTACTTGCAGACTCTGGCGGCGGTCGTGTTGGCCAGGTCGATGAGCTTCTTTTCCTTGTTGACACGGTAATTCTCGCAGTCAACGATAATGCGCTTGTAGGTCTCCTTGTCCCTGTTCACGACAACGTTGCAAAGGTAGGAGATCGCGTAAAGCACGTCGCCGCGCTTGCCGATAAGACCGCTGACGTTCTCGCCGGAAACGTCCACCTTGATGGTCTCGTCGTCGGGATATGAGAACTCGAGGTTGCCGTCGGAGCCAAGGTATCCGATCACAGTGTCGATAAGTGCCTTTATTTTTGTTTCATCCTTAACATGCTCAGTGACTTTGACTACGGAAAGCTCGTCTTCGTTGCCGAGAATTTCAACATCCGCGTTTTCGATGTCGAGGCCAAGCTTTTCGAGCGCCAGCGCGATAGCTTCTTCGACGGTTTTCCCCTTCTCAATAATACTTCTAACCATTATTGTACCTCTTTCTTGTTCATAAAGAACTTGTTAATCAAAAACGTCTGAAGCAATGTTAGAATATTGCTGACAGCCCAATAGAAACCGAGCCCCGCGGGTGTGCTCATCGCGATAAAGAAGGTGAACAGCGGCATCAGCATCATCATTAGCTTCATGGATCTCGCGGAGGGGTCCTGGGCCTTGCCCTTTTTGCGGCCTCCCGGCGTGCTGACCCACTGTATGAGATACTGCGAAACAAGCGTTACCACGGGAATAATAAGAAGCGGCGCGAGCGCCCAGCTCTTCTCGGTAAAGCAGGTGTATGGCGCGATACCGAGGTCGAAGATCCCCAGGAATTTCATATCGACGAAGCTCCGGCCCCCCATAATGTCCGTGACGTCCGAAGTGATCTTGGCGGCGTCGTTGAGGAAGAAGGAGTTTATCTTGAGCTGGTCAACGTTCTTGACCGCGTCAACTGCCACGCCCTGCATTATGGCCGCGAGATTCTTGACGGAGTCGCTTGCAAGCCCGGCAATATAAGTCAGCGGCGAACGGATGATATTGTACACCACGATAATGACCGGAAACATGATGAGCGTCGGCAGACACCCGGACATGGGGTTGACGTTGTATTTAGCATAAAGCTTCTGCTGCTCCTGCATGAGAAGCTGATTGTCGTCGCCGCAGCTTCTCTTAAGCGCCTCAAGCTCAGGCTGAAGAGCCTGCGTCCTGGCGGTGGAGATCTGCTGCTTCAGGGTCAGCGGCAGAAGCAGAATTTTGACAAAAATAGTAAAGAAAATAATGGTCAACCCGTAATTTTCGAAGGCCATGTGGGTGTGTATGAAGTTTAAAATGACCCCGAAGGGCTGAGCCAGAAAATCAAACATCGGTTAACCTTTCACAAAAAGCCGGATTGCAGCGTCCGGTCTGATAGAGCCGCCTTTGCGGGCGGATTCAAAGTGCTTTGTTAAACGGCCGCAGCAATGACCGCACTGATTGGCGGCGTTAAAACCTGCGGCGAGCCTCGGAAAACGTCGGGCAGCGGAAAAACGTCAGGCCGTCACTTGACCGGGTCGTAGCCGCTTTTTCCGAACGGATTGCAGCGGAGAATACGCCACGCAGCCATGCCCGAGCCCTTGACGGCCCCGTGCTTGCGAATGGCTTCCGCGGCATACTGGGAGCAGGAAGGATAGAATCTGCAGCAGGGCGCCTTCATGGGTGAGATAAAACGCTGGTAAAAGCGGATCATCCCTATAAGCAGGCGCTTAAATGCTGTGGAAATGAAGGTAAAAAGCTTCCTCAATTTATTTCATTCCTTCGTAAACACGTTTAGTCCGGTCCCCGGGCTTGAGAAGCCTCAGCGGGCTTGAGAAGTCCCAACGACCTAAGCCTTCTCAGCGGGCTTGAGAAGCCCCAACGACCTTAAAATACGGTAAAAATCGCGGTAAATATCGTCATACGTCGGCTCATAAAGAGCCCGGAGCTTTCGCCCCGGAAGCGCGCCGCGTTCAGCCGGCTTGGCGGTGATGATAATGTCAAAGGACCCGTCAATACAAGGCCGGAGCGCCCTGAAGCATTCCCTCACAAGGCGTTTAAACCGGTTTCGCTGTACGCTGTTGCCGAATTTTCTGCCCACAGAGATCCCCAACCGGGACTCCGCGCGGGAGGTGCGGTAAACGCCGGCATAGATAAACCTGCCGCCCTTCCGCATGCCCCGCTTATATGCGCGTTTGAACTCACTATTCAGTTTGACCGAAAAATCTGCTTTCATCGCCGTCTCACTGAGAGAGCCGTGCCGAGAACAACCGGATTTTACGCAGAAAGAACCTTTCTGCCTTTTGCGCGTCTCCTGGCAAGAACCTTTCTGCCGTTGGCAGTGGACATTCTCGCTCTGAAGCCGTGAACCTTGCTTCTTTGCCTATTATTGGGCTGGAACGGTCTGATCATTTTGAGTTACACCTCCTGTTAGTCGAATGAATCACATTCTCCAAAAGTATACAATGTGGCTTCGGCCGTGTCAAGAGCGCCCGAAGGGAAATTAAGTATACAATAAAAGTCAGGGAAACGCAAGCTTTTTCTGATAAGCGCCGGGTGACCGGCGCGGCCATAAGGATAGAGGCTGAAAACGACTGAAAACGCCCTTAAAAAGCACGTGAAGTGAAAACTTAACTTCCACTTCTAGCGGCGCCGCCGCAAATGTGGATTTTACTCTTGCAAAATGATTCCTTTTTTAGGATAATGGTGTTGTAGAGATTTTATCTTTACAGACATTAATGCAAAATCAGTTCTTGCACTGCCGCCAGAGCTATTTAAAAGGCATAGGTATACAAAGTGGAACTATTGCTTTTTTGAAGTTGTAAGACATA
>JAGDAX010000104.1 GCA_017848335.1 Clostridia bacterium | reverse complement strand
GCGCGATGTCGTTGGTGAGCGCGACAATGCGGCTGATCTTAATGCCCTCGTCGGGCTTGAACTCGAATCTTGTGACCGCCGGGCCGCGGGTGATGCCTGTAATGCGGACGCCTATGCCGAAATTGCGGAGGGTCGTCTTCAGCTTCTCCGCGTTGCGCTCCGCTTCAAGAGTGTACAGATCCTCGTTGTCGGCGGCGTTGTCGTCCCTGTCGGTGGGCTTCACCAGGTCAAGTGGCGGGAGCTGGTACCTGCGGTTCTTTTTTACGCGAATGACGCTCTGCCTGGATTTCTCGTCCGAGGGCGCGCCCGAATATGCGCCGGAAGAAGCGCCCGAAGCAGCTCCGGGATAAGCGCCGGAAGATGCACCGGAAGATGCACCCGAAGCAGCTCCCGAAGAAGCGCCCGAAGAAGCGCCCGAAGGCGCGTTGTACATGTCACGCTCGGGATTTATGCCCGCGGTACCGCGCCGCCCGGGATCTGCATGCTCCCTGTTTTGGCTTCCGGCATTTGCGCTGCCGCGATTGTGAATTTCCCTTTTTACAGGCTCGTTCACCGGATTTACGGAATTCCCGGATGCGGCCTTGGCAGGCTCCTTCTCCCGATCGTTCGGTGCGGTCCTGGCAGGCTCCTTCTCCCGATCGTTCGGTGCGGTCCCGGCAGGCTCCTTCATCGGATTGCCCGGTGCGCCCTGCGGCGCGGCTTTTGGCTCTCTGTACGGATCCCTGCCTGAATCACGGCCCGAAAATGCGTCCCCGGCTCGCTTGTCAGACCGCGTACCCGGTGCTGCCGAAGTCGCTGCGGGCTTTGGCTTGTCGCGAAGCCTGTCGCGCACGCTGTCCAGGATCGAATCAAAGGATCTGTCTCCCTCACCCGACGTTCCGGCGGCCGGTTCCTCCTTTGGAACCTTCTCCCCGGGAAGATCTTCCGCGCGGATCTGCTCTTCAGAACTCTCCTCTGCCGGCTTTTCGGATTGCTCTTCGTCCGTCGTCTTTGGCTGCTCCGCCGTCCTTGGCCACTCCGCCGAAGGCTTTGGCTGCTCCTCACCGGGCTTTGCGATCTCCGCCGCAGGCTTTGAAGGCTCAACCGTTGTCCACGGGTTCTGCTTTTCAAAAGCCCCCTCCGTGACGGGTCTTTGCGCATATTCTTCAGAACGGCCCTCTGCCGGCCCTTGTCCGAAAATATTCTGAGTGTGCGTCTTAACGGGCTCACGCGATTGTTCGGCGGCAGCCCGCGAAGTCTTCTCCGCGCCTCCCGAGAAAGCCTCGCCCGACGGAATCACCGCGGAAGGGGTTTTGTCGGTAAAGATCTCGGCTGCGTCAAAAAGCGTGAATTGATCGGGGAAATCTTCATCCGCGGAAGCCGTCTCCTGCGAAAACATCTCCCTCGAAGCTTTGAAGGAGGTCTCCGAATGCGCGTCACCATGCGCCTCAGCGAAGACGTCGGCAAAAGCGTCAGCGAAGGCATTGTCGGGCATTGAAGCGGAGACATTGTCGTGCCCGTCAGCGAAGTCATTGTCGGGCCCGTCAGCGAAGGCATTGTCGTGCCCGTCAGCGAAGGCATTGTCGGACTCCTCGTCGAAGGAATTGCCGGTCGCCCTTTCATGCACGGGAGCATTCCGCCCGGCGTGGACATTTCCGCTGAAAGCATCGGAAAAACTGCCGAAAAAAGCATCGTCTTCGCCGGTTTCCAAAGCCGCGCCGCCATCCGCAGCCGCAGTGCTGTTGTATTCCGCGAACAGATCGATTCCCGGCAGCGTAAACCCGGAATCGCCGTCCTGGGGCGCTGAGGCCGCCGCTTCCCGTATTCTGTGGGAACGGTCCTCGTTTTTGAGCGCTTCGAAACGGTCGATCCTGTCCTTGATTTTGTTTTGTATATCGATAAGCTGCTGCTCGCTCTCCAGGTACCCCGGATAGCTGTCGTCCAAAAGCCGCTCCAATAAGATCTCGTCGCTCATTTTTCACCTTTTTCTTTTGTAATTTGCAGTTTTGTCACGATCGCAGGTAATGCGGTAAAATGCAGTTAATTGCAGGAAAACGCAGGGAATTCGGGAAAACGCAGGGAATTTAGGAAAACGCCGAAAATTGCAGGGAGCCTCCGAAAATGCGGGGAGCTCCGGATAAATTCCACCCAAGGCAGTTTATTCACGGGCCCGCTGAATTACAGGTCGACTATTTGCCGATCCCCGGCAGAGCCCTGCGTACCTGTGGCGGATCCCCGGTCAAAGCTTGTCAAGGTTGCCCTTCCTCCGGCTCGCCGTCTTCATTTTTTGCCTCAAATTCGGCAAAATCAGTCACTATGTCAATTCTTTGGGCAGCGGCGTACTGAAGGCCCTTCTCGGTATCCGGGATCACCCGGTCGTCGCCGGGCGTCCTCTTAATGGACGACTTGCCGATCACCATAATGAGGTATTCCACCAGCCATCCCACCAGAAAATAGCCCGCCAGGAAGCAGGCCAGAAGCAGGATAATATTGTAGCCGCACACTATCCGCACCAGCACCGAAAGCGCCACCGCGGTAATTATTCCCGGCAGATTGTCCAGAAAGAATTTTCCGATTTTTTTAGCCATTTTCCCACCTGTATTCTGACTGTAAGCCTTTTGAAGCCCGATAACGCGTGCCCTGAAGCGCGTGCCCTGCTGTGCGCTGCCCTGCAATGCGCAGCCTTCAATACGTGCCCTGCTGTGCACTGCCCTGCAACAAGCTTCTGCCTCAGTCGTCAAACAACGCGTCCGCAAAGTCCTCCGGCACAAAGGGCTCCAGGTCGTCCTCCTTCTCGCCCACACCCACGAGCCGCACCGGGATCTTGAGCTCCTTGACTATCGACACGATAATGCCGCCCTTGGACGAGCCGTCCAGCTTCGTAAGAATGATGCCGGTAATATCCGCCACCTCCATAAAGGCCCTCGCCTGGTTGACCGCGTTCTGCCCCGTGGTGGCGTCCAGCACCAGGAAAAACTCCTTCTTGTACTCAGGAAGCTCGCGCCCCGCCACCTTCGCCATCTTGGCCAGCTCGGCCATCAGGTTTTTCTTGTTGTGAAGCCTTCCCGCGGTATCGCAGATAAGCACCTCGGTCCCGGAAGCCTTGGCGGCGTTGCAGGCGTCGAAAAGCACAGCCGCAGGGTCCGCGCCCTCCTTTTGCTTTATCATCTTAACGCCCACGCGGTCCGCCCAAATTCCCAGCTGGTCTATCGCCGCAGCCCTGAAGGTGTCCCCGGCGGCCAGAATAACCGACCTGCCCTGCCTCTTGAAAAGAGCCGCCAGCTTTCCGATGGACGTGGTCTTGCCCACGCCGTTGACACCGATAATCGTAAACACCACCGGCACGTCGTTCGTGTCAATGCCGCGCTCTCCGCCGCTCCCCGACAATATCCCGCTGATAATGTCCTTGAGCTCCTTTTTGACGTCCCCGGGATCGGTAATTTTCTTTTCCTTGATCCTGTCCCTCAGGCACCCGATAATATAATCCGTGGTGGCCGCGCCGAAGTCGGAGGTGATCAGTATATCCTCCAGCTCCTCGAGAAGGTCATCATCCACCACCCCGAAGCCGGCCAGAAGCTTGCTGATGCCGCCCACGAATTGTTCCTTGGTCTTTTTGAGACCGTTCTTTAGCTTTTCAAAAAATCCCATTTGTGTTTTCTCCTATTGTGCGGTTGCCGGGTGCAGCTGTAAGGCCGGAGACTAAATGCAAAAGGCCGGAGGCCGGAGAGCGCTGCGCGGCGGCAAGAGGCCGGAGGCCGCCCTTCAAGCCCTTCAATCGCACCCCTCACAGCTTCACGCTCAGCACCTTCGAGACGCCCTTCTCCTCCATTGTCACGCCGTAAAGCGAATCCGCGGACTCCATGGTGCCCTTGCGGTGCGTGATGAGAATGAGCTGCGTCTCCTTCGACAGCACCTTGGTGTAGGCGGCGAACTTGTAAACGTTCGCGTCGTCCAGCGCGGACTCGATCTCGTCCAGCATGCAGAAGGGCGTGGGCCTCATGCGCAGTATGCCGAAAAGCAGCGCAATGGCCGTGAGCGCCTTCTCGCCGCCCGAGAGCAGCAATATGTTTTTGAGCGACTTGCCGGGCGGCTGCGCGTTGATCTCGATGCCGCAGTTGAGGCAGTCCTTCTCGTCGGACATGACGATATCCGCCTTGCCGCCGCCGAACAGCTCGGTGAACACGGTCCTGAAATTCTCGCGTATTGCCGCGAACTGCTCCATGAACTGCTCCTTCATGGTCGCCTCGAGCTCGGCAATTATCTTCTGCAGCTTGGTGCGGCTCTCCTCCACGTCGTTTCGCTGGACGGTCATGAAGTCGTACCTTTCGGAGGTGACCTTGAGGTCCTCGATGCTGGCGACGTTCACGTTGCCCAGGCGCTTGATGGAATTGCGGAGCTCCGTGATGCGTGCCTTGGCGGCGCCGAGATTGGCGGGCGCCTCTCCGCCGGTGAGCTCAAATGCCTTTTCGTAGGTAAATTCGTACTCATCCCAAAGTCTGGTCTTGTTGTACTCGAGCTCGTGCTCCTTCTGCATCCGCTGGGAATCCAGCCTGCCGGCCTCCTCGCGCAGAAGACCCACGGACTGGATGATCGAATTGATCTTCTCGTAGCCGGCGGTGATACCGGACTTGTTTTCCTTTTTCCGCGAAGTGATATCGCTGCAAATACCGTCGTACTTTTGCTTGTCGGCGCGGTTTGCGGCAAGCTTCCCGGTGAGCTCCCCGTTTTGCTTGAGGATCTCCGCCTCGGTCTCGAGAGCCTCGCGGCGCCTCTCCTCGACGGACTCCTTGTATTCCTCTCCCAGTTCCTTTTCCCTGGTGAGGCGGTCAATATCGCCCGACAGCCGCTGATCCTTGCCGCTGAGCTCCGCCATGCGAAGCTTAAGCGCGGTAATGCCGTCCTGCCTTCTGTCCTTCTCGCCGCCCAGCTCTCTGGCGCTCTCCTCGAGCCCCGCAAGCTCCTTCTCGATGGCGGCAATTTCGGCCTGCCCCGCGGCGGCATTTTCGTCACACCCGGCAATGCGTGCCTTTGAATCGTTAATGAGTGTGTTCTGCTTTTCGGCCTCCTGCCTGAGCTCGTCTCCGCGCTTTGTGTTCTCGTCGAGAATGCGCTTCTTGGCTGCCAGCTCGGCGGTGATGCCGGCCACGGTCACCTCGGTTTCCCTGATCTGCGAAGTAATGGCGGCGATGCTTTCATTTTCCAGCCTCAGGCTGTCGCTGAGCGCGGCAAGCTCCTTTGTGAGCTTATCCATCCTGGCCGTGTCGGCCTCCAGCTGCTTTTCGTACTCGGGAATCTCGCGGGTCCTCGAAAGCGCTCCGCCGCGTTTGCCCTTCTCGGGACTTCCTCCCGTGATGGCGCCGGAAGTCCTTAGAATGTCGCCGTCCCTGGTGACGCACATAAAAGCGTACCGGCTGTCCCTGGCGGCGTCGATTGCCGAGTCGATGTCCTCAAACACTGCCACCCTGCCCAGAAGGCTTCCCACCACGTTCTCGTAGCGCGGCTCGTACTTCACGAGATTTGACGCCACTCCCAGGAATCCCCTCCTGCGCTTAAGCTTCTCCACCGTGTCGCCGTCAAGGTATTTTGCGGTCACCGCAGTAAGGGGCAGGAACGTCGCCCTTCCGAGGCGGTTGGTCTTGAGATAGTCGATGGCCAGCTTGGCGTACTCCTCGTCCTCGGTAATTATGTCCTGGAAGGTATTTCCCAGCGCCACCTCGATGGCCGTCTCGTTCTCCCTGTCCACGGTGATGACCTGAGCCACCGCGCCGTATATGCCCTTGCCGAAGCGCTCGTTCTCGCGGCAGAGAGACAGAATCTCCTTGACGCTCTTGGCGTAGCCCTCGAAATTCTCCTCCATTTCCCTCAGGAGGCGGAGCCTGGCGCCGCAGCTGTCAATGGACGTCTTGAGGTCCCCTATGCGGAGGTTCTTGTCCTCGATGGAGCTCTCGAGAGCTTCTCTGTTACGGCCGGATGCTTCGAGCTGCTTTTCGAGCTCCTTAAGCTTTGCGTCCTCGCTGTCGAAGCGCTCCAGCAGCACGTCCACGTTCTTCTGTGCCTCCCGGGTCTCGCTTTCGCCGGCCTCACGGCGGCTTTTGATCTCAGCCAGCCTTTCCTCGTATATTTTGATATTTCCGGCAAGGCTCTCCGACAGAGATCTCAGTCTGCCGGCCTC
>JAGDAX010000103.1 GCA_017848335.1 Clostridia bacterium | reverse complement strand
TTGATGAACAGATAGCGGTCGCACATAAGCCCCACCTCGTGCAGGTTGTGGCTCGAAACGATCACGGTGGCGCCGCTCCTCTCCCTGAAGTCCGAAACGATCGTCCGAAGGTCCCTTATACCCACCGGGTCAAGGCCGTTCGTCGGCTCGTCCAGAATCAGAATTTCAGGTTCGCCGATCAACGCCTGTGCCATCCCGAGCCTTTGCCTCATTCCGAAGGAATAGCCGGAAACTCTGTCGTTTTTTCTTTCGGCAAGCCCGACCAGCCCGAGAATATCATCCACTTCCCTGTCGGAGATCCCCGGCTTGACGTTCTGAATCAGCCTCAAATGCCCGGTGCCGGTCAGAAAAGGGTATAAGGACGGCGACTCATTGATCAGCCCGATTTTTGCGAGCATTCCGGGCTTGCGGCGCTTCGGATCGAAGCCAAGCACGTCGGCGCGGCCGCTGTCAGCCAGGACAATGCCGGTAATGATCTTGATTATAGTGGACTTGCCGGCTCCGTTCACCCCGATAAGGCCGACGCACGCCCCTTTTTCTATTTCGAACGACACCCCGCCCAGAGCAGTGACCTTGCCGTAACGCTTCACAATATCCTTAAACACAACTGCAGACATATCTTAATCCTCACTGTATCTCTCAAGCACAAGCCCCAAAAGCACAAATACAACCGCATGCAGCGCAAACGCGATAACCGTCCATACAAAGCTCTGCCCCGGAGCGGCCTGCGAATTCAAAACAAACGGAGTCCAGTCCGCAACGGATACTATACCGTACCTCAGCCAGTATACCTCGTCGCCGCCGTTGTACACCCTGATCTTGAAAACAAAGAACAGTACTGAAACGACCACCCCGGACACGGCCGCAACCGGCACGTTTTTGGTCAGCGCAGCAATAAAAAACACGAACGAGATCACCAGTACCAGCACCGGAATCATAGCGAGCACCATTACCGCAAAAACCGTGAACGGCGTGCAGAAAAAAGATCTGCCAAGCAATAAAATGAACACCGTTTCAAAAGTACTTTTTCCGGCAAAAAAGAGCAGCGAAACCAGATATATCAGCAAATACACTGCGACCCCTGCGGCACTTGCGATAAAAGCCGCCAGAAGCTTGCTCAGGTTGATCCTGCTGCGGCTCACCGGCAGAAGATAAACCGCGGGGATTCGCTTGCGCTTTCTGTCAACACCGAAAACGGCCACGGCAGAAAAAACCCCTATCAGTCCCACGGATGAAAGCATTAACGCAATCGTTGTCATTTCGGTAATGCAGAACAGTGCCGGATTTGCGTCCGGATTGCCCGCATTGCGTTTCGCAGCCTCAACAAGCCACTCGTTCTCAGCAATAAGCTTTTTCTTTTCAGCCTCCGAATCGGTACGCAAGAGGGCGCGTTTATTCTGCGAATACCTGTCTGCCCGAAACCAGTTCTCGCTTTTTTTATCCGGTATACTTTCGGTTTCGAGCAAAAAAAGATATTTGTATAACCGTCCCAATTCCAAATCGTCATTCGGATCTTTAAGGGAATCACACATGGCCTGCAGGAAAAGCATATAGTCATCGTCGTCAAGAGCCCTCTCAAATCTGTCCGTAAGCTCTTTTTCACCGCCCGAAATAGCTCTGATTGCCGCATAGGTGCATTCATACTGCCACATGGACGCGTCGATCCCATTTTCGAGAAGAGCATTGTATCTCGGAATAATGATCTGCTCATCAAAATCCGCGTTATCCAGCAGCTTCTTTGCCTCGCCGTCCCGGCCGCTTTTTGCGAGTGTCTCCGCTTTTGCCCGCAGCTCAGACACTTCCTCCTTGAAGGAATCAACCATCCGCTCAATGAGCCCTGTAAACTGCGCCTCACTTCTGCCGTTTTCCCGTAACTCAAGATTTTCTTTAAAAACGCGGTCAACGTCTACAACCAGATGAAGAACCATCACGAAAGACAGTGCAAGCGCCAAAACAGGCACCAAGATACGCTTATTCGAAAGCTTTTTGAATTCGTTCTTCAGGCAACCCACAACACTAACCGCCTTCCTGCTGCATCCATTCTGCGGAATCAAGCTTCCAGATCCCGCCTTGATTTTTTACTCGAAATGTATAAAGATAAATATCCGAGCCTTGCTGCTTGTATTGATGAAGCTGACCCTCAATCATTGCAAACTCAGTTGAGGACTGCTTAACCTCTGCCTTGATTTCAGCCTCGCCAAGGGATACGAGGCTGAAGCTCACAGTCCGTTGAAATGATCTTTCCTTGTAACTGACTGTGTATTTCTTGGCGGCCTGCGCATTCATCTTCAGAGATATGAGTTCGCAGTAGTATTCGGCAAAAGACTCCGTCATCATTGCGTTTGCTTCTTTACACAAGGATTTAATCAGCTCATCAAGAAGCTTTTCATCTATCGTTTTGTTCTCATTTTCTAAACAGTATTCAGACGGGAGAACAACCCTGCTGTCCAAGGCCAGATAATCCTTGATAACTTTTTCCGCGGCGTGCCTGCTGCCGAAATAATAGAGCAGGAAGGCAGTCAAAGCTGTCATTGCCAGCGCCAACGCGGAGATGATTACAAGCCTTCTGGTTCTCATAATCAGACACCCTCATTGCACGGAATCGCCGTCATCAAAATGAAAAATACAATAAACAGTAATACAAAGCGTTTCATGATTACCTCCAAATAAAAAAACGTATTGTATTATCCGGTTACACAATCCATAAGTCGCGTTATAGACTTGTATTTTGATTTATGTGTAACCCTAAAAAAGTGTTTGAAGCGCTTAACCGCTGTGTTCTTGACACCTTTAAAAGTCATCTGCCGGTTATTTTCCACTTTTGAGCTGCAGGCATGACAAGCCGGCGTCTTATAAGTACCTTGAACAGCCCAGTCAGAACAAGCACCGATAAAGCTATTAGCGTTAGATCCAATTAAAAACGTCTTTCTCGCAGATGACCGGAGACTGTAAACGTTTTACCGGTCATCATCCTCGCGGACAGCGAAAAGAGGTAATCGACATAGCTTGATCCTCACTCTGCAGGCGGCCTCGAAGGGTGACTCCGTCGACTCCCGGTGCCGGCTTTTGGATTATATCATAGCTTATGATCTTTAATTTGCCACAAAATGTTGCATTTTTTTGCGACAATGCTCCGCAGCGCTTTTCGGTGAATTTCCGGAAGAGAAGCGTGCTTTCCGCGAGGTCGCCTTTCCGTACGCAAAAAAAGCTTCGTGCGGCATCTGTCGTTCGATGCCGCGCGAAGCTCTTTCTGTTTTTGCCGTCATTTTTTCTGTTTCATTGTCGGGAAGCGGTTAAACCCTGAGAATGTGCGGAATTGTCGGGCCTGACGCCTGCCTCATTGTATGCCCTTGCCAAACTCAAAGGCCGCTGCCAGCATTTCTGCGTCTTCCAGCGCCTCGCCCATATTGTCGAACCCGCCGCCGTTGAACACCCCTGCGAAGCGGGCCTTCTCGAAGCAGTCGATCCACCCGTTAATGCCGCCCACGGGAGTCTTGACCACGTTTTCGCCGGCCTCCGCCGACGCAGTGATGAGGTACACGTCCCTGAAGCTGTATTCCTGCGGATAAAGCGGATTAAGCCTGTCCAGCAGCGTCTTAAGCTGCCCGGCAAGCTCGTAATAGTAAACAGGCGTCGCGAACACCAGCACGTCCGCGTTCTGCACCCTTTCCATAACGTCCGCCACGTCGTCTTTTATCACGCAGCGGAACGTCTTCTGACAGGCCATGCAGCCCTTGCAGAAGCGTATATCCTTATCCTTCAGCGTAATGAACTCCGTTTCGTGGCCCGCCGCCTTTGCGCCCTTCTCCGCTTCGCGCGCGAACGCCTCCGAATTGCTGCGGTTCCTTAAGCTGCTTGAAATAAACAAAACCTTTTTAGCCATGTTGTCGGTCTCCCTGTAAAATTCAAATCCGGCGCGAAGCGATCTTCGGCCTTTGGCCGCCGTTCTGCAGCCTCAGACCTGCAGTCTCTGTCCTACGGCCTCTGCCCTGCGGCCTCCGTCGTGAAGTCCCTGTCCTGCAGCCTTTGCCTTGCGGCCTCTGTCCTACGGCCTCTGCCCTGCGGCCTCAAACACTCATTCGGATTTCCCGTCATAAACCGCCCGCTCTCCGCCAATATATTTCGGCCTCGTTTTCGCGGCTGTAACGTGCGCCATCCCGACGGTATTCTGCGACAGCCTCACAGGCACCGCCACCCGCCTGAGGTGCATGCCGATAAGCGTGTCGCCTATGTCAATTCCCGCGTCGGCTTTGATTTCTTCCAAAACCACCGGATCCTCAAAGCAAAGGTATGCCGCCGCCGCAAAGGATCCTCCCGCCTTAGGCTTCGGGATCACGTTCACGGGCTCAGCGCCGGGGACGGCGGCCCTTTCAATCACGATCGCCCTGTTAAGGTGCTCGCAGCACTGCGCCGCCAGGAACAGTTTACGCTCCTTTACGACCTCGCAAATCCCCTCAAGCACAGCCGCTGCCGCGTCTGCGTTCGAATTGCTGCCGATGCGGTCGCCGCACACCTCCGAGGAAGAGCAGCCCACCACCAATATCCGGCCCGGCGCCAGATTCGCCTTGTCGCACAGCTCCTCACAGGCTTTGCGGGCCTGCATTTTTACGTCGTCAAATAACTTTTCGGGCATCGTTTAAGGTTTTCCTTCCCATTTTGCTGCTTCAAAAGTTCTTTTGTTCTGTCTTTTGTTCCGGCCGCCGTTCTGTCTTTTGCCCCGGCCGCCGTTCTGTCCGTTGTCCCGGCCGCCGTTCTGTCTTTTTCTGTCTTTTGTCCCGGCAGCGGTTCTGTCTTTTTCTGTTCGCTGCCCCGGTCTCTGTTCTCTCCGCGATAGCAGAACGGCACGGTCATCAGGTGCTCCCGGATGATTCCGGGCGTCACGGCTGCTGCTCGAGCCTTTTCGCGAAAAAGCGGTTCATTGCCGAATGAACGACGCCGGCCGGCTTCCGGATCTCCCGATAGCCGCACGTCTCATAGGTTTTGACAGCCGCGGCAAGATTGTCGTGCGTTTCAAGATAGATCGCTCTGTAGCCGAGCTCCCGGGCTTTATTCTCGATAATACGAACAAGCTGCGCGCCAAGGCCCAGGCCGCGAGCGGACGGCGTCAGATAAAGCTTCTGGAGCTCGCAGCATTCGAAGGCTTCAGCGCGGTCTGCACCGGCACTTCCCGGGCAATCCTCCGCCTTCGTGGCACACTCATGCTCCGCGATTCCGGGGCCGCACGCACATTCCGCGATTCCCACGCCTCCCAGCACGTTTCCGGCCGCGTCCGAAAGAATACAATAATACCTTCCCGCGGGATTTTCCAGATAAAACCTGCTCAGGTGGTCAAGGCCTGCGTCGAAATAAGCAGTCCCCGGTATGTCCAGTCCGTGCGCTTCAAGGCTCCTGCGGATGATATTGGCGAGCGCCGCGTCATCCTCCGCGGTGATCTCCCTGAATATAATATTCGCAAGCTCCGGTTTCATCGATGCACCGTCCTAAAATCCGGTCGATCCGGGCGTCAGTATTGAATGTCGGTTATCCCGGTAGAAAACCGGAAATCGCCTTTCTTGCAGACGCCGTCTGTCTCAACAATAATATAGATCACACCCTCCGGCAACAGGCTGGCGGAAGAATTGACTTCGGCTCCCTCATTTACTTCAACGAGCAGCTCCTTTCCGCGTCCGCAGTCGTAATATACGGACAGAGAGCCGCTCTCCATCGAGCCTTCACATCTGACCCAATTGAGCGAATGATCTGCCTTCAGCCGAAAAACCACCGTGCCCTGCAGAGAATTAAACTTCAGGGAAGCTTCGTGGGCGGTGTTGCTCGTGACCATCCCCATCGCGTTGTACCTCGAAGCATATCCGCTGCAGGCAGAAAGACACGACGTCGCAAGCAGAAGAAATGCCAAAATAACTACTGCTGCCTTTTTCATAACGGTTACCTGCCTTAATAATGCACTGTCCTGCGAAAGACCCGCCGCGCCTCCTGTGTCAGGCTTTTCGCGGCGGGCCTTCACTCTTCTTCCTGACCGGAGCTCACTTGCCGGCTTTCTTCCTGCGAACCGCCAGCACAGCCATGACCGCTATGACAGCCACAGCCGCCACGCCGATGCCGCCGAAAACGAAGACCATGGGGTCGACCTTATTGGCGCCCGCACGATTCTTGCCCTCGATGTGCTTCTCGTACCTGAAGGAGTCGCTGACGAACCGGAAGTTGAACCTGTCGTTAGGCGCGGTGTCGCCCAGATCCATAAATTCCATTACGTCGCCCGTCTCGGTGGAATTGTCAGCCCACTTGAAGTCGAAATTGGCGCCCTCGTACTCGCTGAGCCCCAGTGCCTTCTTGGGCACCTTGAGCGTAAACCTGCTGCCTTCGCAGACGATCTCGGCCTCGCCCTTGACGTCAGTCGACGCAAAATCCGTGCCCTTAAAGGCCTCAACCTTGGCCATTGAGCCGCTGCGGGACCTGTTGACCACGAAGTCGTAGCCCTCCCACCCGGTCTTGTGGTTCATGTCGATGTCCACGTAAAGATTCATCCAGGAAGAGTCCTCCGCGGCGATGACGTCGTTCACCGTGGTCACCGTGAAGTAGAAATATTCGCCGTCCTGCGTGACCTTGGCGGTGTCGAGGTCGTTGCGCCCCGTGGCGTTAAGGTACCTGAAGGCCGCGTCGTAGCAGATAGTGTTGCGGAATTCAACGTCGCCGATCGTGTCCTTGTACTCGGGGCCCACCTGCGCCCACTGACTCTCCGAAACGCCGCCCTCGGCAATATCCTGTCCCGTGGCGGTCTTGAGCTCGCCGATGCCCTTGTAGCGCCGCACGAAGTCGATTATCTGATAGTAATAATTGTCGCCGAAGCCCACGCCGTCGCGGATCTTCATAGGCTCGCCGTCGCGGCTGAACTCAGGGTTGAATTCGTCCACGTAGTTGACCCTGTTGACGGGCGTGTTGGCGATGAAGTCGGAATCCTTGCTGTTGCCCGCGATCCACTCGTTCCAGCCCGTGATCATTATGCATGGCGGCGACTCCTTGAGCGCGTACTCGGCCTGCGAAGCGAAGCCCTTTCCGTAGGGCGTGTCCTCGAGATAGAATTCAAAATTGTTCTGCCCGTTGGTCGCCTGCTTCTGCAGCACGTAGCTTCTGCCCTTGCTGGAGGAGGAATGGTGCCCGAGGGAAACGGCCAGCTGCTCGTATACGCCGTTAATGTCGCGGCCCTTGTACATATAGGCGGTGCCGTCGCCGTTGGGCGTCAGCTCCTCCAGCCAGTTCCAGTAGCCGTCCTTGTCGCACCAGGCCCAGCAGCCCCTCACCTCAAAATCCTTGAGAAATCTTTTGGTAGTGGAGTTTGCACCCTTCAGATTGCCGAAAATCAAAGGCTTGCCGTTCCACTTAAAGAACAGCTCCTCGTATTTGCTGAAATTCTCCTCGGAATAGACGGTCTTGCGAAGAGCCGCCACGTCCGTGTCGAAGGTCTCCGGATTGTCACCGCACAGGAAGCAGATCTGCGGCGTGTGGCCGCCCTCCTGCCTTATCTTGAGCCAGGTGTCAAAGAGCGCCATATGGCCCTCCGGGAACACCACCGCGTTGGAAACGTCCAGGAATATGAAGTCGATCCCCGCCGCGTCCAGCATGTATGCGTGCTTCCTGTAGATCCAGGTGTCCGTGTTCCTGTAATAGCCGAAATAGGGTTCCGCCCAGTAAGCCTCCCCGCCGCTCTTAGTGAGATATTTCTGCAGCCCGTCAATGCCCTGCTCCAGGAAAATCCTGGTGTTGTCCTGCACGTGAATGCCGGCGCCCACCCAGCAGAGGAAGTAAAAAATGCCCACCTGCTTGTTTTCCTTCGGATCTCCCGCCGTATCGTTCAGCGGCACCGTCCTCTCCAGGTCATCCGTGGCCACCCAGTTGGAATAGTCCACGTTGCGGGCAGGTCCGTCCGGCAGCGTCTGGTCGATCTCGGTGTATTCAAACTTCAGGTCGCTCACGTATCCGTTCATCTTCTCGGCGTACAGCAGGAATTTTCCGGCCTTCTGCACCTGTGACTTTTCGGAATAGCCCCGCAGAGACCCCTCGCCGCTGTAAAAATAAACGGTGCTCTCGTAATTGCTGACACTGTATTTGCTTCCGGTGTCGTGCACCGCCTTGAGAACGGTTTTGCCGTCAAAAGCCACGACGATCTCCGAAACTCGGTCCTCCACGGAAACCAGAACTTCCTTCCCGTTTTTGAAAGCGTCGCCCACGAAGTTGCCGATCTTCTCCTTGGTGGTGGTGTCGCTCAGCGTCACCCCGCCGTCCTTAAAGAGCAGCCTGATGGCCTTGTCGTTCTTGTCGGGCATCTCGCTGACGTCGCGAAGCACAAGCGTGAATTCACCGCCGTCCAGCTTCAGCTTGAAGGACATTTTGCCGCCCGCGAAGCCGTAATCGTCGCCAAGGTATCCGCGGCTTGCCACCACGTATTTCTTGCCCGGGGCGCAGTAAAGCTTGCCGTCCCGCGGCTCAAAGCCCGACCTCACGGTAATCTTGAGGCCGTTGCTGTTATAGTAATCGACGTCGGTATTGCTGAAGTCAATGGAGTATTCGTGCTTCTCTCTGACCGCGTATTCGGGCACCGCGCCGCTTAATTTCGCGCCTGCCGCACCGCCGTCCGCGGCCTCAGAAGGAGTCGCCGGCAAGCCCGCCGCAGGGGAGATCAGGAGCACCGCTGCCAGGAGCAGCGCCGCGAAGCTGATTGTTTTCTTCGTGTTGAAAAATGTGTTTTTGAGTCCGTTTTTCATTGTGCACCACTTTCGCTATATATGAATTTTGATATTTTTTGATAATTCAGGCTTCTCTTGATTCAGGACTTTGCCTTGCGCGCTGCGAACCGGCCTCCGGCCTTCGGCCTCTGGCCTCTGTCCTTACCGGTTCGCTCGGCGCTTATATCTCAAACCCCTTCTTGAGCTCCGCCACGAAACGCGCAATTTCCTCCACCGCCGTCTCCTTGGAAAATTCGGTCTTCACGGTCTTGTCGCGTGTGGAAACCTCCACCACGCCGCGCTGGCAGGTCTTGGGGCTCACCACCACACGCACAGGCACGCCCAGAAGGTCCGCGTCCGCGAACATCGAGCCCGGCCTCACGTCTCTGTCGTCGTAAAGCACCTCCACGCCGGCCTTTTGGAGCTCCTCGTAGAGTCTTTCGGACGTGGTTCTGACGTCGTCGTCATCATTCCTGAGATTGCAGATCTCGACCTCCCAGGGAGCCACCGAGATCGGCCAGATGGGGCCGTAGTCGTCGCAGCTCTCCTGGCATATTGACGCGGCAAGCCTGCCCACGCCGATGCCGTAGCAGCCCATTATCGGGTAATGCGCCTCGCCGTTGGCGTCCAGATAGGTCATGTCCATCGCCTTGGTGTACTTGGTTCCGAGCTGGAAAATGTTGCCTATCTCGATGCCTTTCTTAATGGTGACGGTTTTTTTGCCGCAGCAGGGACAGGCGGCGCCGGCGAAGGTCTTGGCCACGTCCGCGTATTCGGCCTTCCCGAAGTCACGCTCGATATTGAAGCCCTTGTAGTGGAGATCCGCTTTGTTGGCGCCGGTCACGAGGCTCTCGATGCCCTCGAGGGATCTGTCGAAGACGATCCTTTCCGCGCCAATGAGCTCCTTGGGGCCGATGAAGCCCGCCACGATGCCGCACTCGTCGGTGACGACGCCGGGGTGTATTTCCTCGCCAATGTAATTCCTGAGCTTTGTCTCGTTGACGTCCAGATCGCCGCGAATGAACACCACCACGTATTTGTCGTCCTTGTTCTGCTGGTAGACCACCGCCTTGGCGAAATTCACGGGTGAAATGCCCATAAACGCAGTGAGCTCCTCGATGGTCTTGACCCCGGGCGTGCTCACGGGGGCGAGCTCTTCGCGCTCACCGGAAACATTCCCGGTAATGCATTCGGCGGCCTCCATGTTGGCGCTGTAGCCGCACTCGGGGCAGATCACCAGAGTGTCCTCGCCGATATCCGAAAGGAGCATAAACTCGTGGGAAATGCTGCCGCCCATCATGCCGGAGTCGGACTTCACGGCAATGAAATTCCTGACGCCGGCCCGCCTGAAGATCCTCTCGTAGGCCTCGTAGCACCTGGCATAGTACTTCTCCAGGTCCTCCTGGGAGGTGTGGAAGGAGTAGCCGTCCTTCATGGTAAATTCGCGGACCCTGATAAGACCGCCGCGGGCGCGGGGCTCGTCCCTGAATTTCGTCTGTATCTGGTAGATCATAAAGGGGTACTGGGCGTAGGACTCCGCCACGTTTTTGGCCATGTGCACGGCGGCCTCTTCGTGGGTCATGCCCAGCACCATATTATTGCTGCTTCTGTCCTTAAATCTGGCCATCTCGCTGCCGATGCTGAAGTACCTGCCGGACTCCTCCCAGAGCGTCGCCGGCATAACCACCGGGAACATGACCTCCTGCCCGTCAATGCGATCCATCTCCTCGCGAATGATATTCTCGATCTTGCGGGTGATGCGCTTCATGGGCATGAAAAGCGAGTAGATACCGTTTGCCATGTATTTGATGTAGCCGCCCCGCACGGTCAGCTTGTGGCTGTCGATAATGCACGACGCGGGCGCTTCCTTAAAACGTCTTCCGAGAAGCTGTGAAACCTTCATTTAAACTCTCCGTTCTGCTGTATACTTTGATCCCTAAGATGCCTTCCCTGCGGGAGGCTGCATTGCGTTTGTTCCGGAGGGCAGGATGCCCGCCCTCCCCGACAGTGGAAGTATAGCATTTAAGCCGCGGACTGTCAAAGAAAACGGCTGTCAGATAACCGTGTTTTTTTCACCGGCTGCCCGTCAATTGCACCCTTTCCGGTTTTTCGCAGCCGTTGACCGTGCGCTGATCGCCCCCTTGCCAACATCCCATTGAAAAATTCCAAAAAAGCCGCCCGATGCATTCCCGGGCGGCCAATGTCAAATCATATTCTGAGCCCTTCAAGGGTCTTTCAGGGCGAGGAAGCCGCAGGCGCAAAAATCACGTGCTGCGAAGGCTTCCCGGTTTCGTCAGCCACGGAAAAATCGTAATAGTCGACGACGCCTAACTGCTTGCGGATATCATCGGCCGTGGCGGCGACAGCCGCCCGGTTTCCGTATTCGTCAGCAAGATAGTTGCCGTTCTTGTCCAGAACGAGCGTTCTCACCTCGGTGACCGTGACGCTTTGCCCGGTGCCGCCGGTTATCTGTATCGGATCGAGTGTGTAAATGCCCTGATCCAGCGTCGTGCCTACGACCATTATCGCTTCGGTTCCGTAGACGTCAAGTGTGACGCCTTTGTCGATCATGACGCAGGAAGGACTCGACTCGCACTGTAGAAACAGCCCAGAGCTTTCTTTCCCGCTCTTGTTGAGAACGAGCGTTCCGCTCCCCGTGAACGTGACGCTGCCGCCGTACGTAGAGCCGTAGACAGTTATTTTGTCCAGCGAATTACCGCCCACCAGCTCTATCGTAAAGCCGTTGCCCATGAGGTTTACTTCAATTGACGAGCCGCTGTAGTTTGTGAGCGTCAGCGTGTTGGTGGCGCTGTTGTACGACGCACCGGGGACGGTTCCCACGGGCAAACCGAACGCGCCCGTAAACGTCGTGCCGGCAGCGATATAGGTGGTATTGTCCACGAGAATATATTCCTCGGAGCCAAGACCCGACCAGGCGCACGTTCCGGCATAATCCGGATTGAGGTTGGGCAGCTTGGGAAACGACGTCGCGCTTCCCGGCGTTACGGGCGTTACGGGCCCTGAAGCCGGCGGAAACAAGCCCTTCAGCAGGAAGTCGCTTCCCAGAGGATCGACGTTAAACGACGCATAAATTATCACCACCCCGGCAATCACCGAAGCGATTGTCGCGAACATGATTTTTTTGATGACGCTGCGGCGTGATCCACGGCTCCCGCCCTCAGTAAAGCTGCTGCGGTCTTTGCCCTCTCCGAATTCGGCCGGCGCCACCGGAAACTCCAAGGGGATAACGTCCTCAGGCGCGGCAACGTCCTCAGCCGCGGCATTTCCGTATTCCGCGCCGCTGCCGTAGGCGCCGAATTCCGCAGGAAGCGGCAGATCCTCAAGCCCCGGATCAAACATATATTCATCAATATTGCTTCGGCTCACAAGGACGCACCTCCTTCCCAAAGCACTCCTTCAGACAGTACCGTCCGTATGAACGTTCGGT
Organism: Clostridia bacterium; assembly: GCA_017848335.1. GTDB lineage: Bacteria > Bacillota > Clostridia > UBA1212 > UBA1212 > UBA1212. Next base: position 1,403 of record JAGDAX010000103.1, on the reverse strand, counting down.
CTTCAGCCGTAAAAATCTCCGTGCACGTCGAGCTGCGGGAACGGACACTCCACGCCAAGCGCCCTGAAGCCCAGCAGCAGGTCGCGGTTAAGAAGTCTCGCGCCCGAATAGATGTCCTTCTCATCCACGTTTACCACAAACTTGAGGTCCACCGAGCTGTTGGAAAGGGCCTCCACGCCGAGATACCTTGGCGGATTTTTGAACACGTCCGTCCTGTTCTCGTAAATGCGGTCCATCAGCGCCGGGATCTCGCTCTCCAGCTTCTCCAGATCCGTCGCGTAGGGTATCGAAATCACGGAAACGCTGCGCGAAAGCTTGTCGGACCTGTTGAGAATGTTCTTCATGTCGGAGTTGTTCACGATTTTTACGTTGTCGCCCGGATCCGTGATGCTGGTGGTGCGAATGCCGATATTGGTGACCGTGCCTCTGAAGCCGCCCACCTCGACAATATCGCCCACGTTGTACTGATTCTCGAAAATCATAAACGCACCGGTGACCACGTCCGCGATAAGGCTCTCCGCCGAGAAGCCCACCACCAGCGCGATAATTCCGACGCTTGCCACGATGGTCGAAACGTTGACGCCGATTATCGACAAGCCCCAGCAAAGGATCACAATGAACGCCACGTACTTAAGCAGGCTGGCAAAAATCGAAAGCACCGTCCTCACCCTGTGATTCTCGGGCTTGGGAATGCTCAGCACAAGCGAAAGCACCGCCTCCACGGCGATCACCGCCGACGCCATCACCAGCACCTTGAGCAGCGAGTTAAAGTTAAGCCTGAGATTGAGCCCCGTAAAATTGAAGGCCCCCGTAAGGAACCCCACGGCCACCGCCACCCCAAGCACGGTGATGCAAACCGCAAATCTTATTATTTTCGGAAGTATGGTTTTTTTCATAACGAGCTCCTTTGAAAGAATTCGAATGCAGACTGTTTTTGATAGCGGGAACAGGCGCCTGCCGCCAGGCAGCGGGCGCGCAAATACAGATTCTCAAACCTATATTATCTCCGCTTTCATTTTAATACAAATGCCCGCAAAGTTCAACGAATTTCGGATCTTTTCACGGTTTTCAGGCTTTTTCGGACTTTTTCGCGTTTTTTCAGGCTTTTTGCACGGTTTTCGGCTTTTTTGCGATTTTTTGCGCTTTTTTCGTTTTTCCCGCTTTCCCGCGCTTTATACGCGTTTTCGGCTTTTTCCGACCTTTTCCGGGCTTTTGCCGGATCTTCAAAACTATTGCCGCGACTTCAAAACTGTTGCCGCAACCTCAAAAATTTTGCCTCCGATTCCGGACTTTAGCGCACGGCTGTACGTGCGGCCGTGCGTGCGGCTGTGCGTGCGGCCGTGCTTGCGGCTGTGCGTGCGGCCGTGCGTGCGGCTGTGCTTGCGGTCGTGCGTGCGGCTGTG
>JAGDAX010000102.1 GCA_017848335.1 Clostridia bacterium | reverse complement strand
GATTTGTACCGGATGCTCTTTTTGATATTGTTCAGAAATCTTATTGTTACTCTAATTGTTCCGAACTCATATTGTTTTTTAACTCTGCGCCGACGACGCCGGGTTCGAGGCGCCGGGTTCGCGGCACCGGGTTCGATGCGCCGTGCACAGGGTTCCTGTCGCCGGATTTTGGCTCAACGCTCAGGTTCCCGGCTCAACGCTCAGGTTCCCGGCTCAGAGCCCGCGTTCTTGGCGCGGATTCCCTTATTCCTCAAGCACCTGCAGCGTCACGGTGAAGATCTTGTAGGTGCCGTTCTTGACGTTGCTGCCGCTGTACACGTATGCCTTGATCTCGACCTTCTCGCCCACGGTGTATTTGAGCAGCTGCGCTCTCAGAGACACGTAGTCGTAAACCTCAACGCCGTTGACCTCGGTGATGATCATGTTGGGCTTGATCCCGGCAATATCCGCCGCAGAGCCCTTGGTGACCTCGGACACCCACGCACCTGCGGGAGCGCCGCTTTCATTGGCCTCCTTCGGACCGTAGCTTGTATTGACCGCCACGCCCAGCGCCGGCCTTACGACCTTGCCGTCCTTGTAAAGGGTCTCGCTGATCTTCTTGACGGTCTCCACGGAAATCGCGAAGCCCATGGACTCGTAGTTCGTCTCGATAATCTTCAGCTCGCAGATACCGACAAGCTTGCCCTTTGCGTTCACCAGCGCGCCGCCGCTGATACCGGGATTTATTGCCGCGTCCGTGAGAATCAGGTCGAAGGCGTAGCCGTCCTCCGTGAGAAGGTTCTTGTTGATGCCGCCCACGATGCCGTTGCTCAGAGTGCCCATAAATTCAAGGCCGCCCGGGCAGCCGAGCGAGAACACCATGTCGCCGACCGCCACGTTCTCGATATCCTCAAACTCGATGGGCACAAGGCCTGTCTCCTCGATCTTTATGAGCGCGAGGTCCGCTGTGGCATCTGCGCCCACCACCGTGGCGGTGTAATAGCTGCCGAGGGTCTCGTCCGTGTATACCCTGATTTCGTGGTCTGAACGAAGTTGATTGTCGTCGTCAATGGCGTCGTCGATAACGTGGTGATTCGTGATAATGTATCCGTCGGACCTGTAAATGACGCCGGAGCCGGAGCCTATGAGCTCAAAGGAGCTCTGCGCCCAGGGAGTCGAGGAAGTCTTGCCGTAAATGCCCACGCCCACCACGGACTGCGCACACTTGGCGTAAACCGCCGCAGCCACCGAGGTTGAGTCGCCCTCAATGTTGATGGTCACCTGACTTCCGCCGGGCACCGTCTCGCCGTCCACAACGTGGTCCTGATTGGGCTTGTTGCCGGTCTGGCCGTTGTTCTGCCCGAGGGAAGGATTCTTGCTGATGTAATCGTCGATAATTCTTTCGACGCTGGACCTGTCAACACGCGAGCCGGAGTTCGCAGCAAGCCTTGCCACAACAGCGCCCGTGAAGAGCGCGGTAACAAGCACCGCAGCCACGACAATGACCGCAACAAGCCACCCCGGAATGCCTCCGCGCTTTGCGTTGGTGTTTTCGTTCCCGCGGGTAACCGGGGCCGCCGCCCTTGCCCTTCTGGCCTGCTCCTGCTCCCTCTTGGAAGCCTCGAAGGCGCGCATCTGCCTTATGAACTCGTCGTCCACGGTCTGCTTGGCCGTCCTGGGAGGCTCGTTCATGCCGGCAGTCTCGTTGGTTCTCATGCCGGCAGTCTCGCCGGTTTCGGAGCCGTTGGTTTGGTATCCGTCTGTTTGCGAGCCGCTGGTCCAGGCGCCGTTGGTCTGAGTGCCGTTGGCTTGGGGCCCGTTGGCTTGAGAACTCTCGTCGATAATGCCGGGAATGACAGTCTCGCCGCCGATAAGCTCCGCAGATCCCGTATTGTCGGCGCTGAAGCCTGCGCCTTCGGCGGTTTCCGCAGGTGCTTCGACCGGGGCCTCAAAAGGCGTCTCAGGCGTCTCGCCCGCCGCAGGAATTACCGGCGCTGCCGCAGCCGCAGGTCTAACAACAGCCGAGCCGCATTTCGGGCAGAATCTCGCGCCCGGAATCAAGGGGCATCCGCACTTCACACAAAACTTTACATCAGAAGTGTTTTCATTGTTATCCATCGTAAATCATCCTCCGTGTTCTCTAAATCGGGATAATGCTTTCATTTCGATACGTTTCGGGCACCAAAATGCTTCGTTTGTCCGAAAAGCGCGTCCGCGGCAATGCCGGAGCAGAACGCAGCTTTTTACAGGGGTATGCTACTAATTATTTATTAAAAAATCCCAAAAAAGCGGATGGAGGCAGCTCTCAGGGCATCGGCCGCTTCGCGGATATGCCCTTCGAGTTGCATCCATCCGCTTACTCCTTCCGAAAAGGCTCGAAGGGATGGGCCTGCACCTTGAGGAAGATCCCTTCAAGCGATACCCAAGCCGCTCATTCTGATCCGTGG
>JAGDAX010000101.1 GCA_017848335.1 Clostridia bacterium | reverse complement strand
GCCTGCTCATCAGGCTTACTGCAATCTATAATTATACAACTTTTCGTCTCTTTTTGTACAGCGAAAATGTCTCCCCGCCGCACCCCGAAAACGTGGCAGATCCCGCAGGAAGCTTCGCCTCCGCGCGAATTACCGCCGCGTGAATCATCTTCCTCGCAGGCGAGCACGTAAAGCCCCGGACGCTTCAGGGCATCAATTCCGGCGTCGCTGAGAAACCTTCTCAAGGATTTCCTTCCGGGTCCGCCAAGAGGTTTAATGACGTCCCCCTGCTCCGGATGCCTTATCACAAGCCGCAGTCCCGAAGCAAGCAACGCTTCGCGGTCCACGGCCACGGACATCTTGAAATCAAAATCACCGTGCGCCTTAAGCCGCCGCAGCGCATCGGCCTCTGCCCGCTGCGGCGCATCTGCTTCAGTCCGCCGCGGCGCGTTTTCTCCTGCCGTCCGCGGCACTTCAACGTCTGATTGCCGCGGCTCTTCCGCATCGTTCTGCCGCGGCGCATCGGCGTCTCCCGGCCTTTTCCCCGGCTCGTCAAGCGATATCCGCCGCACCCTGAAAACGTATCCCTCCGGCGTCTCAAAGGAAGCCCCGTCCGCCTCCGGGTCAACGAAATACCTGTCGGACAGGCCCGGCGCCCCGTATTCGATATTGCGGCGTCCCTCGCCCGTAAGAAGCCGCCCCGGGTCTCCGCCAATGACCGCAAGCCTGCCCTTCTTCGTGCAGAAAAGCTCCTTGCCCAGCTCCAGCACGCCTGCGGCCGAGTCATCCCCGATGAAACCCGCAAGCCGCTCCAGCATTGTCGCGGTGATCGAGACCCCGTGGCCGTATGGCCTTGTCGCGCCTGTCTCCGCGTTTTCGAGCGCCAGCTTCAGCACCCTCTTTTTGATGCCCGGATGAACCCTCCCGAGCCCGGCAATATCAATGCTGACGCGCCCGCAGGAATCCTTCGAGGAGATCCCGCCGAGAATATTCTCCGCCTCGTCCCTCAAAAACCCGTTCTCCTCCTCTGCGATATCCGCCAGCAGGCACAGCCGCCGCACCATGTCGCAGTTCATCTTTTCGTCTATATATGGGATAATTTCAAGCCTGAGCCTGTTCCTTCTGTATTCCGTCTCAAGGTTGGTGGAATCCGTCCTGCAGCTCCTGCCGAAATGCTCCAGCACCGCGAAGGTCTCCTCCTTGGTGATATCCAGAAGCGGCCTGATCACCCGGCCGTTTCGGTACCTGATCCCTGCAAGGCCCTCGATCCCTGTGCCCCGGATCATATTGAGCAGCACCGTCTCCGCGCGGTCGCTCTTGTTGTGCGCCACCGCAATTTTAACCGGACGGCCCGTTTCGTTTTCGAGCCTCTCCGCCAGCCCGCGAAGAGCATTATAGCGCATCTCCCTGGCCGCCGTCTCCACCGACAATTTCTTCAGCGCCGCATAAGCCGGCACGTCCCCGGACTCGCTCCGGAACGCCACCCCGGCACTTTCCGCGAATTCACGCGAGAATGCCTCGTCCTCAAGCGCCTCGCCGCCCCTTATCATATGGTTGAAATGGAAGGCCTCAAGCGAGATCGCGGCCTCCCGGGAATACTCCTTCAAAAGCATAAGAAGCGCCCCGGAGTCACTGCCTCCGGAGAATGCCACCACGATGACGTCACCCTCCGAAACCAGATTCCTGGCGCTTACGGTCTTTTTGAATTTATCATAAATCCTCTGGAAGGAATCCATGCGAACCTCCGGGGCATATCGGGTCACGGCGCTGACAACTCACATCCCATAGCTTGTAACTCACGGTTCATAGCTCGCGCGGAACGCGCGCTCTCCGGCCTCCGGCCTCTGGCCTCTGGCCTCTGGCCTTGCAGCAGCGCAGCCCTCAGCTCTTCGCCATATTCCTGAACGTCGTGTGCTCCGCGTCGAAATAAAGCTTCACGGTGCCCTGCATACCGTTCCTCTGCTTCCCGATAATGACCTCCGCCACGTTCTTGAACTCGGTGTCCTTGTTGTATTCCACCTCGCGGTAAAGGAAAAGCACCACGTCGGCGTCCTGCTCGATACCGCCCGATTCACGAAGGTCGCTGGTGCGGGGCCGCTTGTCTTCGCGGCGTTCCACGTCACGGCTCAGCTGGGAGCCCACGATAATGGGAACCTCCAATTCACGGGCCATCATCTTGATCTGCCGCGAAATGTCGGATACCTCCACGACTCTGTTGGCCTCGGAACGCCTGTTGTTGGACGTCATCAGCTGCAGATAGTCGATAATGATCAGCTTGACGTCCTTCTCCATCTTGAGCTTGCGGCACTTTGCCCTGATGCTCTGTATTCCTGCGTCGGAGGTGTCGTCAATATATATCGGCGCGTCGGAAAGGTCCGCCAGCGCTTCGGCCAGGTCGAGCCAGTCATTCTGCGACAGCTCGGCCCTTTTGAGTTTTTCGTTGCTGACCCTGGAATGGCTGCTGAGGATACGCGTAGCCAGCTGTTCCTTGGTCATCTCCAGGTTGAATATCGCCACGGGAAGCTTCTTCCTGGTGGCGACGTAGTGGGCGATCTCGAGCATGAATGCGGTTTTTCCCATACCCGGCCTTGCGCCCACGACTATCATGTCCGCCTTTTTCATGCCGGAGAGGTACTTGTCGAGATCCGTAAATCCCGTGGGAATGCCTGTCATGCCGCCCTTCCCGGCGTTCTCCTCGAGCTCCAGATAGACGTTCTCGTTGACCTCGGAAAGCTTTGAGTAGCCCTTGGTGTTGCTCTTCTGGGTCACGTTGAGGACGGAATTTTCCGCGAATTCCAGCATTTCCCGCAATGTCTTCTCGTCCTTGAAGGCCACGTCCACGATGCTTCTGCCCGCGCCGATAAGACGCCTGAGCATTGCCTTCTCCGCGACAATAGAAGCATACGTCGCAGCGTTGGAGACGATGAAAACACTGTCCGCCAGGCTCGTCAAGTACCCGTAGCCGCCCACCTTGTCGAGAATGTTTTTCTTGTCGAGCTTTTCGGACACGGTGAACAGGTCGATGCCCACGCCCTCGGTGAACAGATCGATGCAGGTCTCATATATAAGCCTGTTGGAATCGCTGTAAAAGTCCTCGGGCTTCACAAGGTCGATCACCTCGTAGATAACCTTCTCGTCGGATATTATTGCGCCCAAAAGAGCGGCCTCGGATTCCAGGCTCTGAGGCATTGTCGGGTTGATTTTGTCAGCCATTTTATTCCCCCGGAATAAAGAAAATTGCGAAAATTATAATAATACAGACGCGCGCGGCAGCCGCTACAGGCACGGAAGCAAAGCCGGCCGCGACAGGCACTGATGCAAAGACAGTCCGCAAAAACGCGCCCGCCATGCCGCCGGCAGATCCAAACCCCGGACGCCGTCAGCAGATCCAAAGCCAAGGCCGCCTGGGCAGATCCAAGCTCAGACCGCCGTCGGCCCCCGGATTCAGCCCGCAGTCACCGCCACCTTCACGGTAGCCGAAATGCCCGTGTGAAGCTTTATGACCACGTCCCTGACTCCCACGCTCTTGATGGGCTCCTCCAGCTGGATCTTCTTTTTGTCGATCGAAAGCCTGAACTGCTTCTCGATAGCCTCGGAAATATCCTTCGCGGCGACAGCTCCGAAAAGCTTGCCGTTCTCGCCGGCCTTCGCCTTGATGTCCACGGTCTTGCCGTCCAGCTTCTCCTTGAACGAAAGGGCGGCGTCCTCCTCCCGCTTCTGCCTGTTGGCCCGGGCATTTTCGCGGTCCTTCATGGTATTGATATTGGCGGCGGTCGCCTCCATGGCCAGCCCTCTCGGAATCAGATAATTCCTGCCGTATCCGTCGCTGACCTCCACCATTTGATCCTTTTTGCCCAGATTTTTGACGTCAATTTTAAGTATAACCTTCATACTTCCCTCCAACAGTTATTTGCTCTCGCTTTTGAGTATCCCGAGAATGAGCTGCTCTGCCCTCTCGGGAGTGCAGTTTTTAACGTATCCCGCGGCCGCCGTGAAGTGACCGCCGCCCTCGATCTCCCGGTGCTCAAGTATGATCTGCACGTTGACCTCGCCCAGAGACCGGGCCTTTATGGCCACGTCAGCGTCCTGCCTGATGATGACAAAGGAGCAGTCGACGCCCGCCACCTCCAGCATCTTATCCGCGGCAATCGGCGCCAGCGTATTGGCCTCGCTTCTGGGCAGACTGCAGACTGCCAGAGCCACGCCCTTGCCGCCCACCTTCACGAATCTCATGGCGCTCACGATCTCGTTGATCTTCTTAAAGTCCTCATAGCCCGGCTGCACGTATTTGCGCACCGCCACGGGCACCACGCCCATCTGCCTCAGGTATGAGCAGACGTCGAAGGTCCTCTTGCCGGTCTTGAAGAACATATTCTTGGTGTCCACCAGTATTCCCCCGTAAAGCGTCTCCGCCTCAAGCTTTGTAAGCACCTTCTCGGTGGGAAAAATGTACCGCAGCATCTCGCATACCAGCTCGCTGGCAGAGGAAGCCATGGTGTCGGTGTAGTTTATTATCGTATTTTTTATGAATTCGACGCCGCGTCTGTGGTGGTCGATAACGATAATTCTCGCGGAATTTTTGACCACGTCCGGCGCCTCGCACTGCTTCTCCGAGAAGGTATCCACCACCACGGTAAGCGTCTCGTCGTCCAGTATGTTGAGGGCCTCGCTGCCGCTGATGAACACGTCGCCGTACTCGCCGCTGTCTGAAAGCGCGTTGTACATAACGGCTATCTGTGAGTTCGGGCCGCCCAGCACAATATATGCCTTTCTCCCTAAAGATACGGAAATTCTGTAAACCGCAAGCGCCGCCCCGAGGGAGTCCAGATCCGCATGGGCATGCCCCATCACAAGCACCGTTCTGGACTTTTCGATCTCAGTCCTCAGTATGCCGGCGTTGACCCTGACGGCCACCATATCCTCTCTGTCTCCCGGAATCTCGCTGCCGCCGAAGAAGAGATTGCTGCGGCTGTCCTCGCCCGTCCTGACGATCGCCTGATCGCCGCCGCGGCTGAGACTCAGATTGAGCAGCTCGTCAACAGCCGAAAAGTGCCCGCTAAGCGTATCCTTAAACGCCTTGCGGTAGTCCGGGCTCTCGCTGTCGCCCGAAATGAGCGCCTCGAAGGCCTTGTCGGTCAGCTCGGTTCTGTTGGTGGACAGCCCGATGCTGACGGTCACCGGTATGGTATTTCCCACGGAAATGTTTTTGACCTTCTCCAGAATGTCGAAGCGCCTCTTTTCGAGCACCGCCAGGCTCTCCTCCTCGACCACGATAATAAACCTCTCTCTGGTGAGCCTTCTGATGATGGCGTTGAGGTCGCCGATCCACTCCGCAAAAATATTATTCACCGCGATAAGAACCTGATTCGCCACCGTGTCGCCGCTGGCCTGGAAAATCTCCTCGTAGTTGTCCACGAGAATTTCGCCGAAGGCAATCTTGCGGTTCTTATACAGCTCGATAAGCTTCCGCGGCGCGGTAATATCCGTAAAAAGCACGCAATATCCCAGGCGGCCGTTCTCGAGAAGCTCCTCCCCGGCCATCACGTGCGAAATATATATTTTGAAATTCCTCCCGCCGATCTCGATCTCGGGAGAAAGATCCTCATCTGCTCTGTCATTTTCTTTGTCTGCTCTGTCATTTTCCGTATCGATGTAATCGGAAAAAACCATTCCGGAGAGCCTTGCCGGCCTCTCCCCGAGGCTTTCGCAAAGCCCCTTAAACTCCACGTTCGCCCAGCAAAGCTTGCCCGCCGCATTGACTATGAACGCCGGCAGCTGCATCGCGTCAAGAAGCCCTGAGCACACAGTGCCGTTCTCGTCGGAGAAGCCAAGCTTCTCGGCCTCCTGCCGCGCTTTCCGTTTCCTCAGCGTAATGACCGTAAAATTCAGCGTAAGGATCAGCACGAGAAGAACCACGCAGAACACAAAAAGCACCGTCTTGCCGGCGCCCACGAAGGCATAAGCCGAAAGCACCACCAGCACCGCTGCAATGGCGATATTCAGCCACAGAAGATCCATCTTGTATAAAAAATTGTAAACAAAAGATTTTTTGTCCTTCATCCTCTGTCCCCGTTCTTCGTTCTCAGTCCCCGGGTCATTTGCCCTTCGTCCTTCGTCTTTGCTCTTGATCCCCGGGCTGTTTGCCCTTCGTCCTTTTTTCTTTTCTTTGCCCCGGTCCCCGGCACTCCGCTAAAATCTGCGGCGGCTCGCGTTACGTTGCGGCGGCTCGCGTCATATTGCGGCGAGCGTCATATTGCGGCGAGCGTCCCTTGTCGCGTCCGGCATATCTTATCGCGTCCGGCTTGCCTTGCGGCGGCTCGCGTTACGTTGCGGCGGCGAGCTTTCCTTCACGCGGCCCGTACATTCCCGCGGCCCGTACATTCCCGCGGCCCGTGACGTTCGGCCCGTGACGTTCAATAGGGTAGAGAGGGATTTCGGTCCCTCCCTCCCATTGCACCGTACGTACCGGTCAGGTATACGGCGCTACATCAAAACAGAAATTCAAGTACTTCTTGCGAGATAGTACGCCAACGGATCGACCAGACCAGGCCGGTCTTTTGTTTTGTAGCCAAGCACCTTAGGGCT
>JAGDAX010000100.1 GCA_017848335.1 Clostridia bacterium | reverse complement strand
CTTCGTGGTGCTCATGCTCCTCTGGTTCAAGGACGTCCTCAGCGCGTGGTCCGGCGGCAGCAACATTTTGCTCTACTCCCTCACGGGCCTCGTGGGCATAAACTTTTTGATCGAATTCTTTGTGGTGATCATTCTGACGCCCGCCCTGGTGGCCATCGCGAAATTCGCGCAGAAGAGGCTTAAGGCCTAAAGCTTAAGGCCGCTTTCAGTCCGAGGCGGACTCAGTCACCAGGCAACTGTAAGCTATAGGCAGAGCGCCATCTCAGGCGCCGCGCTTTATCAGAAAGAGGCCGCCCCTCACGCAGCAATTCGGTGAGGGGCGGCCGCCTTTATATTTCCAAAGCCCGCTGCCGGCTAAAAAACCTGCAGCCGACCCAAAGCCCGCTGCCGGCCAAAAAAACCTGCAACCAACCCAAAGACCGTAGCCGACCCAAAGCCCGCGGCTATTCCGCGGTGACGTCGCCCAGCAATCCGGAGCCCGGCACCGTGAGCCACGTCGTGAACTGGTCGCTGAGCCAGTAGGCCGGGCTGTTGACGACGGCTATTTCGACTCTGCGCCTTGCGGGGCCCCGAAGGCTGTCCGGCAGCCTGAAGAAGCAGTTGGTCGAAAGCATCGTGCCGAGGCATTCGCCGTCTACCGTCAGCGTTACGATCTCTCCGGCTCTGTCAAGCCGTATAGCGCTCTCGCCTTCGCGGAGGACGATTTCGCCCCTGTAGGTGATCGTGCCGTGGAAGTTTTTATATCCCTCCTGCTGCGTGACGTCGACGCCGGGGCCGAAGGGCGCCGTCTCCGAAATCGTGCCGTCGGAGGATTCGAGCGTCGTGGACACGTTCTCCAGCGTCAGCTTCCTGCGCGGCTTGTCGCTGTAGTCGAAGGGCTTGCAGGGCGTATCGTCCGCGACGATCATTACCGAGCCCGAGGGCTCGAGGCAGACCTCCACCAGACGGCCGTTCTGTCTTGGCTCCAACAGCTCATTGTTCCACATGTCATATATTCTCACGGGCCTTGAGGAATTCATGGTCAGCGTGAATCTCATCTCGCGGAAATTATCCTCGGAATAGAGGAAAATCACCTCGTCGCCGCAGCTCGCGCCTTCACGGTGACCGTCGCCTTCGCCGCAGCCGTTTCCAAGACCGTCGCCGCCCTTCCCGAGCGTTCTGTAATATTTCAGGAGCGGAAACCCGCCGGATATCTCGAGGCGGCCCTCTTCGCCGGCGGCATCCCACAGTACGCGGCGCAGTTCATTCTCGGGAAGGCACTCAAAGTCGGCAGGAAGATGGCTCAACGTGGACCTGGGCGGAATGCTGCCCAGCACGTATACCGCGACGCCCTGCCTCTTCAGCGCGCTGACGTCCTCTATCATATTTTCCGGCAGATAGTTGCAGTAAGGCAGCACCAGCGCGGAGTAGGCTCTCGTGTCCGGGCCGTCGGCATTCACGGTCTCAAGGACGATCTTGCCGTCCTTCACGGGCGCGTTTCTGAGCACGTCCTCCCAGAGAATATCGAAGGCAATATGCCACTCGTCAAGCCTGCGGCAAAGGCCCTGCAGCTGCTCGTTCTTGTCGCCGCACCACTCGGCCTCGGCATTGTAGAGCACCGCGATTTTCGCCGCATAGCTCCCGCCCGACAGCACGTGGGAGGCCCTGTCCATATATCTCATAAGCTGCCCGAAGGCCCTGTACTGCGCGTTCTTGCCGTTGCCGTAGAAATGCGGCGGGCAGTCGGGGTCCGGGAATCTGGGACTGAAGGCGTGGGGCACAAAATGGTTGATGCCGCCCACCAGCATATAGTCCGCCATCTTCTTCATCATCGGCACGCCCTCTCCCCAGCCGTAAGCTCCGAAGATCTCGCACATTGTGCGGCCTTTGGTCAGAGGACTCACGTGCGCCAGCGACGAAGGAAGCCTTGTGAGCAGGTGATTGTTGAACTCGGCGCTCACGCGATTGTTGGGCCCGACGACGGCGGTGTGGTCGATTTCCGGCATACCCGGCAGGTACTGGTGCAGCACCGTGTCGATGCCCGCCATGTCCATATGTCCTATCGATCTGAAATAGTGTCCCGCGCCGTTGCCCAGCCTCTGGTGCAGGTTCGCGTCCTCGATAATGTGCCCGATGTGCATCACGCCGTGGCTGCGGCACCACTCCCCGAGAAGCGTGCTGAAGTTCTTCTCGAACTGCTTCGTGGCCACCTGCATAAACGCGTTCCTGAGGCTCCTGTACTCAGGCCCCTCGTAAGTCTGGTAAAGCGCCGGCAGAAGCATCCGCACCTTGTCGGGCGCAAGGCCCGCCTCCTCCGCCAGCAGCTCGACAATATCATCCCTGTAAGGCAAAATCGTCCCGCTCCGCCCCAGGTACGCCTCCGGATCCCCCACCCTGTTGCCAAAGCAGGGCTCGTCCGAGAAGAAGCCCGCGAAGGTATTCCCGAAATACTCTCCGAAATGCTCAAAATGCGGCCGGTGCACCGCGTGGATCATCGCCTCGCAGGACTCCCTCGACATCATATCGATCCAGAGCGGATTGCCGGGCATATTGGTGGTCCTGATCACGTAGAACACGCGCCAGATGCCCTCCGGCACGTCGAAGACCAGCCGCCCGTCCTTCAGCTTCCCGAGAAGGTCAATGCCCTCCCCCTCGAAAACGTCGCCGTTTTTGGTCCTCCTGAACGCGGTCACCGCAAATAATTCCTCGCCCGCGGCAATCGCCGGAGCCATCATGACAGCGTCCTTCAGGGGCCCCGCAGCGTCCCTGCACTCAAGCCTCAGCCCCTTGCGCTTCAGCTCCGGGTGGCTCGCGAGGTATCCGTTGGCAACGATCGTCGGGTAGGCCCTGTCCTCAAGCAGCCACACCCGCATGCCCTTCTCCCTGGCGTACGCGAGAATAAATCCCACGTCGCACCACCACTGCTCGCCGCCGAAGCCCTCGTAGGGCCGCGACTCCATACAGAACTCCATGACGCCCGTGTTGTAGATCGCGTCAATCTCCTCCCTCAGCAGCTCGTGGCTTTCGCCGTGCATCCAGAGAAACGGAAGAATGTATTCGTGCGAATTCGTGCCGTCGAGGCATTCACGCAGTCTCCTGTTTTTTACGCCGGTCGTGGCCGCAGATCGATTCATGGTTAAAACGGTCCTTTCAGATCTTTTTGATTTTAGGTTCGTTGTGATAAGTGATAAGTGCTGAGTTCTTCGGCCTTAGGCGAGAGAAACGGAGTCCGCGTCTGCATTTTGAGCCACGGACGGTTTACGCGTGAGCGTGCTCAGTAACGGGCTCAATATGCTGCGCGGTGGCCGGAGGCCAGAGGCCGGAGGGCGCGTTCGCGCGAGTGCCCGGCGCCAGGCGCCAAGCGCCTACCACCTCAGCTCCTTTATGTTGCCTATATACCTGACGTCCGCATTGCCGCCCTCCGCGTTGTACTTCCCGATCAGGTCCGCCACCGCCGCCTTGTTGGCGCGCGGCATGTAGCACCGCTTAAAGCCAAGCCTGAGAATTTCGCCAAGCCTCTTGTCCGCGTGTGTCACGCCCCTTATTTCGCCGGTGAGGCCTATCTCGCCGAAGAAGGCGCAGTCCCCGGGCACCGGGAAATTGCCCACCGACGACACGATCGCGGCCACCACAGCAAGGTCAACTGCCGGCTCGTCCACCTTGACGCCGCCCACCACGTTGACGTAGGCATCGCTGCCGGAAAGGTTGAGGCCCAGCCTCTTCTCGAGTACCGCCAATATCATCGACAGCCTGTTGTAGTCGACGCCTGTGCTCATGCGCCTTGCGTTGGCAGCGTTGGAGCCGCTGATCAGCGCCTGCACCTCCACCAGCATAGGTCTCGTGCCCTCGAGGACGCAGGCCACCGCGGTGCCGGGGACGTTCTCGGGCCGCCCTTCAAGGAAGGTCGCCGAAGGATTTGCCACCTCGTTGAGACCCTTGCCGGTCATCTCAAAGACGCCGATTTCGTTTGTGGATCCGAAGCGGTTCTTGACGCACCGCATTATCCGGTACACCAGCTGCCGCTCGCCCTCAAAATAGAGCACCGTATCGACCATATGCTCCAGTATCTTAGGCCCGGCAATGGAGCCGTCCTTAGTGACGTGCCCGACAATAAAAGTCGTTATTCCCCTTGATTTAGAGATCTTCATCAGCGAAGAGGTGATCTCGCGAACCTGCGAAACCGAGCCCGCGGCGCCTTGAATATTGTCGTCGCACATGGTCTGTATCGAGTCGACGATCATAATATCCGGCTTCAGCGCGCCCACCTGCTCGTATACCTTCGCGACGTTCGTCTCGGAAAGCACGTAAAGGCCTTCGCTGCTGATTTCAAGCCTGTCTGCGCGCATTTTGATCTGCCGGCAGGACTCCTCCCCGGACACGTAAAGCACCCTGCGCGTCGCGGCAAGACACCCCGAGAGCATAAGCATGAGCGTGGATTTTCCGATGCCCGGATCGCCGGAGACCAGCACGATGGAGCCCTTCACAAGGCCCCCGCCCAGCACTCTGTCCAGCTCGCCGATGCCCGTAACGATCCGTTCCTCCCCTTCGACGGCGGAGTTTTTGAGCAAAACCGCCTCGCTGTCCTCCGGGAAAAGCCCTGCAGAGGCTGCCGCAGCAATGGTCGAGCCCGCGCCGCCTTTTTTAACGGCCGGAGCAGGCGGCGCCTCCACAAAAGTGTTCCATTCCCTGCAGCCCGGGCAGCAGCCCAGCCAGCCGTTTGATTCGTATCCGCATTCCTTGCAAAAAAATAAACCCTTTGAAGATTTAGCCATTTAAGACCTCCGTTGGTTATTTTCGCGAATAAGCCACGTAACAGTTTTCCTGAATTTCGTATTGTACGCGCCGGTGCCCGATAACGAAGCTCCCGGCAATGAAGCTCCCGAGAGCAAAGCTCCCGATAATGAAGCTCCCGACAGCAAAGTGCCCGGCAATAAAGCTCCCGGCAATGAGACGTCTCCGATCCCGAAATGACCGCTTCTCCGGCGCTCAGCTTGCGAAATGACCGCTGCTTGTCCGGCGCTCAGATCGTCTCAGATTGCTTCAGATCGCCTCAGATTGCCTCAGATCGTCTCAGATTGCCGCCAGCCGCTGCTCCTCCGCTTTTTCCGCCAGCTCTTGCAGCACTCCG
>JAGDAX010000099.1 GCA_017848335.1 Clostridia bacterium | reverse complement strand
CGAGCTGGGCGCCGGTACGGTGGCAGTAAAATAACATTCACTCTTCCTGTCGATCAAACGTCAAGCGAGTTATCATCAAGAAGAAACTGTTCGACGCCAATATAAAGAATGCCGTTGTCATCACGCCAAGGTGTTATATAATCTTTTACGACCACAATTTTCTTGAACGAGTCGGGGATCCGGATCAGGGATTCGATCTCTTGCTGCCTTTTTCCCGGGTCCGCAACAGTCAACGCAGATTGAACATAGTATCTCCGGCTGCCCTGATTCAAAACGAAGTCAACCTCCAACTGCTTGCGTTCTTTTTTACCGTTATCATCCCGGTAATTGTATTCTACCGATCCGACGTCTACGTTGAACCCCCGCCTCTTCAGATCGTTGAATATAACGTTCTCCATAATATGAGTTTCTTCCTGCTGTCTGAAACCGAGACGTGCGTTGCGCAGGCCAACGTCTGTAAAATAATATTTCAGAGGCGTCTTCATATATTTCTTGCCCTTAACGTCATATCTAAGGGATTCATGAATCAGGAACGCTTCGGAAAAGTAACCAAGGTAAGTATCAATAGTATCGGGCGAAATGGCAATATGCTTCTCACTGCCAAAGGTGTTTGAAAGTTTAGTCGGATTCGTAAGTGATCCGATGGAAGAAGACACAATATTCAGAAGGTCTTCGAGTACCGAGGAGTCGTTCAGAATTTTATGGCGTTCAATAACATCTTTAATATAGGTGTTCCTGAAAAGATCGAGCAGATATTTGCTTTTTTCCGCATGAGTTTTGAAAGTCAAAACGAGCGGCATTCCGCCATAGGTATAATAATCACCCCACGCGCTTCTTTTATCCCCTGCGTACACAGAATAAAACTCTGCGAACGAAAGAGGGTTGACGCGGATCTCGTCTCCGCGATCCCTGAATTGCGTCAGGATATCCGTGGAAAGCAACTTGGAATTGCTCCCGGTAACGTATATATCTGCGTTTTTGATGCGCATAAGTCCAATTACTGCGTCGATGAACGTCAACTTGGCTTCTGGATCGTCCACATATGGATTTTGTATCTCCGATACGAATTGAATCTCATCGATCAGAACATAGTACCTCTTTGTTTTATCGGTTATTCTGTCCCGAACATATTTATCAAGTTCTATCGGATTTCTGTATTTTGCATTCGGCAGCTCATCAAGTGCAAGAGAAATAATTTGATCATCGCCAACACCGTTCTCCCGGAGATATCGGTCAAAAAGAGTAAAAACCAAGAAAGACTTTCCGCACCTGCGTATGCCTGTAACAATTTTTACACGACCGTTATCCTTCTTTTCAATCAGTTGCCGCAAATAATGGTCTCTTGCTATTTCCATTTTATCACCTCGACGAATTATTGCGCTTTGCCGCACTTTTTCCACGAGACTATTATATCATATTAAAGCCGGAAGTAAATAGATCACAAGGAAAAACTGCGGATTGCCGCAAAAATTCCTTAACGTCAAACGATGTCTGAATGCTGACTCATTGCGGCATATTGTGCCCCTCACTGAGCACGCTGGCGCGTGAACCGTTCACGTCTCAAAATGCAGACGCGGAATCCTTTTCAACAGTTGGCTGACTCGTAACTCGCGTCCCATAACTCTCGCCTCATAGCTCTTAACTTGCATTGCATAACTCGCGAGGAACGCGCCCTCTGGCCTCTGGCCTCTTGCCTCTGGCCTTACCCTTGGCCCTCAGCGCCCGGCCCTCACACCACCGCTTCGTCCAGCAGGAAGTCAATGATCCCGATATTCAGGACGCCGCTGTCGTCGTACCACCGCTTCCGCACGTCGTGGCGAACGATGATTTTGGGAAAGAAATCCCCGGTCAGGCTGAACGGCTTGGTTTCCGCCGCCGCCTTTGCCTCATTTTCCAGCGCATAAGCAGATTGAACGTACGTCCTTTTCCCGCCTCGCGCCGCAATGAAATCGATCTCACGGGCAACCTGAACGGTCTGGCCCTTCTTGTTCTTTTCGCAGGAATAAACCACGCCGATATCGACCTCGCACCCGCGAATCCGCAGATCGTTGTAGATGATATTTTCCATAATGTGCGTCATTTCCTGCTGCCTGAAGCCGGTTCGGGCGTTGCGAAGTCCGAGGTCGTCGCAATAATACTTGTTGGGGTAATCGAAATAATCCTTGCCCTTAACGTCGTATCGGCGGCACTCTTCGAAGAGGTAGGCGTCCGACAGGTGGTCGATGTATGCCTTGACGGTGTTGGCGGCAACCGTGTTTTCGCCGGCCAGCCGCTGCCTTGAGTTCAGGGAATTTGCGATATTGTTGGGATTCGTGAGCGAGCCCACGGAGGAGCACAGCAGGTCGAGCGTCGCAGCAAGAACGTCCTCGCGGCGTACCTTCTTGCGCTCGACAATATCCTTCAGGTACACCTCCGAAAACAGAGACTTGAGGAAGCTGGTCTTGGCCGCGTCGTCGGGCCTCGAAAGAATCAGCGGTATCCCGCCGTAGAAGGCGTAACTGTCAAAAGCGTCCTGCTTGTCACCGCCGACCGCAGCGTAGTATTCGCGGAAGCTGAGCGGATGCACCCTGATCTCATCGCTTCGGCCGCGGAATTCTGTCAGAATGTCGCTCGACAGCATCCTGGAATTGCTCCCGGTCACGTAAATATCAAGGTTAGGCAGGGAATTCAAATCGTTGAGTGCGTCGTAGAAGGTGATTTCCTTGCCGCGGGGATCATAGGGGTTCGGCACGGTGTCAGACATCTGGATTTCGTCTATAAACAGGTAGAATCTGTCAGTCCGGCCCGCGACAAGCTCACGCACCGCCGCAGCCAGCTCCAGCGGATTGCGGTAACGGATGTCCTTGGCGAGGTCCAGCTGATATGAGAGAATATTGTCCGCAGCGACGCCCTGGCCAAGCAGGTAATTCTCAAAAATAGGCCTCAGAAGATAGGATTTGCCGCACCGCCGAATGCCGGTAATTACTTTGACTTGGCCGTCCCACATGTATGAGATGAGCTTTTTAAGGTATTGATCGCGCTTGATTTCCATGCGGCACCTCCGTTGAATGCGTTGAAAACTTGGACAGTATGGTTAGGTAAGTTCTCAATAGGAATTATACTCGCATGAAGGAAAATGTCAAGGGGCTCCTGAGTGACGGAGTACCCGGCGCCGCGTGCCGCATGCGCGGAAAGTGCGGAAAGCGCGCCCTCTGGCCTCTGGCCTTGCTCCTGGCAATAAGAGATTATTGCAAAATCCGCCGCAATCGTGTATAAATAACAAAAAGTGTTGCAATTCACGCGACACAAGGAGGGAGTGTTATTTATGGCTTTTAAGAGAGCACTTTGGAGCAGCGGATATACGTATAAAATGCGTTGTCCTGCTTGCGGCACCGTCAATGAATATACGGACAAGGCACTGGATTTCAGGGCATGGTATCCGAACGGATTTGTTTATTGCGCAACCTGCAGGAAGCCGCTTAGACACAATGAGATCTTTGCCGTTGACAAGGACGGAAATCCGGTATTCAAATCGCAGGCTGAAGCGGACGCGTCTGTAGACATAGGTTATATGAAATCTATGGGCTATCCCGCGGGAGTTCAGGCTGCGCACACCGCCGCCAATGCCGCCGGACCGACTGCAGCAGCGTCACCCGCAGCGGCGGCTCCTGTGGCGGCAGCATCCGTGACAGCGGCAGCGGCTCCTGTGCCTGAGCCTGTCGAAACTGCGCCTTTGGAGGCTGCTCCGGTTGAGACGGCAGCTGCGCCTGCGGCTTCTGCAGAGGAAGAACCGAAGGCTGAAACACGCTTCTGCACCAAGTGCGGCAGGAAGTATAAGAAGGGCATAGATCATTTCTGCTCAGGCTGCGGCAACAAGCTGGAGGACAACTGATCCAGGCCATAGGCTGCTTCATCAACTATGCGGCAGCAACCCGGCGGCCAACCGGTTCCGCTTCAGGCTGCTTCTACATTAAGACTGATATAAAAAAGACCGGAGGGCTCAAGGATTGCAAGGGCTCTCCGGTATCTGTTTTTGGTACGGCGGCATGCCGTCGGTCTGTGGCGAAAGTCCACAAGGGACGCAGCTCTCGGCGAACCCCGGAGCGACTCCCGGGGTTTGCACCGTGAGGAGCAGGTGAGAGGACGGGATAGCGAAATTGTAATTTACGAACAGGAGCCCAATACTGAGGCGTATACGGAGGATAAGCGGATAAGTGGGCTAAGAGTCGCGAAGGCCAAAAGGCGGCCGTAACCCGTATTCTTGTTTGGTTCTCACAGAGCCGAAGTGCTGCCGAAAACAAAAAAGTCCTTTCCCATTCAAGAGGGAAATATCTTTTGAGCGACCTGTCTGCCTTTGCTGTTATTGCCGTTACGGCGAAAATTTTACGTCAATTAACCAAAATTT
>JAGDAX010000098.1 GCA_017848335.1 Clostridia bacterium | reverse complement strand
TGATATATCATTATCCTGCAGGGCGCTTTGGAAGCTCTGCATTACGCTGCGGCGTTTATTCACGGGCCCCGGAGGGAAAATGTCCGGGCTGAACTGGTGGTTCGGCCGGATGGAAAACGAAGGGAAAAGGCCTTGTCCGCATTGACGGGCATCGCCCCGGGCTGTCAAACCGTTGCGGCTATTTACGGAGTACGATCATGGGAAACAACGAAAACAGACAAATTGTGGAGCCTTCGATATTGGCGGGCTTTATGGAGCTGCTTCCGGCGGAGCAGATTCTTTTCAACTCGATGCTTGAGACGATCCGGAAATCCTACGAGAGCTTCGGATTTGTGCCTGTTGACACGCCTGTTATCGAGCGGGCGGAGGTTCTTCTCGCGAAGAGCGGCGGCGACACCGCCAAGCAGGTATACAGGTTCAACAAGGGCGACAACGACCTTGCGCTGCGGTTTGACCTTACGGTGCCGCTTGCGAGGTACGTGAGCATGCACTACGGAGAGCTGACGTTTCCGTTCAGGCGCTACCACATCGGCAAGGTGTACCGCGGCGAGAAGCCCCAGAAGGGCAGATTCCGCGAATTTTACCAGTGCGACATCGATATTGTCGGGAACGGCACGCTTTCCATTTACAACGACGCGGAGGTGGCCGGAGTCATCTACAATACGTTCCGGGCGCTTGATCTGGGCGATTTCACCATTATGATCAACAACAGGAAGCTTCTTTCGGGCTTCTTCCAAAGCTACGGAATCGGCGACCCCACTGAGGTGCTGAGAAGCGTTGACAGGCTGGACAAGATAGGCGAGGCCGGCGTCAAGAAGGAGCTTTTCGACCTTGGCCTTACCGAAGAGGCGGTGGCGGCGGCCATCGGTCTCGCGTCAATGTCAGGCAGTCCGGCGAATATTATCGCGAAGCTGAAGATGCTGGGTATCGAAAACGAGCTGTTCGTAAAGGGGCTTGAGGAGCTGGAGGCGGTGTCCGGGGCGATCTCCGCTTACGGCGTGCCTGAGGAGTTCTTTAAGCTCAACCTCAAGATTGCGAGAGGGCTGGACTATTACACCGGCACGGTTTATGAGACGTTCCTGAACGCGCATCCTGAGCTGGGAAGTATCTGCTCCGGCGGCAGGTATGACGAGCTGGCCTCCAATTACACGAAGCAGACGCTTCCGGGGGTCGGGATCTCGATCGGCTTCTCGCGGCTCTTCTACCAGCTCCGCGAATCCGGGCTTCTCGGCGAAGCGGGGACGCGGCCGGCGGCTTCCACGTCCAAGGTGCTGGTGGTGCCTATGGACGATACCGTCGAATACGCGCTCAAGGTGGCTGCGCTGGTGAGAGAAACGGGGATTCCCGTTGAGACTTACCTTAACGGCGGCAAAATGGGCAAGAAGCTCGGGTATGCCGACAAGCTGGGCATCAAATACGTAATGGTCTGCGGCGAGACGGAGCGCGAAGAGGGCTCCGTGATGCTCAAGGATATGACCACCGGCAATCAGGAAACGGTTAAATTGGCCGACTTTAAGACAGTTTTAAACATTTCATGATATAATGCGCGTGAAGTTTTGGCGAAGCGGGCAATCATCGGGAAAAATCTCATTGTTCGGCCTCCGAAAAGCCTGTCAAAAGCCGATTGTAAGCCGGTCGAGGCTGATTTAAGCTGATTTAAGCGGAATTGAGCTGATTTAAGCGGAATTGAGCAGAATTAAGCGGATTTAAGCGGGCATTATGCAGACAAAAGCTGATCCTGTGTGAAAAGCGGATCCCGTGCGAAAAGCCGGTTCTGTGCGAAAAGCCGGTTCTGCTCGAAAAGCCGGTTTTGTTTGAAAAGCTGAGTGAGCCTTAAAATGCCGGTTATTGCCGATGACTTCTCGGTATTATATTTTAGAATCTTCGGGAGAAGACCTTTTTATGAAAAGACAAAGTGCATTATCAAATTTGTTTTACGTAATTATTCTGCTTGCGCTGGCGGGCTTTTTGGTGGTGGAATTCGGCGTTGTCAAGCTGGCCGCCTCCACGCAGAAGACCGTCGCAACGCTTCTTCTGGCTGTCGCGATCATCATGGTGGCCGCGGTGGAATTCCTGTTCCCCATACTTGCCAACAAGGTGATGCTCAAAAACAACCGCTACAGGCTTATGATCGTCATAAAGGCCGTCCTTTTTGTGGCTGCCGCGCTGGTGCTCTTCCTGTACGAGCCCTTCCACGTCATCAAGAGCATGCCCGTGGCGCTGGCGCTTTTTGTGGTTTTCTACTTCATCCAGTTCTTTATTTCTCTGGATCCCAAGGTCGAGACCAAGAAAAAAACTCCCGCCAGGAAGCCTGCGGCAGTGCCTCAGAATAATCCCGCGGCGCAGAACGGCAGCACGACAGGCAGCAGCGGGAATGCGCCCGAGAAGCGCACCGCAAGGCCCGACGATATGCCGGGAAGCATTGACGATATCAACCCCGGTGATTCGGACGACGATATCGAGGACTTTCTTTTTGACATCGAAACCGACGACTGATGAGCTCGTCAGCGTTTACCTGAGGCAATTTTCGGAAGCCGGCGCATTAAGACCGTCGCGGCCGCCGGGAATTGCTTTTTGCTTTTATGACGCCGCTGCAGTCCGGCAGCGGCAGCGCGGGTCGACTCAGGAGGCAGTATCTGCAAGGCAGTCTGAGGGCGCCGCGATCTGAGGCAATACGACAACACAACGGCACGACAGTACGGCCGGACGACACAACGGCACGACAGTACGGCCGGACAACACAACGGCACGACAGTACAACAGTACAACAGAGGGGGAACATTCAT
>JAGDAX010000097.1 GCA_017848335.1 Clostridia bacterium | reverse complement strand
CTGGTCTTCATTATGTAAGGAATGAGCAGAAATACGCCCTCCACGTTAGTCACTCTGTACCCGTCAGGTCTGTCTCCGTGTTTTCTCGACAATAACATCTATCCGTTCCTCCTGTCACCCGGAGTCTTGCGGCTCCGAAATAAAACGTCCGGGCCATCCTGCCCAATCATAAACCCCCGTCCTCAAATAAAACCGCCGTTTTCCGGCCCGATCATAAACTCCCGTCCCTTGACGAGCCTGCGCATCCCGGATCCGGCGTCAGAAATACACAAAAGCCACCTCCGGCGTCGTCCTGAACCTTATGGGCAGCAGACTTTGCCCCAGCCCGCAGGTGATATACATCCGGTTGTACCTGCAATAATCGAACTCCCCGTAAATGTATCCCTCCCGCGGCAGTACGTCCTTCCTGAGGAGGCGGAATTCAAGATTGAAGGGCAGATAAAACTGTCCCCCGTGAGTGTGCCCGCAAAGGCTCACCGTCTCGATCGCCCTTGCCTCGATTGCGTCCTTCAGCACCTTCATGCTGTCCGGGTTGTGGGCCAATATGATCAGCTTGTCGCCCTCTTCGCAGAGGTCCGCGGCCCCGTTGAAGGTCTCCACGGGCTTCAGATCCCGCTCCGTCCTGATTTCCTTGAGGCCCGCAAATACCATATGGCAGGGCGTCCCCTTGATCTCCAGCCTCAGCGTCTCGTCCCTGAGCACGTGAATATTATCGCCGCAGCCGCAAAGCTCCTTCGCGAACTCCGCAACGGCCGCATCGTCACCGCCGCAGACGTCTCTTACGTCATGGTTTCCCAGCACGATGACCACGGGAATGCCGGGCACGCTTGCCGCCAGCTTCCCGAGAAACTCCAGCATCGCCCTCTTGCCCTTGCGGGACTGGCAGAGGTCGCCCCCTATCGCCACCGCGTCGCAGTCCTCCTTCGCGATCGCCGCGATAAGCTCCTTCTGATTTACGTTCATCATCGGGAAGTGCAGGTCGGAAATGAAGCAAATTCTCGTGACCGGCGAAAAGCCGCCGTCCAGCCCTTCGGTGCTCTTAAAGTCGACCCTTTTGATCTTGAACCACTTTGTGGCCACAAAGCATGCGAGAAAGCAAAGTACGCCAAAAGCGAATACCGCAGCCGCGAATATGCCTATGCCGGACGCCACAGACGCCGATAATACAATCTCCCGCATTACCGCTTTCCTATGATCCTCTTCTCGTCGTCAGTCACAAAGATGGCCTTCTTTTTCCAGATCCCCGCGCCAATGGCAATGCCTATCCAGATGCCCGCCACAAGCGCCACGAAGGCCCAGAATACCACCGCACCCGTCGAAATCGGGTTCGCATTTCTGTTGTTGTTTTCGCCGGAATACTCCCCGGGCTCGATAATTCCCGGCCGCCCCTCGGTCGCTTCGGGCGTCTCCGCAGCCTCGGAAGGCTCGGCCGTCGCCTCTCCCGGCGTCTCGATCACCGCCATTGTCGGCGTCGCCGTAGGCGTCTCGGTAGGCGCAGGCGTCCCGGTGGGCTTCTCGGTCTCAGGTGCCCCGCTCTGCTCAGGATCAGTCGTCTGCCCCGGTCCTGCGGGACTCTCCGAAGGCGCTTCGGTCGCAGGCAGCGGCACGTGCTTTATCTCATATTTCGCATGGGGGATCATCCCCGACGTGCTTCCCTCCGACAAGAACCCGCTGAGCGAAAACGCAGGCTCTCTGTCCTCCGTGACCCTCAGGTGAAGCATGACAAAGTCAACGCTCCCCGCAGGAATAACGCTGCCCGTGCCGTCGGTGGTAATGCTTATGCGGCCGTTATCGTAATCCGAAACTATTCTGAACCCCGAAAGCGGCTCCACCAGCGAAACCAAAAGCCCCTGCAGGTCCACGTCAAGGCTTCCCGAGAGCTCGCCCGCTCCCTCCAGCCCGGCAATACTGATCTTGATATCCACGTTCTCGCCCGTGTCATATTCGCGCTTCTGCCAGTCAGGCACGAAGGAATACCCGGCAGCCTCCGCATCCACAGGCGCAAAAGCACCTATGGCCGCAGCAAGCACCAGCGCGACAATAAAAAAACAAACCCCTCCGGATATGACAGTCGGTTTGAAGATCTTCATGATCGCATCCCTTTCAGTCTCGCGCGTCCGCCGTGCGGAATCAGAAGCCTCGCTCCTTTGGCAAAGCCTCTTTGCGCCCTTGTGAACGCGGCTTTGCGCCTTTGCGCACGCGGTTTTCCGCTCCGAAATACCACGTGCTGCCGCGTATATAAGAAGCCGGAGAGCAAGGCAGCAACCCGTCGCCCTCCGGTTAAAGTATACTCCTATCCGCCCTTTCCTGCAAGCCTGCTGCGCCGCGCGCGTTCGCGCGGGTAATACTCTTCTATCGCCGGCTGACTCGCAGCTCGCAGCCCATAACTCGCGTCCCAT
>JAGDAX010000096.1 GCA_017848335.1 Clostridia bacterium | reverse complement strand
TCGTAATCGCTTCTTGTCATAATATCCTCCAAATTCGTTATTGTGTCGATGGCAGATAATACGGATTTGGTTGATGTTTGTTACGTCTGACTTTGCCTGATTCGACCTCCAATCGACCTCCGATTTCAGCCTCATTCGGAGGTCGATTTCAGAAAAAGCAAAACAGGCGCAAATGATTTTACCACAAGGGTTTTCGACGATTTTCGGCGTTTTTTCCTTGTCGGGACTGGCTTTTCCGGCGGGAAGTACCGTCCTCCAAAACGACCTTGCGTCCGTTATGGTCCGATGAGACCGGAAAACTCAAAATGCGGCGAGAGATCGTACCGGTTCGAGTCCGGTCATCGGCACCAAAGGATCAAAATCCGAACCTTAAGCCTGCAGGCGAAAAGTTCGGATTTTTGTTTGTTCCGGCGGTTAACCAATTACCCGGCTGCACAGCGGCGATTCACTGCCTGAAGCCGCACTGTTTCACGGCCACGCAGCTGCGCGGCTTCACAGCCCTGCAGCGAAACGTTGCTTTTATATCTGCCATTCCCGGGATTTATATGCCACTTTTGTGCCGCTTTATATGCCGCTTTATATGCCACTTTATATGCAGCTTTATGTGCCGTTTTTCATACCTCTTGCCTTGTCGCGCCAACGATCTTCCCGGTTATGACCTCTTATCCTACCTTCCAATACCCCTTTTTGTTGCCGCCAATTCGTTCGATCTTTCCTGAAGATTTCAAGTCGGCAATGATTTGAGTTGTCCTTGTTCTGCCGATGCCGGCAAGCTTTGCGGTCTCCTCGGTGCGAAGCGTCGGATTGTTCTTGATGACCTTCAGGACCTTCGCGTGTGTCGTAGATATTCCGTCGTAGCTCGTTTGATTCATGCCCGGTTCGAACGCAAACGGTAAGGTTACCGTAATATGATGATCGGTAATCTCAAATGCCTGTGTACCGTACACACTGATGATTTTCGGGACGCCGTGCCCGGTCTGCTCGACCAGATCCAGCTGACCCATGATCTTCTGAAGCGAAAGATTAACAGGGTGGGAAATTCCCGCAAAGAATTCCTCTTTCGAGAGGTCGTAAGGAAGGCCGCCTGTAGATACGATCTCAATACGGTCAGCGAAAATATAGACGGCCGGAGGAACGTTTTTGATCCACCTGTTGTGCAGGCAGGCATTCGTCCAGGCTTCATCAAAGCATTCTGAATTGAAGAGCGGAACTTCTTTGCGCGCCTGCCCCGACTTAAGATCAACGCGCACCTCATTCAGTGCCGCCACGTAATCGTAGGCCTGCCGCATGGCAATCAAAAGGCAATGATATCCGTATTCGTTGCGGCTTATCATCTCCTGCTTGTCTTTTCCCTTAAAACGCACCACCTTGATTGAACAATTGTTGTTATCCGCAAGAATCTCGGCCAGGTAATTGTAGGTTCCGTTTTTAGTGATCAGACCCATATTGCGCGCGAATGTTTCGTCGTCGATCGTAAGACCCTTGATGAGATAAAGCTGCTTCAATTCGGAAAAAGTCAGATCCTGATTAAACGCTTCAACGTTATCCATCATCGCCTTGGAATTGGAGAAAAACAGCTCCCCCAGTAGCTCAGGATCGATTTTTTTATTCACGCTTCCGACTCTGATGCGGTATTCACCGTTTGCAGAATAAGGCTTATTGTGACCTGTGACTTCGACAACTATAATCGTTTTTCCGTCGTGCTCTTCAAAATAGATTTTTGGAATAACAGCAGGACGAACAATCTCAGAGACCCTTGTTCCGATTTTTTTGACAGTTTCCTGACCAAGCATCCCGTCAAGTCCGAGTATTTCCCCGTCGTTTCTTACGCCGAAATAAACCGTGCCGCTTCCGCTTTTGTTCAGCATCGAAGTCAGCGAAATGATTCCCTTGTCAAGCTCAGCAAGAGTGGACTTGAATTCCACGGTCTCGCTTTCGTATGCAAAATCAAGCTTCATTCTAAAATCCCCTTTCCGGCAGAATTATGCAGCCTCGCACCGCGGTTTTATTATACACCTTTAAACCGATTTAGTCAACTTTATATGCCACTTTTGTGCCACTTTATATGCCACTTTATGTGCCGCCGCACTTACCCCCTGGGATTTTGTTGTTGTTTGGCCAGGAAAGATAATTTCCCGTTGTAATAAACAGCAGAAAACCCGGTCAAAAAACCCAAAGAAACCAAAGAATCCAAAGAAAACAAAGAAACCGGCAGCGGCCGATTTTGTGGAAAATGCCTCGCAATAATGATACAATTACCCCCGGAGGTGTAAACCGAATGACTAAGAAGATTCTATTGCGTTTTGTATTGTCGGCGGTTCTGTGTTCGGTGGCCGCTTTGTGCTTATCGGGCTGCAGCAGCACGCCGCAGCCGGCCACGCATTCACCCGCAGAAGAAATCACCCCAAAATCAACGCCGGAGGCCACTCCCATTATGGAAGAACTTTACAACAAGCTTGAATTACTGCCGGACGGACGCTTTGAGCGCGGCATCAGCCTTCTCAGTCAGAAGGACCACCGAAACGGAGACAGGTATACTGTCCTCAAAAAGTTCAGTTTTTACGACACCGAGGCCCGACAGCCTTACTGGAATCTCGCGCAATGGGATTCGGGGCCGTGCCTTGTCGAGAATATGATTGACGCAGGCCCGGGAATCATCACCGACGGCACGTCAAGGCTCTTCAGCTACGACACCGCCTCTGACACCATGAAGTTCCGTCTGGACACGTCGGCCTACTATCAGGGCAAGCCGGCGATGCAGGGCGATTACTGGCCGCACCTTTTGATCGAAGCCCCCGAATTCACTTATCGGAGAGCGTCTGACGAAGAAAAAAAGTTCTACAGCTGCGGCGCAGATGCGATCATCGTGTCTCTCGACATAGCTCTTTGTGACTACAAAATCACACACAACCCGGACGACTGGGTCGAGGCCGCGCAGTTTCTGCTCTATTTGTACGTGAAGAACGCAGACACCAACGACTTCTGCTGGTTCGGTCTTCAGCTGCTCGACAATCGGTGGGACCTTAACGGGCACTATATCGGCTACGACGGCGGCAAGGCGGACGCTTCCAGCGCAATGATTTACTCGATTGGCTCAAAATACGTGTACGAATCAGCGGGGCGTTCCCTCTACAAAGGCGGACAGCCTGACGCAGGCGGCGACTTTGTGCACGTTTCCGTAGACATTAAGCCGTACCTTGAGGATATGTTCAGAATCGGCAAGGAGGAAAACTATTTCAAGTGCGAGAGCCTTGACGAGCTGATCATTAACGGCATGAATATGGGCTGGGAGACCATCGGCACCTTCGACCACACGATGGAGATCAGAAATCTTTCGGTGACGTCTTACATAAGGAAGTAATTTACAGAAGGAAACCGCGGCGATCCAAACCTGTTGCCGCGGTTTTATATTTGTGTGATATTTGCAGTTGTTTTTATTGTGATATTTGCAGCCACATTGTTTGCCGACCCTTCGGCGGGGCGGTATATTGGAGGAGCTTATATTGGCGCGCTCAGTCCTTCACGGGATCCATCGCTGAAGCCGTCTCTTAGTCCTTCACGGGATCCTCTGCTGAAGCCTTCCCTGAGTCCTTCACGGGATCCTCTGCTGAAGCCGCTTCCTGATAACGTTTTTCCGTATGCGAAGCTTTGGCTGAATCCGTCAAGCCTATGGAAAACTCCGCCGGAATTGCGCGGCTGCTTTCGTATGCATCCGCCACCGCATCGGCAGCCCCGGCAGCATCCCGGGACACATTGGCGCTGTTTTCAATCGCTTCTGCAGCAGCTGCATCCCTTGGCGCGCCTTTGCGGCCCGCGCTGTCCCTTCTGGAGTAAGGGTTGATGTTGGGCCTTTCCTCGTATGGGCCGGACGCCAGCCTTGCGATTTGCGAAAAAACGACCGTCACCAGAAGCGCATGAAGCACCCACAGAACCAGCGGAATGAACACGATAAAAAGCGGAAATTTCCAGAAAATTCTTACCACCAAGAGGATAACAAACAGAACGCCCCACTCGCTGCGGAATGCGAAATTGATGAGAAAGCTGAGTATGAAGCCTGTGTTGTCCGGCGCACGTCTCTTCACGGGCGTCCCTCCCTTCGGGCCGAATTGAATATGCAGCAGGTTTGCAGCGCACCTTGCGCGACAATAAACTCTACCGCCGGCACTGTGAATTATAACCGCTCAGCGGGAAAAATGTAAAGCAGTTCGATCGTGCCAGTTATGACGGCTCTGACACTGTAAAGATAGAGGATAGAGTCCGGAGGCCGGAGACCGGAGACTGGAGACCGGAGACCGGAGACCGGAGAGCGGAGAGCGCTGCGCGGATATCGAGTGCCAAGTGACGAATTCTCTGCCCTCCGGCCTCCGGCCTTACTTTCTGCCATTGACACTGACAACAGACACTTACACCCCCTAATTCAATTGACGATTACCCTCAAAAATGGTACAATTCACGGAGAAAAATACGGAGGATTCCCGATGAAAGCTAAAATTATTTCCTCACTCGAAAAGTGTTTTGCGGACGAGAATATAGACTCCAAGAAAGAGCTTGGGAGTTTTTCCCTTCTTCTGGGTGAGATCTACTCATTCCAGCTGTGCTGCTCCGACGACGCTTCAGGATACTGGGAGCTTGCCATAGACAGCCCGCTTGCACCGTTCATCAAGGCTTACCGCGTGCGTTCGATTCCCTCGGCGCTGCCCGTCTACCCTGACAATTATGACGATGATTACCTTCGCATTGAGCCGGGCCTCTACCCCGACCTTTTGGAGCCCATGGAGGGCAGGGTCTTTCTGGCAAGACGTGAGCTCAACTCTCTCTGGTTCGAGATCGACAGGCTGCCCGAAGGCTTCGCGGGCGAATACCCGATAAGCCTCACCCTCAAAAAGAACGATGCCGAGCTAACCGTTTCGGTGTGCGCCCGGGTCATCCCGAGAATGCTTCCCGCGCCGGAGATCATTTTCACGCAATGGTTCTATGTTGACTGCCTTATGGACTATTACGGCATCCACGAATACAACGATGAGCTGTTTGAGATCATCCGCCGCTTCGTGAGAAACGCCGTCAGGTACGGCCAGAATATGATCTTGACGCCGGTGCTCTCACCGTCTCTCGATACCGCAGTGGGTTCTTACAGGCGAAACGTGCAGCTTGCGGACATAACGGTAAAGGACGGCGAGTATATTTTCGGGTTCGGGAAGCTGGGCCGCTTTGTGGACATCTGCCTCGAGGAGGGCATCAAATATTTCGAGATCAACCACTTCTTTACCCAGTGGGGCGCGGCGGCCTGTCCGCAGGTCTACGCAACGGTCGACGGCGAATACAAGCGCATTTTCGGGTGGGACAAGGCATCGAATTCCCCCGAATACAGGGACTTCCTGTCGAAGCTCATACCGGCTCTTATCGCGTACATGCGCGACGAGAAGAACGGCGCCGACAGGCAGCTCTATTTCCACATTTCAGACGAGCCTAACATGGACCACTTCAGTACGTACAAGGAGCTTTCAGATTTCGTAAAGCCTCTTATCGGGGACAGGCCTGTGATGGACGCGCTTTCGAGCTACGAATTCTACAAGGAGGGGCTCGTGGACATACCGGTTTCGTGCGTTGACCATGCGGAGCCCTTTGTGGAAAACAGCGTCGACCCGCTGTGGGTATATTATTGCTGCGGCCAGACCCAGAAGGTATCCAACCGCTTCTTTGCGATGCCCTCCTACCGCACCCGCGTGCTGGGCATTCAGATGTGGAAATCCTCCGTCAACGGCTTCCTGCAGTGGGGATACAATTTCTACAATTCGCAGTGCTCTCACTACCGGATCAACCCCTTCACGATCTCGGACGGCGACGGCTTCTCGCCCTCGGGCGACGCATTCTCGGTCTATCCCGGGCAGGGCGGCATTCCCTTCCCGTCTCTGCGCGAGGTCGTATTCGGCGAAGGCCTGCAGGATTACAGCGCCCTCAAGCTTCTTGAGTCCCGCATCGGGCGCGGCAGCGTTGAAAAGCTCATTGACGAGGCCGCCGGGGGCATTCCCGTGACGCTTTCGTCATACCCCCGGAACGCAGATTTTATTCTCGCTCTTCGCGATAAGGTCAACAGTCTGCTTGCAGAAGCCTGATCGTCGAGGCTTGTGAAGCCTGAAGCTTATTCAGCCGGACAGGCACGCTTTCCGGGCGGCGTTCATGCGCTCCGCCCAACTCATATGATATGATTTTGATTTATTTTTTCGGAGGTATCAACCTTGGAAGGTTTTAATCCTGAAGTACTGAAGAATTTCCGGATCGACCTTGATCTCACAAAGACCATTGTCGTGGAGCAGATCATCAGCGGCCACATCAATCTCACTTATTCCGTGGCCGGCGCAACCGCGGACGGTCAGCCGTCGCAAT
The DNA here is from genome assembly GCA_017848335.1 of Clostridia bacterium. Classification (GTDB taxonomy): domain Bacteria; phylum Bacillota; class Clostridia; order UBA1212; family UBA1212; genus UBA1212. The sequence goes on along the minus strand of JAGDAX010000096.1, from coordinate 5,621 downwards.
ATATTTTCCAGCGCATCAATCACAACATATTTAAGGATCCCTGCGCGCTTATGGACAATATCTGCCTGGTGACCGAACACATCAGAAACGCAGATCCCGACGGCGGCTCGCGCAGCAGCCTCACGGTGATCATGACAAACGAGGGCAAAAACGTGTGGATCTCCGGCGACGGGTATTATTGGCGGTGCTACGTTTACCTTTATAACTCCATGAATCTCGACGGCGCAGGCGTCGGTCAGGAGACCTTCGTCAAGGCGGGCCGCGCTCTTTGCGATTTCCAAAAGAGTCTTATGGATTTTGACGCCTCCAAGCTTACCGAGGTGCTTCCCAATTTCCACAACACCGTAAAAAGGTACGAGAATTTCCTTCTCGCGGTGGAAAACAACACCTCCGGCAGGCTCACCAACGCTCTTCCCGAGGTGGAATACGCGATGAGCCTTAAGCCGATTACCGGCACGATTACCGAAAGGCTCGCCGACGGGCGGCTGCCTCTTCGCGTGACCCACAACGACACCAAGCTCAGCAACATAATGATCGACAAGGACACCCGCGAGGTGCTCTGCTTCATCGACCTTGACACGGTAATGCCCGGCTCCGCGCTTTACGATTTCGGCGACGCTCTCAGGGCCGGCGGCTCCTCCGCACTTGAGGACGAGGAGGATCTCACCAAGGTATATTTCAGGGAGGACAACTTTGACAGCTTCCTCAAGGGCTTCATGGGCGGCGCAGACTATCTCACCGCCGAGGAAATCAGCCTGCTGCCCGAATCCGTGATCCTTATGACTTACGAGTGCGGCATCAGGTTTCTTTCCGACTACCTCGACGGCGACGTTTACTTCTCGGTCCACAAGCCGGACCACAACCTCATCCGGGCCCGCAACCAGCTGCACCTCGTGAAGGATATGCTGTCAAAGGTCGACCGTCTGCACGAGATCGTCGCCCAAAACACACCGGAGTTCGGGCGCGGCAATTAACCACGCCGCCCTGACTTCCCGCTCTTAATGAGCAAGGAACGTACGGCAAAGAACGTATTACGCGTTATGCGCACCTATAAACAGGAGAATTTATCATGACTAAGATTTTGAATTTCGGCTCACTCAACCTCGATTACGTCTATCAGGTGGAGCACTTCGTGCGTCCCGGAGAAACGATCACCTCCCTCGCCAGGAACGTCAATTGCGGCGGAAAAGGCCTCAACCAGAGCATTGCCCTCTCAAAGGCGGGCGCCAACGTCTACCACGCCGGCAAGATCGGCAGCGACGGCAAAATGCTGGAGGACTTTCTGGACTCCCAAAACGTCAACACCGATTTCGTTTTCACCGGCGAAGGCGCCTCGGGCCACGCGGTCATCGAGGTCGACAGCAGCGGCCAGAATTCCATTATTCTTTACCCGGGCACCAACTCGCAGATCGACAGCGCCATGATAGACAAGGTCCTTGAAGGCTTTTCCGAAGGCGACTATCTGGTGCTCCAAAACGAGATCAACAACATCCCCGAAATAATGGAAAAGGCACACCGCAAGGGCATGTTCATCGTGATAAATCCCTCCCCTATTACCCACGAGCTGCTGTCGTACCCTCTTCATTACGTTTCGCTTCTTATCGTCAATGAAATTGAGGGAGAAATGCTGAGCGGCGAAAAGACTCCCTCCGGAATGCTTGCCGCGCTTCGCAAAAAGTACGACGCCAACATACTCCTTACCCTGGGCGCCTCCGGAGCCATGTATTCAGGCGGCGGCAAGGTCATCAAGTACGGGATCCACAAGGCTCCGGTTGTCGACACGACCGCTGCAGGCGACACAATGCTGGGCTTCTTTACGGGCCTCCTTTCGCAGGGCTATAAGCCCGCGGACGCGCTGAGCATCGCCACTAAGGCATCCTCGATCACAGTATCGGGAAAAGGCGCGGCGGCCTCGATCCCCACACTGGCCGCCGCCCTCGAATGTCCTTACGAATACGTTGAATTCTCAGGCGGCGAAGGCAACAAAGACGACAAAGACGACAAAAAAGACGAAAACTTTAAAGAAGGCAGCAGCAAAAAAGGCAAAAGCCGCAAAGGCGGTAAATAAACCGGCGGAAAATAAAGCAACGGGGAATAAACCAAGAAAAAAGCCATAGCGATAATTGATTTATCCGCATATGCAAAAAAGGGATTGCAAGTCATAAAAGGGCAGCCGCGCAGTGCGCCCTTAAGACAAAAGCAATCCCTTTTGCTTTTTTTCGTGTTTCTAAAATCCGCGCGTCAGACTCGCAGACCTGTAATTGTGCAGCCGGAGACTTGCGGAATTATTCAGTGCTTACCGACAATTTCCTTCGTTTTTTTCATCTGAACCGTCATCGGAGACGTCATTGGAAACGTCATCGGAGCCGTCTTTGGAAACGTCGTCGGAACCGTAATCGGAACCGTCGTCGGAGCCGTCTTTGGAAACGTCGTCGGAACCGTAATCGGAAACGTCGTCGGAACCGTCCTCAGCGTCGCCCGGTTGCTCAACCGGCGATTTCTTTTTAAAGGCAAAAAACCGCTGCCCGAAATAATTCAAAATCACAAACAGGCCCGCCCCAAGCAGCGTGGCAATATATCCCGCCGCACCGGGAAACTTCACGTTTTCCCAGGGCCAGATCCAATTTCCGGTAAACAGCCACCCGATGAAAGGCCTTGCCGTGCCGTACGCCACGATCCAGCAGACCAATATATTCAAAACGAACCGCATAACCTCCGAAAAGCTCTTCTCGCTGCTTCTGAAAGTGTAATATTTGTTGAGAAAAAAGCTCAGTATGCTACCGACAATATAGTTCGCGGCCGAAGCAATCCAATAAGCCGCATTGTCTGACACCTTATCGCTCATGCCGAGCAGCCAGAGCAAAAGATAATTCACTCCGAGTCCAACAAGCGTGTTGATGATACCCACCAGGATAAACCGCCTGAACGAGACGTCCAGAATTATATTTTTGAAAAAGCTTTTGACAAATCCTTTTATCTTTCCCATAGCAAATATCCCGTCGTATAATTCCCAAATTCGCACAGAAAACTGTCAACAGTAAGCAGACCCGGTAAAAGGACTATGTCAGGCCCGATCCGTCCTGCCCGAACCAATTATAATAAATATCCGCCCTGCTCACAATAGGAGAAATCAGCTGTGCGAAATCAGCTGTGAGAAATCAACTGTGAGAAATCAGCCATGGCAAAGTCATGGCAAGGCCAAGGACGAAGGCACTGGCAAATTTTGCTTGACTCCCATTTTATATTAAAAGTATAATCAAAGATTGCAAAGGTTTATCGACCTGCAAAAAGAAGGGAAAAGCCATGGACGAAAATTCAATCAACATACCTGAAATATTCGGAAGCCTGGTCTTCAACGACGAAGTGATGAAAAAAACACTGCCGGAAGACATCTACGTTTCGCTTCACAAAACCATTGCCGAGGGCAAGGAGCTTGACACCTCCGTCGCCAACCACGTGGCCGCCGCCCTCAAGGACTGGGCAATCTCAAAGGGCGCCACACATTATTCCCACTGGTTCCAGCCGCTCACCGGCATCACAGCCGAGAAGCACGACAGCTTCATTTACGCTCTGGACAACGGCGGCGCAATAATGGACTTTTCCGGCAAGGAGCTCATCAAGGGCGAACCGGACGCGTCGTCCTTCCCTTCAGGCGGCCTTCGCGCCACCTTCGAGGCGAGAGGCTACACCTCCTGGGATCCCACCTCCTACGCATTCATCAAGGATAATTGCCTCTGCATTCCCACGGTTTTCCGTTCATACAGCGGCGAAATCCTCGATATGAAAACGCCGCTTTTGCGTTCCATGGAGCTCATCAACAAGGAGACGCTGCGAATTCTCAAATTCTTCGGCCTCAGCGACGTCAAGCACGTAGTTCCCACCGTTGGCCCCGAGCAGGAATACTTTCTGGTCGATAAAAGGCAGGCCAAGAAGAGACGCGACCTCATCCTCACAGGCAGGACTCTTTTCGGCGCCAAGCCGCCCAAGGGACAGGAGCTTGACGACCACTATTTCGGCGCTCTCAGACCCCGTGTCGAAGCTTTCATGCAGGAGCTTGACCTTGAGCTCTGGAAGCTGGGCGTCTATGCCAAAACAGAGCACAACGAAGCCGCTCCCGCGCAGCACGAGCTGGCCCCGATTTTTGTGGCCGCAAACATTGCAGCCGATCACAACCAGCTGACAATGGAAAAAATGAAAGTCATCGCCGAGAAGCACGGCCTCCTGTGTCTTCTTCACGAGAAGCCCTTCGAGGGCGTCAACGGCTCCGGCAAGCACAATAACTGGTCGCTTCGCACCGACACAGGCATCAACCTTTTGAAGCCCGGCAAGAACCCAGCCGCCAACAAGCTCTTCCTGCTCATCCTGACCGCCTTCATAAGCGCAGTCGACAAGCATCAGGATCTTCTCAGAATCACTGTCGCGTCCGCTTCAAACGACCATCGTCTCGGCGGCAACGAAGCGCCCCCCGCCATCATGTCCATGTTCATCGGCACCGACCTCGAACAGATTCTCTCCGCCATAGCAAGCGGCGAATCCACCGACAATCTCACCAAGCGCGAAAAGATGAACCTCGACGTCAGCGCCCTTCCCGAATTCTCGCGCGACACCGCCGACAGAAACCGTACCTCGCCGATGGCATTCACGGGCAACAAGTTCGAATTCAGAATGCCCGGCGCAAGCTTTTCAATAGCCGAGGTAAACGTGGTTCTCAATACCATTGTTTCTGCCGAGCTCGCTTCCTGCGCCGAAAGACTCGAATCCTCACCCGACCCGGACACCGAAATCGACAGGATCATTTCCGGAAATTATCTGAACCACAAACGCATTATCTTCAACGGCAACAACTATTCCGCTGAGTGGGAAAAGGAAGCACAAAGCCGCGGCCTGTTGAACCTTAAAACAACTGTCGACGCGCTGCCCTACCTCACCACGCCCGGGAATATATCGCTCTTCTCAAGCTCGAAAATCTACACCAAAGCCGAGCTTCTGAGCCGCCAGGAAATTCTTTACGATAAATACGCCAAGGAGATAATCATCGAGGCACGCACAATGCTTGAAATGTCCAAGCGACTCATAATCCCCGGCGTCCTCAAATTCTCCGCCGCGCTTACCTCTGCCCTGAACAACCGCAAAAACATCGGTTTCCCCTGCGAAGGCTCTGCGGAATACGAGATTCTGAGCAGGATCGATCCTCTCGTGTCTTCAATGCTGCGATTCGCAGACGACCTATCGGCTCACGTTGAAAACATCAACAATATCGAAGGCACCGTTCAAAAAGCAGATTATTGTGCGCATACCATCATCCCTGCAATGTCAAGCCTGCGAAATGCCGCAGACTCCCTCGAAGAGCTTGTAGGCCAGGATTATTGGCCGATACCGACATATGCGGATCTTTTGTATGGGGTATAAGAGCGCGAGTGGGTATATCTCTCAAGGCGTCGGCCGCGCGAGGCGCGGATACGCCTCTCGAGATATACCCACTCGCTTTGTCTGATTCGATTACTTGCCAAGGCGTCGGCCGCGCGAGGCGCGGATACGCCTCTCGAGATATACCCACTCGCTTTGTCTGATTCGGTTCCCTGACAAGGCGTCGGCTGCGCGAGGCGCGGATACGCATCTCG
>JAGDAX010000010.1 GCA_017848335.1 Clostridia bacterium | reverse complement strand
GTTATCTGGCTTGTTTTAAACTCAAATTTAACGAGTTCCATGTTTGTTCGCTGTTCAGTTTTCAATGTCCGCCGCACCCCGTTTTTTGAGGTGCCCGACGATTATACCACCCGCTTATTTTCGTGTCAAGCGTTTTTTTGCATTTTTGCGCTTTTTTTGAAAAATTTTTTCACGCCGAAGCAATCGCCTATTTTTAGGCACAAACCTCCCATTATGCCTGACAATAGCCACCTGCGGCGCCAAAATATGCGCGAAAATGCGTCACAATTCCGCAACCCGAAAACGCATCAAGACGACTCAACCCGAAAACGCGCCACAATACCACAAAATGAAAAAGGAAGCGATGAGCTTACTCAATGAGCTTTCTCAAAGAGCATCCTCAATGCGCTTCCTCAAAGAGCTTCCTCAACGCACTTCCTCAAATAACTTCCTCAACGCGCTTCCTCAAAAGCCCTTGTGCGGGAAGAATTACCGCGTCTCAGCCAGCCGCCAGATTCTCACGCTTCATCGTCCGGACGCCCGCGGAAAACGCAAACAGTTTGGTACGCATCCACGGTCACCTCGAACCCGTTCTCAAAAGGCTTTACGGGAACAGTATTCTCAGGCTCGAAAACGTCAGCTGCAATCAATGCAGCCGCGTCACAATTGCCCGTCGCGAATTGTTTCAAAGCCGCGTCGCAATTTCCGGACGAATCGCACCGCAATGCCGCGTCGCAATTTCCGTACACGGCGCGCAATAAGTCGCCCCGGATCCGCACATTGGCAGGCTCGCCGGTGGAATTTACAAGCATCACGCCGCCGGTGCCGTACGCAGATATGACGCCTTCGCAGCCATATCCGGAGGCCTCGCAGCCCTGAACATCCGATGCATCGCTGCCTTCACAAGCATCGCTGCCTTCACAAGCATCGCTGCCTTCGCAGCCGTATCCGGAGGCCTCGCCGCCCCAAGCAACCGAACCCGCGCCGCCGCCAAGCAGCCCTGACAGCGCTTCCTTCTCCGAAACCACGGGCATACCCAGCGCTCTTGCCTTGTCGTGCTCGGCCGCAAAGGCATTCGCGGGGTCGTAGAAGACGACGGAGGCGCCCAGCGACCGCAGCGTATTGACCATAAACGTCAGCTTGTCGGTGACCATGCAGCCCGGCACGATCATCAGCCGGGGCGACCTTCCCGCCACCTGCGCGGCGCTTTCGGGGTCTGCAAAAATGAAGGGCACCTGCGAATCGAGAAGCGCGAACATTGCATTCTCGAGGTTGTCCTGGCACGCGTTGATGAGCGCCTGCTCACCGTTTGCGGCCTCAAAATCGAGGGCGGGCTTCTGCAGCATCATCACGGTGTCGACGGGGTAATAGATCACGGTGTCGCCGTAGAACCGGTCGCCCAGCCGCTTCAGGCCGTACGCCACGCCGTCCATGGTCTTCTTCTGCTCCCCGGGACCGTACATCTGATCAATGTAATAGGACGTGAACACGTCGACGCCAAGCGCGGCCTGTATCATCAGCGAGCACCGCTGCTGCTCCACCGTCACGTTGTTGCCCTGGGAATGGGCCGAAACCTCGTCCATCACGTGTTTCCTGCCGCAGAGCACCGCGGCCGACCTTGCCAGAAGCGGCGTAAAGCTGAATTTGCGGACGTTCTCGGGGATGGAATGCAGCATGTCAATGCCGGGGATGTCCATGTGCGACAGAAAGCGCATTATGTTGCCCTCAAAAATCACGTGCAGCTTGAGCTCGTCCTCCAGAAGCACGTGGCCCGAGAAGCCCAGCCCCACGGACCGGCAGAACGCGGAAATGCGCCCAAAGAAATTTTCCTCGAAAAGCCTGCTCATCAAGGCGTTGAACCGGCCGCGTACTTCGCGCGCCTTGTCGGAGCTGCCCAGGAATAAAAACGGGAGCAGCATGTCGATCTTCTCGCCGTAGTCCTTCTCGAACTCGGCCTCCACGTCCCTTCCCCAGTTGATCACCGGATAAAGCGGTACGTTCGGGTCGGGCTGATGGTCGATGTGCGGCGTGTTGATGCCCTGGTTGATGCAGTGGCCCATGTATGAGGGCTCGTCCGTGAATATCGCCTCAATGACCGCGTCCTCCCGGTCGTCGCCGGGCTCCTTCGCGAAATACCCGCCAAGCACCTCCGCGTACCTTTTGTAAGTGTTCGCGATGAATTCATCCACCGCGTCCCTGTTGCTGACGTCGATGTACCGCCTTGACGCGCAGACATTGTTCTGGCAGTGGGCGCCCTCGAATGCGCGCTTTTTGTAAATGCCGAGGACAAGAAGGCTGCAGCCGGAATCATTGGTGACGCGGACGTTGTCGCTCCGGCCGTAATAAACCGGCTCCCGGAGCAGCTCCTCATCGGTTATTTTCTCGCCCGCGATAATATACCCAAACACTCCGAGTGTCGCTTCGTGGCCGTAGGGCAGACATATCTCGGCGGATTCGCCGGGCCGCAGAAGGGTCTCCTTTATGACAGCCGCCCTGGCCTCAAAGTCCGGGTTTTTGGAAAGCGTTTCCTTCCAGGCGCCGCCGCTGGGGTAGCCCTTCTCGTCGTAAAGCCACATTCTGAGGCCGAGGTCGCGGCAGATATTCGCCTTTTCGACCATAAGCTTCCACTCCGTCTCGTCGTGCAGGTAGTTGTGGTCGGCGACGTTGGTGACGATGCCCCCAAAGCCCTTGGCCTTGAGGTCCAGGATCCTGTTTCTGATGGCTGCGACCTTCTCGTCGTAGCTCATTTCCGGCGTGTATCCGAAATACCCGTGAACGATTCTGAGCGGACGCGTGACGTCCCTTCCGCGGAAATTCTCCCCGTGCTGCTTGTTGCTCTGTTCCATTTTCTCAATTATCTCCCTTCGAGGTGTCCGATAAGCTTCAACTTGCCCGATAATCGCCCGGGCTCCCGATAAGTTTCGTTATCCCGACAAGATCTGTGCTTCCCGATAAGATCTGTGCTTCCCGATAAGATTTGTTCTTCCCGGGATGTTCACATGGCGCCTCGGCCGCGCTTCGGCTTTTGCAGCTGCCGTGCAGATAAAATCCCGCGCGGTTATCAGCCCTGCAGATGAAATCCCGGGCGGTTATCAGCCCTGCAATTTCTCCGGGCCCGGCCGCGGGTCTCGGTCACCGGCTCGCGGCCGGCTTCGCGGCCCGCCGCGCTGCCATCCCGAAACCCGATCGAAACCCGATTGAGACCCGATTGAAGCCTGTGAAAAACGTGAAACACGATCGAAACCTGATTGTCCGATAGATTTTTTGATCCTGCCGTTATATAATTATTCCTGCGGGTACGGTCGCCGGTCCCGGTTGCACGGATACTCCTTGCTGCGCGGGTGCTCCTTGCTGCGCGGGCGCTCCTTGCTGCGCGGGCACTCCTTGCTGCGCAGGCGCTCCTTCAGCAGACCGCCCGTATTCACGGGCCCTGCAGGCGGCGGGATTGTACCACAGTCCAACTTAAAAATAGTATAAAATTGCGGCGGATTCTGCGGCCGCGGATCTCATTTTTGCGGACGGCATTATTATCAAGCTTCGGGAGGTATCATAATGAATAAAGAAAAGTACGACCTTCTCATTTTTGGGGGCCAGAGCAATATGGAGGGGCAGACTGAGGGTCTCCCCGAACCCAACGAGCCTGTGGAACGCGCCCTCGAATACTTTTACCTGCGCGACGAGCTGCTTCCGCTCAAGCACCCCGTGGGCGAGGACGTCGGCGAATACCTTGGCGGCGCCTGCTACGGATTCGGTTCACTTGTCCCGGATTTCTGCCGGGCCTACGTCGAGGCTTCCGGCCGCAGGGTCATTGCCGTCCACGCAGCCAAGGGCGCGACAATGGTCCGCGAATGGCTCCCCGGCACCGGCATCTACCGGGAATCCTGCAATAAAATCAAGAGCGCCATTGCCAAGACCGGGCGCGACAATATTGATAAAATATATTATATGTGGCTCCAGGGCGAATCCGACGCCCTCGCAAGCACTTCCTGCGAAGAATATCTGAGGCTTCTCACGCTTTACAAAAACGCCCTCAAGGAGGACCTGGGCATCGACCGCTTCTGCATTATCAAGGTGGGGTATTTTTGCGGCGTCGTCAGCGGCGTCAAGGACCGCCCCAAGGACGTGGCGATCGCCTGCGACGAAGCGATAATGAAGGCTCAGGACGTTGCCGCGGCCACCGACAGCGACTTTGCGATGCTCACGGACATCTGCCCGAAAATCGTGCTCCTCAGCGAGTACGTGAATCCCTTCGAGGAGGGGCATTTCAACAACAAGGCCATGACGCTGATCGGCAATACCGCCGGCAAGGCTTTGGCGGAGCTGAGGGCTCAAGAAGCCCGTGAATCCTGAACCGGGAAGCCGCGGAGCTTATGTGCCGCGGAAGTTCTGCGCAGCGGGATTTCTGTGCCCCGGGACTTCTTCACCGCGGAATTTATGTGCCCCGGGACTTCTGCACCGCGGAATTTCCGAGCCGCGCAGCCACGCTTTTACGCATGCAGCGCACGCAACGCGCGAACCGCATTTAGCTTATGAAAAAAGAAAGCAAGATCAAAAAGTTTCTTCACGGGAGCCGGGCGAGGACGATATTGCTCGTCATTCTCTGCGCCGCCTTCCTGAGACTGGCGCTGTCCTTCGCGGCGTATATGTTTACGAGGGGCCGCCCCGGGCTCGCTTCAAGCGTTTACTCCGATAAGATATTCCCTGTGATCACCGCGCCCATGAAGTTTTTCGCCTCCCTTGTGCCTTTTTCCGTCGGGGAAACGCTCCTCATTCTGCTGGCGGCGGCGTTTATTGCCGCGCTTGCAGTCTGCATCGTTCGGGCAGCAATGAAGAAAAAACCGCGGGGCTTCCTGCGCCTTCTGGCTGCGGTGCTTGCGGCGGCAATGCTTGTGGGCGGCAATTTTTTTGTGTACGGCGGGATCAATTATCACGCCACGCAGTTTAAGGACATTTCCGGGCTGACCGTGGAAAATACGGACACTGAGACGCTCAGGAAGCTTTGCGTTTTTCTCGGCGGGAAGGCCACCGAAGCGCGGGACGGGCTTACCGTGGATGAGCGGGGCGTTGTGACCGACAAGAGGCCTCTGAGGGAAATATTCCTGCTGTCGCCCGAGGGTTACCGCGCCGCAGCACAGGAATTCCCGTGCCTTGATGGGTGGCTGGTGGCTCCTAAGGGCGCCATGTTTTCGGAGATCATGAGCTACGAGCAGATTTCGGGCATTTTCCCGATCGTTTACACCGAGTCGGTGGTCAACACAAGGACCGCGATTTACGACGTCCCCCACGTGGCCTGTCACGAGCTGGCGCACCAGCTGGGCTTTGCCCAGGAAGACGAGGCCAACTTCATCGGCTATCTGGCGGCCATCAACAATTCCGACCCGCTTTACGTCTACAGCGGCTACTACAACGGCTTCTGCTACGCCATGAGCATGCTTTACAAGTACGACAAGGCCGGTTGGGAGGCCGTCTGGAGCGAGGAATCGATCGACACGCAGGGCATCTCCGCGGACATGCGCGCCTCCAATGAGATCTGGGACGCATACAGAAAAAAGGCCCCCGCGGTAAGTCAGATCTCGGAGGCCGTGAATGATTCGTATTTGAAGTCCAACAACGTCGGCGACGGCACGAGAAGCTACGGCCGGGTGGTGGATCTGCTGATCGCGTATTACGGGGCGGAATTGGGGGCTTAGAACTGTAGGCCTCTGATTGCGAGCTGACAGTACCGGAGCGCTCCGCAGTGTCCGGAGGCCGGAGATCAGCGAGCGCAGAGGGCGCAGCGAGCGCAGATGGCGTAGCGAGCGCAGAGCGCGCAGAGGGCGCAGCGCCCAACTCATCCCCCGCCGCCCCCTGCTATCTCCAGGTACCTCTCCAGGAGCGGCGCCGCGTAATTATTTTCCAAAAGCATCAGCCTCTTCACCGCGTCAACGTGCCCCGCCGGGTCATCGTTCAGCATGGCGGACAGCGTTCTGCCAAGCACCTTGACGGGCTTTGCGTAATTGTAGCCGAGTACCTTAGCGTACTCGCTTTTTTTGAAACCGGGGCGGCAGCAGCTTTCGGCCAGAGCTTCCAGATTGAAAAGGCCGTAATAATCGGGGCCGGGGCGCGCGATCCTGCCCAGGATTCCCGCGTTGTGAGGGCATGCAAGCTGGCACTCGTTGCAGCCGAGGAGCCTGTTGCCCATTTCCGTCTCTGCCGGGTCGCCGAGGGTCGCATTGTCGAACTGCCGCTGGCGAAGGCAGCGAAATCTGTCGAAGCCCGAATCGGTGAGCGCCCCCGAAGGACATGCCGCGGAGCATCTGCCGCAGGCCCTGCAGCCGGGATCCTCAAAGGGTCCGTCGCCGCCTGTCGGAGCAAGGCTTGACGCGTCCCCGCGGGCGGAAGGATCTGTGTCGATTATCTCCACCCCAAAGAAGGTGCCGAAGGGCTTCACGCTTACCAGCGTGTTGTGGAGCAGCCTTCCGAAGCCGAAACGCAGCAGCAGCCCCTTGTAGCCCAGCGTGCAGGTTTCGGCCTCAGGGCAAAAGCCCTTCAAGTCCTTCAGGATGCGGCTTTTCGCGCCGTACAATTCCTGATAGGCGTAAAAATAGAAGTCCACAAACGCGGTGTCCTTCTCGGGAACCTTGTGGGGCACGTAGGGCTTGAAAATGAAGAGCAGGCCTTCGCGGAAGGCGGCGTAAAACGAGTCGTAGCCCGTAAAGCCGGCGGCGCTGACCTCCGCAATTTCCTCAAAACGCCTCAGCCGGAGCGGCGCATCCGGAGCTTCATATATTTCGAACAGTTTTTCTGCAATATCGGTCATTCGGCGCTTCAGCCACTTTCCTTTTGTCAAAATATCGCAAAGGCGGCCCCGCAATACTGTCAGCTGCCGCCCTTTTCTGCATTATACCGTGCCTTACTAAACAGGAAGTATTCGACCTCACGAGCTGAGTAAAGCGTTCAGCTGCCCGAAGATCAGCTCTTGTCGGTCTCCACCTTCTTGACCTCGCGGATGGCCCAGTTTTTGACCTCCACCAGGGAGTTGTCGATCGACGTCTGGATGGTGATGTTGTCATCCTTGATGTTGACGATCTTGCCGCAGATACCGCCAATGGTCACCACGTCCTGCCCGAGGCAGATGCTGTTCTTCATTTCCTCCTCTTCCTTTTTGCGCTTGCGCTGAGGCCAGATAATGAGGAAGAAGAACAGCGCGCCGATGATGACGACGTACACGAGAATAAGAACCCAGGGCGGAATGCTGCCCAGGAAGCCCGCAAATCCGCCGGGATTAGCCACGGGATCGGGGGTGGCGGCAGCGCCGTCAGTGCCGTTGATCGCGCCGACGGTAGTGACGTCATCCGCGGCGAAAGAATTTATCACTGAAAGAGCCGCAAGCACGGGAGCCGAGCTCATCAATGCCGCTATTTTTTTGTTTAAGTTAATCATAAATACCTCCAAATACCTTCAAGGTTATCGCTGGTTATTATATCACGCCGGCGGCTTCAAAAAAAGGGCTTTTCGATAACCGTGCACTCTCGCTTTCAAAAAGCGCCTAGCACCTGTTCTCCCCTATTTTCGCGTAGAACTCCTCCCTGAAGTCCATGAATCTGTCCTCCGCGATGGCCGCCCTGATGCCCTCCATCAGCTTCACGAGGTAGTGAATATTGTGGATCGTCATGAGGCGCAGCCCGTACATTTCGCCGGCCTTCAGCAGGTGCCTTACGTACGCCTTGGTGTGGTGGCGGCACGCAAAGCAGTCGCATTCCGGGTCGATGGGCGTAAAGTCCTTCGCGTATTTTGCGTCGCGCACGATGACCCTTCCCCGCGAAGTCATTGCCGAGCCGTTGCGGCCGATTCTCGAGGGAAGCACGCAGTCGAACATATCGATGCCCCGCATGACGCCCTCCACCAGATTGTCGGGCCGGCCGACGCCCATGAGGTAGCGGGCTTTATTGTCGGGCAGCTCGGGCACAGTCTCCTCCAGCATCTCGTACATCGTGTTTGTGGCCTCGCCCACGCTGAGGCCGCCGATGGCATAGCCCGGAAAATCCAGCGACACAATGTCCCTTGCGGAGGCCTTGCGAAGGTCCGCATAAGTACCGCCCTGCACAATGCCGAAAAGCGACTGCCGCTCGGTGTCCTGGTGCGCCTTGAGGCATCTCTCCGCCCATCTGGTAGTGCGCTCAAGGGACCGCTTTGTGTATTCGTAGGTGGCCGGGTAGGGCGTGCACTCGTCGAAGGCCATTATGATGTCCGCGCCAAGGGCGTTCTCGATCTCCATGACCTTCTCGGGCGAAAGGAAAAGCTTTGCCCCGTCAATGTGCGAACGGAAGGACACGCCCTCCTCGGTGATCTTGCGGAGGTCCGACAATGAGAACACCTGAAAGCCGCCGCTGTCCGTCAATATGCTGCCGTTCCAGTTCATGAACCTGTGAAGGCCTCCCGCCTCTCTCACCAGCTCGTGACCGGGCCGCAGGAACAGGTGGTACGTGTTCGACAATATAATGCCCGCGCCCGCCTCGGAAAGCTCCTGCGGCGAAATGCCCTTGACGGAGGCCTGCGTGCCCACCGGCATGAAAACCGGCGTGTCGATCTCCCCGTGGGGCGTGATCAGCTTGCCCAGCCTGGCGCCGGACTGTTTGCATTGTTTTATCAGTTTATATGTGACTGCAGCCATGTTTTTCCCTTTCGCTATAGGTGGTATTGTGCTGTCGGCGTTCGTCCGTTTTTCGGGAATTCGCCTCCGGCAGTTGTCCTTTTATCAGATAATTGCGGCCGGCACTTGCCGGAATTTCGCTGCCGGCACTTGCCGGAATTTCGCGGCCGGCGCTTGTCGAAAATTATGCGGCCGGCACTTGCCGGAATTTCGCGGCCGGCGCTTGTCCTTTTATCAGGAATGCGCCGCCGGTATTTGTCAGGAAACAGAATACTTCGTGCCTCTCCCGGTCCCGATGACGCGGACATATCCTCTTTTTTTCAGCTCGTTGACGACTCTGATGGATTTATCCTTCCCCCATCCGAGGGCCTCTGATATTTCTCTGCCGGAAAGGATCATTCCCGATTCCAGCAGGTCAAGAACCTTCTGTCCGTCAGTAGTGACCGTGTAACCGCAGGTAAGCACCGGCAGGATTACCGTTATTGAATTGTCACGCACGTCGAAGCGCGGCTTTTGAGTACCGTTTCTGTACGATTCCTTGATACGCCTTATACCCGTTCCAAACATTTCAATATAACGCATTCTGAAAAACATATTGCCGATGACGGGATTACGGAGGCTTGAGATATTGCCGCTAAGGTATTCCTGCTCGGAGATACCGCCCGGCAATCCTCCGGGAGACGATACCTCGATACGGTCCGGATGCATGGATATGCGAATATGAGAATCAACGTCCCACGTCCGGTGAACCAAAGCATTGGCGATGGCCTCCCTGAACGCTTCCCCGGGAATATTTTCGACCGATACGCGCTCGAAGCCCTCGATTTTTTCGTATTCGTAATACCGTTTGAACACCGCGACCGCCTCGTCGTACTGTTTAAGAATTGACGTTCCCGACAAGGTCTCCCTGTCTGAGATCTCATTGACCGTCGTTCCGAACCGTGCGATATCAATGCCGCTGAAATTGTTGACGTCCGCAAAAAGCGCGCCGGCCACGTTGACCTTGCCGTCATCGCCGAGGAAGCCGAAGGTTCGAAGCATGTCATTCGTCAATTCCGAAACGGACAGCTTTTCGATCAGCTTTTTTTCGAGATACTGAAAGGACGGCTGGTCTATTCCCCCCGGAAGCTCTTCGAAATACATATTGCATCCCTCGAGAGTAAGTCTTTTCAATTCGATCTGATCGACAGGGACTGTTGACGTGTTATATCTTTTGTACGCCTTGCCCTTGTACAAATATGGCTTATATTTCCCCTCAGAAACGCTGAGCGTGATCACACGGCTTCGGGCGTCAATGTTTAAAGAATAATCCGGTCTGGGAGAGATATTATCGTTGATCGAATTATCTATATCAAGGCAAGCGCCCTTTGGATCCTCTA
Source organism: Clostridia bacterium (assembly GCA_017848335.1). Lineage (GTDB taxonomy): Bacteria > Bacillota > Clostridia > UBA1212 > UBA1212 > UBA1212. The sequence continues at coordinate 649 of JAGDAX010000010.1, read as the reverse complement.
TGCCGCACACGGTTCCGTCATCGTTTATACCGAATCTGATCACACCCGCCCCAAAATTGGAAAAAGCGCTGACGGTCTTCAAAAACGTATTCGTCACTTCAGATTTGAACTCGATAAACTTGCTTTCTTTCATTCGCTTTACCCCCTTCGCCTTTGGGCAAAGCTATTGTAGCATAAACGCGACGCAAATGCAACGAAAACGTTTTCGTTGCATTTGCGTCGCACGTCAATAATGTTTTCGTTGCATTTGCGTCGCACCGGACACGCCTCTGTTATGCGTTGACCCTGACGATCTCGATCTCCCCAAAGGCCTCCGGCCGGTGGAAATCAGGCTTCTCCGCCGCGATCTCATTCCAGCAAAGGAAGTGGATTCTCGCGGGGTCCTTCTCGAGACACTTGTAAAGATTCATGCGGGGCATGTACAGATCGCCCAGCAAGCTCCGGGGGATCAAGTAAGAAACGCTCCAGCCGTCCTGCCCGATCCGGGTATTGATCGAAAAGGCCTTCTTAAAGCCGTCTCCGGGCTCGAGAAGCTCGCGGCCGTTCCTCTCCGTGCCCTTCCCCACCAGCATTGCGCCGTTTGCGTTGCATTCAAAATTGTAATAAACGCCGTTCCGGCTGTCCGGCATAAAAAAGAGCTCCAGACAGC
>JAGDAX010000095.1 GCA_017848335.1 Clostridia bacterium | reverse complement strand
TCACGTACCTCGCAAGCGGCACCGTAAGGTCAAACCGCAGCGCAAGGTCGTTGTCGCCCTTGTTGAACCTGTATACCTGCTTTGCGGTGTCGCCGCCGCTCTTCGCGAGAAGAACCTCCGCACGCTCGATAACAGGCGTGTCAACAGGCACGAATCCGAAGCTCTCGTAGGATTTCCGGATCGTCTCAAGCATAGAGTTGAAAAGGATCTGCTCCGCCGGAAGCAGCTCCATAAAGCCCGCCAATATCGAGGGCTCCACAATTTGTCTGTTTTCGTTGTTTCCCATGATCGTACTCCGTAAATAGCCGCAACGGTTTGACAGCCCGGGGCGATGCCCGTCAATGCGGACAAGGCCTTTTCCCTTCGTTTTCCATCCGGCCGGACCACCAGTTCAGCCCGGACATTTTCCCTCCGGGGCCCGTGAATAAACGCCGCAGCGTAATGCAGAGCCTCCAAAGCGCCCTGCAGGATAATGATATATCATTAAAGCGTGTTTGTCTATCGGAAATCTTTTGCCGCAGGCTAAATGTAGGCCAGAGGCTATAGGCCGGAGGCCGGCGCGTTCCGCGTGAGCTATGGGATGCGGGCTATGGGACGGGAGTTATGGGATGCGAGCTACGGGATGCGAGTTACCGGATCCGGGTTGCAAATTGACTGTAATGATAGCGCGGCACGTCAAAGCTCAAAACAAAAACCCCGGACCGGCCGGGGCTCTCTCGAACCGCCTCATCGAAGCGGATTTCTGGTGACTCATCGGAGGCTCGAACTCCGGACACCCTGATTAAAAGCCAGGTGCTCTACCGACTGAGCTAATGAGTCATGCGTCGTTCCAAACGCCCGATAATGATACCAATTCAAAACGCTTTTGTCAACTGTTTTTTGAAAAAGCCCGAAGAACGCGGGAAGTATGCCCTAAGAACGCGGAAAGAACGCGCAAAGCCTGCATTAAGAAGGCTTCAACGGCGCCCATCCAAGGTCGGATCAGCCTAAATATAGCTAAAAACCCGAATGCCCTTCAGTGATTCGTTTTCAACCAAAGGCTGTCATTCCCCGAGGTCGCCCCGGGAGCCGCCCCGAAGCTGCCACGGAGCCGGACCTTCCCGAAGATCTCATTCACGGTTTTGCCCATTCCCGGAGGCATTATTCCCGCCGCTTTTACTCAGCGCCTCTATTTCCGTCATCATGCTGCTCGCCTTCCGCAGCTCCTCGAGGGCATTCCTGCGGTAAACGTCCGCATCGTCCGCCTCGCCCGCCTCAGCGCCGGCCGTATCGGTGCAGCCGTCCGAATCGGTAAATCCTTCCTTTTTCGCCTTGCGGGACCCGGCGATCGCCCCCACCGTCATACCCAGCGACAGCAGCAGCAAAAAGCCGACGACCCCCGCGACAATATAATAGGTTCCCTTCCCAAGCAGCTTCTCAATATAGACCTCAAGCCCGAGAACGCTCCTCAAATAAGGCACGAGCATTGCCGCGATTATCAAAAGAAACGCTGCGGATATTATCGCGAAAATAACCGTTATTGCGGTAAACTTCTTTTTTTCCATAGAACGCTCCTGACCTTCCTGTGCGAACCTGCCTTCGCTGACTTCCTGCGCCTGACTCTCCTGCACGGGCCTTCCTTCGCGCGGGCAGACCGCCCTCCGCCCTGTAAATATAGCACAATGCCGCGGCCCCATTCAACTCTTGTTTTTGCGCGCGATATTTAATAAACTACACCCGTAAAGGGGGCCTTGTGATGCCATACGTTTTTCTTGCAGGAGCGTGTATTTGCTTCTCGCTCCAGTTCATATTCACGAAGCTGTTTCAAAACCGTGCCGGCGGGACGATTGCTGCGGGGACCTGGAATTCCATCCTGAGCGGCGTGGCTATGTTCGCGATCTTCTTCGTCATGAACGGCTTTGCCATCAGTTTTTCCGCATCATCCGTGCTTTTCGGGCTCGTTTATTCCGTCAGCAGCATCGTCTGCACTGTCGCGTCGGTCATCGGCCTCTCCTGCGCGGGCGTCGGCCTGATAACGTTCTATACGCTTTTAGGCGGCATGGTGCTCCCCTTCGCCTACGGGATCCTTTTTCTCGGCGAAAGGCCGTCGGTATTCAGATGGATCGGGGCGGCGTTGCTGCTCGCGGCGCTGGTGATTCCTCTGGTGATTCCGGCGGCGTCGGGAAGTCTTGTCGGGCAAGGCGCCTCCGATGCGCAAAGCACCTCAAAAACGCAGGACACCTCCGAAGCTCAGGGCGACTCCAAAGCGCAGGGCAGCCGCAGCAATACTCCGGGAAGCCGCAGCAATACTCCGGGAAGCGTCCCACGCAGGCCGCTCAAGCTCATTCTCTGCTCCGCCGCGGTTTTCCTCTCCAACGGCTTTGTCAGCATCTCGACCACAGCCGCAATGCGCGCCAATGACGCCGTGGGCGAGCGCGACTTCCTTCTCACCGCCACAATGATCAAGATCGCAATATGCCTTGCGCTGCTTGCATTCACGGGAATTAGACGCCGCGCCCTCCTGCCGGAGGATCAAAAGACCGGAAGCGCCGTCAGCCCGACAGTTTTCCTGCTGCTCTTCGCGATCTGTTGCGGCTACGCGGCCCTTAACGGCGCAGGCAACATTTTCAACCTCAGCTGCGCCAGGACCATGGACGCCTCCCTCCAATATCCCGTCATAAGCGCGGCCTGCATCATACTGTCCGCCCTTTTCGGGCTCCTGTTTTTCAAGGAAAAGCCCCGGCGCGGCGACGTTATCGGGATCGCGGTCTCGATGGCGGGGATAATACTTTTCGCGTTCTGACCGGGGGTGTGCGTTCGCCCCGGGTTTGTTCGTCCTGACAGCGTCTGACCGGGTTAGTTCGTTCGTCCCGGTTTCTGCCTCCCCCGGCGCTTATGCCGACCAGCCGCCAAAACAAAACCCCTGCTTCGCTTCTGAAACAAGGCAGGGGTCTTCTCTTATTATGCTCTCACTCGTGACGTTCTGTCCGGCGTTCCAACAGGCAGTCAAACCTGCAATCAGTCCGGCAGTCTGACCGGTGATCCGTCCGGCAGTCTGTCCGCGAAATATTATCCGACAAGCGAGCCGCGGGGCACCAGCCTGAACCGCGGGACAAACGTTGCCGGTACGATCGCGACGTCCTCGGTATTTACGGTCTCATTCTGCTTGTTGAGCTTGTTCTCGCAGAATTTGCAAAGTCTGTAACCCTGTGTCTGAGCCTTTCTGGCCGCGGTGCTGAGATCCGGATCGTCATCCCCGGTGATCTCAATTGCGATAAGCGTACCGGTGTTGGCGAGAGACTGGCACTCGGTGTCCAGATGGAAGCAGTGACCGAACTGCGTCACGTAGACCTGATCCTGCTCCAGCGAGAGAGCTGCAAATTCAGCGTCTTCCTGGGAAATGGGATGGTAATCAATCGAAGAGAATACAGCGACCACCAGTGCCACCAGAGCCACAGCCGCGGCGATCCATTTTTCCTTGGTATTGAGCTTCGAATCCTTCTGGGTGAACAGCACTATAATGAACGGTACGAAGCAAACTATAGCCACGATGACGCCCAACTGGTTCTGTATGAAGAACCTGAACTTTTCCTTGCGGGAGCAGGGGTCATAGCGGTTCGCCCTTTTCCAAAGCTGGGAGCCGATGATCACAAAAATGAGATCCAGCACCAGGAAAACGATAAGGTAGATCAGGAAATTGTCGGGAAGCCAGTTGATCAGGTCCGGCAGGTACCACTTGCCGAAGAGGTTCAGAATTGCGACTATCTCGCAGAACAATGCCAGCACCCACAGAATGACCGCGCCCACGCGAAGGCCTGTCGCCTTCGACTTGTCCATCTCGGTGACAACGATCTTTTTATCGGAATTTACGCTCTTCTGCGTGGTCTTCGAAGCAGCTTTGGTTACGGTCTGCCTTGTAACTGTTTTTTTACCGGATTCCTGCGGTACTATTTTCTTTTCAGCCATAAGTAATCTCCTTTGTACAAATTTTGCGGGATGTCGCCCCGGAAAGGCCCCGAATGGCGCAAAAACCCGTCCTTTTCGCAGTTATTATACCACCGGAACGTCTTTTCGGTCAATAGCCTCCCCTCCGTTTCGCCGCTCTTTTTGCGACATTTATACTGCCATTTTCCGCGACAATTCCGCCCTTTTCCGCGACAATTCCGCCCTTTTCCGCGGCAATTCCGCCGTTCTTTCCGCGGCAATCATGCCGCAGATCTCACCGCCGTTCCCCGGTTACCGCTTTTGTGGCCCCCGAGTCCCGCTGTATGAAAAATACATTTTTTGCTGACGATGCGTCGGTGCAGATTTTGAATGAAACAGGAAACGCCACACCTTCTGCGATGACCCGGAGGGCTTTGGACATACCTGAAAGACCCAAAAAAGCTTAAAGAAAACTTAAAGCGCAAATTCGGTGTTCCGCAAACAGCCGTAAAATTAAAGCCTGAAATTCATGCATTTTGGGGCTTTCCTTCCGGCGGTTTTGTAAGGTCTGTTTTTGTTCGATCAAGAAAGGAAATATACACTTAAGACGCCCGTTTTTTTTGAGAAAATACGCTTAAATCTCCTGAAAATCAGATAATCATACGTTTTATACGATCTAAACTCAAATGTCACTTTCACCGCCCGATCGTGTGTTTTGAAAAACACTCCCGAAGCTCTTTATTTGCGCAGCGGCACGCGACGCCGACAAGTGCATTTTTTGCCTAAAACAAGGTGTCCGTATGAACGTAAATTTAAGAATTCACCGGGTGTATGCGCGATAATTTCCATTATTGCACATTGTCTCCGGCGATCGTCGCGGATGCCGAAAAATCACTTGCGTTCTGTAAAATTCAATTGATATAATGCGTTTACAAAAGGCTCGCGGGAAGTGGTTTACCGCTTTGACCTGAGCGTTAAGGATGTTGATTACAATGACGAAACTAACTTTTTAAAACTGAATCAGAGATACTTGCAGGAAGCGACGGACCGTTCCAAAGTGGATCGATGCGGGAAACGGAGGTGACTTGATTCGAAATCGATTTCAGATAAC
>JAGDAX010000094.1 GCA_017848335.1 Clostridia bacterium | reverse complement strand
TGCTTGAAAATAGCTATTACTTCAGGCACCTTCTCGTCCTCGATCCCGATAAGGAGGGTGGTGTTTCCGACGTTCAAAAAGCCGCCGGTGGTGCTGAGTCTTGTGACCTCAAAGCCCTTGTTGGTGAGGGCGGACGTGACGATTGCGCTGTCATCATTGTTGACAATTGCGAGTATAAGTTTCATTTTGGTCTCCTTTCGCGAAGATGCGTCCCCGGCGGCTCTGTTGAAGTGGATTCACACTGAACAAGGTCCGGTCGGTTCCGTCTCGGCGGATTAATTATAATAAAAAATCGATAATTCGGCAAACGTTTCGATTCCGTTGCCTCGCTGGGTCTTCACTGTTGTTTTGTCCGCGACAATTTGCGCCCTTCCGCGGTTTGCCGTGACAATTTGCTGCCATTCGCAGTTTGTCCGCGACAATTTGCGGTGATTCCGCGGTCTGCACACGGGAATTACTGGAACTTCCGGGGTTCACTTCCCGGAGCGCCCGACAAGCCGCTTCTCACAGGTCGTATCCCAAGAGCTTCAGGCTGTGCCTGTCAAGCGTCCTGTAATCGGGAATCTCGTACCGGTTGTCGTTGGAATCGCGCACCAGCACCCTGCCGTCATAGAAAATCTTGATGTCGTTGTGCCTGTTTTGAATCGTAAACTCGGCTGTGCCGCGCTCGGTCTCCACCGTCCATTTGAGGATCCCGAACTTCTCGGTCCTGTCCAGAACCTTCAGAATGCGCGGGATCATGTAGTATTCCGAGAGGCACGCGAGAATGATCTCCCTGGACTCGGGTATGAGAGCGTCCACGTCGCGGATGACGGCCTGCTCCTTGTTGTCCTTGTCGAGAAGGGTGATATATTTGTTGCCGCCGCTGACCGGGAAGAGCCTCCTGGGCTCAAGGTCTTCCAGCACGTTGCCGTCGAAGAAAATTGCGTCTACGGTGGTGCTGTCTTTGCGGACAAATCTGACTTCATCGCCTTTGATTGAAATTCGCGCCATTTTTTATCACTCCGGTTTCATTGTTAAAAGTTGGTTTTGCAGCTTTCTGCCCTGCAGGTTTTGCTGCATTCAGGCTTGAGATTTTAAATCTTTCTGCCCTGCAGGTTTTGCGGTCTTTATCTCTGCGGGCTTGCGGATTGCAGGATTGCAGGATTGCTGGATTGCAGGATTGCGGGCTTGCGTCTTGCTGGATTGCGGCTTTGCAAACACCCGCCGGTTTATTCCGCCGGCCCGTTTGAGAGTTCGCGCCGCGGGATCATTCCTCGAAATTCTCGCTGGCCCTGGACTCGCGAAGCTTCTCGGACATGGACTGTATCTCCACCAGCCGGAAGTACTTGCCCTGCAGCGCCATAAGCTCGTCGTGGGAGCCGTTCTCGATAATGCGGCCCTGATCCACCACGATGATCTTGTTGGCCTTCCTGAGCGTCGAGAGGCGGTGGGCGATCATTATCGTGGTCCTGCCGCTGATGAGCCGCTCGATGGCCTCCTGGATGAGATTCTCGGTCTCGGAGTCAACCGAAGCCGTGGCCTCGTCGAAGATCATAAGCGAAGGGTTCTTCAGCACCGCCCGTGCGATGGAGATTCGCTGCCGCTCGCCGCCCGAAAGGCCTATGCCGCGCTCGCCCAGCATTGTGTCGTAGGCGTCCGGCTGCCGCGCAATGAATTCGTGGGCATTGGCCACGTCAGCCGCGTGAATGACCTCGTCCACGGAGGCGTCCGGCATGCTGTAGGCGATATTCTTGAAGACGGTGTCCCTAAAGAGCATGGCCTCCTGCTGCACGTAGCCTATCTTGGAGCGGTAAAATTCCATGTCCAGGTCCTTTATGTTGACGCCGTCCAGCAGTATCTCGCCCTCGTAATTGTCGTAAAAGCGCATCAACAGATTTATGAGGGTGGTCTTGCCGGAGCCGGTGGTGCCTACTATGCCCACGATGTCGCCGGGCTCGATGGTGAGGTTGATGTCGGAGAGGACCTTCTTGGTGCGGTCGAAGGAAAAGCTGACGTTCCTGAACTCGATCCTGCCGTGAATCTCGGGAAGCGTCTCGTGCTTCTCGACGGGCACCTCGGGCTCTGCGTCCAGAATGTCGAACACGCGCTCGATGCTGGCCAGCGCCTGCTGGTAGGAGTCGTTGAAGTAGGCGAAGAAATTGACGGGGCCGTAGAACATTGACGTGTACGAAATGAAGGACACCAGAAGACCCGCGGAGATGCCTGCGCCTACGATGACCCAGTGGCCGCCCACGGCCCATATGAGAAGCGAACCGCAGGTGACTACAAAGCTGATTATCGCGGGGAAGGCGGTGGTGATCTTGGCGGACTGCACGTCCACCTTGTACCACTCGTTGTTGTAATCCTCGAATCTGTCCACGGCGCGCTTCTCGCCCGCGAAGGACTTCACGACCTTGATGCCGGGTATCGAATCCGTCAGCACGGAGGTGACGGCGGCCCAGCGGCGCCAAATTCGCCTGTAGAAGGGGGCGATCTTGCGGCCGAACCACTTGGCGCCGATTACCACGACGGGCACGGGCACCAGCGAGAGCAGAGTCAGCTTCCAGTTCATTATGAACATTATTATTATGATGCCCACTAACGTAAAGAATTGTACGATGACTTCCTGCGAGACCCTCAGCACGAAGCCGTTGATGGTGGCTGTGTCGCCGCTGATGCGGTTGATGACGGAGCCGGTGGAGGTCTTGTCGTAAAACTTCATGGGCAGATACTGGGCGTGCCTGTAGACGTCGTTCCTGAGGGACTCGATCATGCGGTCGCTGCCGACGCGCAGCTGGTAGTTCCGGATAATATTCAGTATGACGCCGAGAAGGTAGGACGCGCCGAGAAGGCCCACCACGACGTAAAGCTTGGCGGAGGCCCTGTTCGGCAGAATGTCGTCCACCAGCGTCTTGGTGATGAAGGGCGGCAGCAGCGCCAATGCGGTGGAAAGCATGGAGAGCACCAGGCAAATGATGAGCCTCGGCGCTTCGGGCTTAATGTACTTCATCAGCTTTTTGACGATTTTGCCCTTGGACGCGCAGTTGATGCACTCGGCTCCGGGCCTGAGAAGCTGCCTGCCGCACCTGGGGCAGACGCACAGAAGCTTCTCGTAGGTGCCTGCCACCACCTCGTACTCCTCGTCAATATCGTTCCCCGCGGCAACGTTCGACAGAAAGACAGCCGCCATGTCGCAGAGAGTTGCCACCGCGTAGGTGAAGCGCAGAGGCTTCAGCACGGTTCCGTCCTTCATCGTCACGCGAAGCTCCGCGTTGCCGTACATTCTCTTGACCGCGGCGCTTTCGACGTTCGCAATATTCTCGCGGACCGCCCCCTCAGGAAGCTCCGGGTCAAAGGACATAAACTGCTTTTCGGTGACCGCAAGCGCGGTGGTGGCGTATTTGGCGCCACGGCTCAGATCGCCGACAATAACAAAAAGAAGCCTATCGTCCGCCTCGATGAAGGACGTAAGCTTTTCGAGAATTCCAGCCGGTATTTCCCGATTGGTAAAAAAACCTGTCTGTTCCATATTTATCAACCTCCGACGGCGCGTGAAGGGCCCTCTTAAGTAAGAATTCCTTGCGCTCCCGGCTATGGGTGCCGAAAGCTCGCGGGTATTATAGTGAAATAAATTTAATTGTCAAACTGTTTCGTGGCAAAAGCTCGGATTTTAAGGTTGTTTTATGGAAGGTTCTGCTTCCGTTCTGTGTAGCTGTTAGCTGTTAGTTTCAAAGCAGCATATTTCCCGCAGGGCCACTAAGCACTATCCTCGGTAAGGTTTCCGCAGCTGACATAAACGTATTTGAATGAACCGGCAATTGAGAACTCTTCCGTTACGACTTCTTCAGGCGCGTAATTACTGTTATTGTCAAGATATGTTCTTGTAACGGCTCTACTCCCGATTTCGTAAAAATATGATATAATGAACTCACTTCACGAAAGGAGTGAGTATCAATGGAATCGCATGTAGATGGGATGACCGACCTAATTTCACAGTCGTTGGACCTCAGTTTTCCATGGTATGTAAGAGGAATAAACTGAGGCTATCTTGTCCGAGCATATTATTTTGAGGTTCATTACGAAATCGGGAGTAGAGCCCGATAATGGAGCAAACTTTACTTACTTCTTTTTCTTTAGTAAACTTAAATAATTTGATTAACTCTATAGCTAGAGGAAAGTGGAACTCTTTTAGAGACGATTTTAGTGCCGTTTTAGGAATGATCCAGAGCTGGGTTGATCCGGAATAGTCAAACTGAGGGATAAAAAATGGGAGTTTGGAGTACAGATATACTGGGCAATGATATATCTTCTGATGTTTATGATAACTTCGTGGATTCTTTTAAGAAATCCGGTCTAGAAGCAGCTTTCGCTCAAGCAGAAAAAAAACTAAAAGAGACTGACGAAGAAGAAATTGTTTTTTGTCTTTCTGCACTCGTATATGCAGAGTGGAAATGTGACGTGGTCGAGGAACGGCATTTGAAGAAATTGATGTCGCTGAGAGAACACGATACTTTTGGTTCGTTCTGGCTTGACGAAAAATCTAAACGAAAATGGGTAGATAGGTTAGATAATTTGATAAATGATTGTATTGCCGGCAGAAAGCCTAAACGACCAATCAAACATTCGAAAAACAATGATATTTTCATTGCCACAAATTGGAATCAATGGGATGTTTATGCCTACAGATTGTCATCTTCGCAGGCAAAGAAAAAGGAGTTATATGGGAAATACGTTGTTTTGCAAAAAGTTGGAGAAGACTGTTCGGGAGGACCGCAAAAATGCGATATTATTCGTGTCGTCAACCATGTTTTTGATGATTTGAAAGATTGTGAAAGCTTTGGTTCTTACACACTGCTACCGATGGTGAACTCGGACATTCTGGAAGGTTGGTTAAGCCGTGACGTTAAATGGCTCAGAATTTGGCTATCCGTTGGGCTTCATTACAGTATGGAACTGTTCGAACTAAATGAGTATCCTGCCAAAAGGCTTGTTTTTCTTACCAATTCGCCGAATTCGTTTGAATTCGACAGAATAAGCGGCAAAATATATTATCATGGTAGCTGTTGGAAACAGTTTGAGCGCCATACTCTAATTCCTATGCTTGACGAATGGATGAATAAAGAAGATGATTTGAAACGCTATTTTCAGAGGCTGATTTCGTAAAAG
>JAGDAX010000093.1 GCA_017848335.1 Clostridia bacterium | reverse complement strand
TCGATGCAGGAGACGTAAAAGCCCTGGTTGTTCTGCACAGTTTCAATAAACTCAGCCGCGCGAAGCAGCCTCTCCGGCGTGCCGGTGTCAAGCCACGCGAAGCCCCTGCCGAATTCCATGCAGTGAAGGCTTCTGCGGCCGATGTAAACGTTGTTGAGCGCGGTGATCTCCAGTTCTCCCCTCTTGGACGGCGCAAGCTTCTTGGCGAAATCCACGGCGGAATTCGAGTAAAAATACAGGCCCGGCACCACGAAGTTCGACTTGGGGCTCGAGGGCTTCTCCTCGATCGAGATCACGCGGCCTTCGCGGTCAAATTCTATGACGCCGAAATCCGACGGATTCTTGACCATGTACCCGAATATCACAGCCTCCTTTTCTCCGGACTCGAGAAGCGCCGCCGCCTCGGACAGCTTGGCGGTAAGGTCCTGGCCGTAGAATATATTGTCCCCGAGAATGAGGCAGAAGCTGTCGTCGCCAATGAACTCCTCCGCGACAATAATACTGTGCGCAATGCCCTTGGGGCTCTCCTGCACAGCGTAGCTTATGGAAATTCCCAGCCGGCTGCCGTCGCCCAGAAGCTCCCGGTAAAGCGGCAGTGATTCGGGCGTGGAAATGATCAGCACGTCCCTGACGGAGGCCAGAAGCAGCACCGAAAGCGGGTAAAATATCATCGGTTTATCGTAAACCGGCAGCAGCTGCTTGGAAATCGCCTTCGTCACCGGATACATTCTGGTACCGAGACCGCCGGAAAGAATAATGCCTTTCATTGTCGCACCTCACGTCGCGGAATAATGCAAATATGCGCCGGGCAGAACGCGCCTAACCAAACGCGCCGCCTCTAATATGATAGCATGGCGGCGCGTCTTTTGCAATTATATCAAGATCTCAAACGAGCTCAAAACAGCTCAAACGGGCTTAAAACGAGCTCAAACGGACCAAAGCGGCTCTCAAAGCAACAAAGCCTCAAGCTTCCGGGCTCTCAAACTCCTAAGCTCCCGAGCGCTTAAACGCTTTAACCGTTACGCTCGTAAGCTTAGTCACCCAGCAGTCCGAAATTCCTGAGGGCTGTCCTGACCTGTTCCTTGTGCTCGTCGCTTATGTCGCAGAGAGGCATCCTGCACTTGCCCACGTTGAAGCCGAGCATGTTCATGGCTTCCTTGACGGGCATCGGATTGACCTCGCAGAAAAGCGCCTTCACGAGCTCGAGCACGTTGGTCTGGAGCTCCAGTCCCTTCTTAACGTCGCCCTTCCGCAGGCTCATCACCAGGTCGTGCATATATTCAGGGGCGAAATTTGCCACCACGGAAATAACTCCATAGCCGCCGGCAAGCACAGGCAGGAACACCTGTCCGTCCTCGCCCGTGTAAATATTGAGATCGTCGCCGCAGCGGGCCACCATCTCAAGCACCTGGCTCATATTGCACTCCTTGACGCCGTTGATGTTGGGAATCCTGCAGAGCCTCTCGTAGGTCCTGGGCTCGATGTTCATTCCCGTTCTGCCGGGCACGTTGTATAGGAGCACCGGAATATCGATGCTGGCCGCGATCTGCGTGAAGTGCTTCACGAGGCCTTCCTGGGACGTCTTGTTGTAGTACGGAGCCACCGTAAGAATGGCGTCGGCACCCATCTTCTGGGCGCTCTTGCTGAGCTTGACGGCGTGTGCGGTGTCGTTGCTTCCCGTGCCTACCACGACAGGAATACGGCCGTCGACCGTGTTGACGCAGTGCCTTGCCACGGCAAGATGCTCCTCGTCGGGCATAGTCGCCGCTTCTCCGGTGGTGGCGCAAATAATAATGGAGTCGACCTTGTTGGCTATCTGAAACTCGATGATCTCGTCAAGCTTATCGTAATCAACCTTCTCGGCAAATTCACCCTTAAAAGGTGTAATGAGCGCAACACCGGCGCCTTCGAAAACAACCTGCTTCATCTTTTATCTCCTGTAAAAATAATGTCACACTAGGAACCGGGGAACTTATTTGCTCTCAATGTATCCCTTGGCGCAGAGATATTCTGCCATCAGCACAGCGCCGCCTGCGGCACCGCGAAGAGTATTGTGGGCCATTCCCACAAATTTGATATCGTACTGTGTGTCCTTGCGGAGCCTGCCCAGGGAAACGCTCATGCCGCGGTCGTTGTCTCTGTCCAGCTTCGTCTGGGGCCTGTTGTCCTCCGTGAAGTAGCGGAGGAACTTCTCGGGCGAGGAAGGCAGATCCATGCGTGTCGCTTCATTCTCGTAATTGTTCCAGAGCTCGAGAATAGTATCGATCTCCGGCACCTCGCGGAATTTGACGAACACCGCGCCCATATGGCCGTCCGTCACAGGCACTCTGATGCACTGGGCCGTGAAGGACATATCGCTGTCGGGAACGATCGCGCCGTCCCTGATGGAGCCGAAAAGCTTGAGCGGCTCGATCTCGGATTTCTCCTCCTCCCCGCCAATGTACGGAATAACGTTATCCACCATCTCCGGCCAGGAGGCGAACGTCTTGCCCGCGCCCGAAATCGCCTGGTAAGTGCAGACCAGCACCTTGTCGATGCCGAACCTGCGGAGCGGCTGAAGAGCCGGCACGTAGGTCTGAAGCGAGCAGTTGGATTTGACCGCGATGAAGCCGCGCTTCGTGCCCAGCCTTTTCTTTTGGAACGGAATGATCTCCGCGTGCTCCGGGTTGATCTCCGGAACGATCATCGGAACGTCCGGCACAAGCCTGTTGGCGCTGTTGTTGGAAATAACCGGGCATTCGTGCTTCGCGTAGTTCTCCTCAAGGGCTCTGATCTCGTCCTTCTTCATGTCGACCGCGCAGAAAACGAAATCCACCTCACCGGCAATCTCGTCAATATCCTCCGTTGCGTCCTTGAGGACGAAGCTCTTGAATTTTTCAGGCATCGGCGCAGCAAGTCTCCAACGCTCGCCCACAGCCTCTTCGTACGTTTTGCCCGCTGAGCGGCCGCTGGCTGCCAGCACTTTTACGTTAAACCAGGGGTGATTTTCGAGGAGAAGCAAGAATCTCTGGCCAACCATACCCGTGGCTCCGATTACTCCGACATTGTATTTCATATAGACACCTCATTTGCTTGGTACAGGGGCGAACCTCGCAACGCGATAACAACGCCCTTCAAACGTTTAATGTTAGCACTTGAAACCGGGTTTTGTCAAGATTTTCGCGAAAAAAAGCGCCGGGCGCCTTATTCCGCCTCCCTGTCGCTCAGCAGCTCCTTAAACAGCTCCGCATATTTTTCCTTGCTCTCTCTGCCTGTATAATTCTCGAGATAGCAGCGCCTCGCGTTAAGTCCCATTTGGGCAGCAAGCTTTCTGTCGTTTTTGAGCCTGTTTACGGCAGCGCAAAAGCCTTCCGCGTCACCGTTTTTCACCACAAAGCCGCAATTGTAATTCCCGATATCGCGAGCCATATCCTTGCCGTCGGAAATTACTATCACCGGTTTTCCGGCCATAAGGTAGGAGTAAAACTTGCTGGGCGCGCAATAGCCCGCAAGGCCCTCGCAAAGGCTCACCACGAGGCACCCGCATTCCTGAAGCGCCTTGCCGTATTCGGCGCCGGTCAAAAACCCGCGCACCGAGGCGTTTTCACTGCCGCCAAGTGCGTCCTTCACGCGGTCGAATTTGGTGCCGTCTCCTGCCAGCACGAACCTCACGCCGGGCTCGTTCTTCATGGAAAGGATGCCCTTAACAGGCGTTTCCATGTCCTGGCAGACGCCCATATTGCCGAAATAGCCGCAGACGAACTCCGCGGATTCCGCAGAGCAAGCCGGACCGCTGCCCGAAAAGCCGCTGCCCGGACCGCTGCCGGAAAAGCCGCTGCCCGAACCGCTGCCGGAATCGTTTATCGAACCGTTGGCGGAACAGTCAGCCGGTTCGCTCCCCATGAGATCTCTGTGCCAATTTGGGATCACCGCCACCTTATCGGGCGGAAAATGCCTCTCGTTTATGAAAAAGTCGCGCATCTCGTCGGAAAGGCAGACCAACCTGTCAAGCCTCCTGAAAAGCTTTTTGTTGATGCGGCGCATTGCCGCGGCCATAATGCCGTTCCCGCTGCAGGAGCCTGTCTTGATCGCGATCTCCGGATAGGCGTCGTGGACGATGAAAACCGTTTTGCATCCGAAAAGCCTCGCGGCTGTATTGAGCAGGTTCGTCACCATCGGCGGGTTCGAGTAGGACACTACAGCCGCGTAATTTCTGAAGGAAAACACCCTGAGAAGGCAGCTGAAATAAAAGCCGAAGTAGTTTGCCAGCCTCGCGAAGGCGTTCTTGCTCCTGAAGGAAGCGTATCGCAGCCTCTTCACGTTCACGCGGCCTACGGTTTCATTGGCGGGCAGCTTCGCGCCGGACTCCTGTCCTGCGAGATCCTTCGGGCAGCCGCAGAAGACGTCCACCGAGAAGCCCTGGCCTGCGAGGGCTTCCATTGTCTCGCCGGCCAGCACCGCGGTGGCCTTGCTCTCGGGCCTGTAGTAAAGGCAGAGCAGCAGAATATCCTTTTGTGCCTTTCGCCGTGATCTATTGCTCATCGAGTGCTCCCTGATAAAGGTCATAGGCCTCCTTGCGCTTCAACCCGAAATCGGCTGCGGCCGCCTTCAGCGCGTCGTTGCGCTTCATCCCCGATTCCAGATAACCGTCGACTTTTTTAAGAAAACCGGCAATATCGACCTCCGCAGCGTCGCCCGCGGGCGAAAGCCCATCGCCTGACAAACTGTCCGGCGGGCCGATCACGATAACGTATTCGCCTCGCGGCTGCGTGTTCTCATAGTACGCGATAAGCTCCTCCGCCGTGCCGCGCAGTACCTCTTCGTGGATCTTTGTGAGCTCGCGCGCGAGAGCCAGCCTCCTCGAGGGAACAGTCCCGCGAAGCAGCTTAAGCGTCCCGACAATATCATGCGGCGCCGAATAAACGCACACAGTCCCTGTTTTGGCTTTGAGCCTCTCCATAAACTCCGCCGAGTCCTTTTTCTTCTGCGGAACAAAGCCCATAAACGTGATCTCGCCTGTGGGGAATCCGGACATTACCGCGCCCGTCACAAAGGCCACCGGCCCCGGGATCACGGTGTAAGGTACGTCATTCCCGATGCAAAGCCCGATAAGGTGCTCCCCCGGATCCGAAATGCCGGGCATTCCCGCGTCGCTCACCAGAGCGCAGGATTCGCCCTTTTGAAGCCTCGCGACGATCTCCGGGCCGCGCTCAAGCTTGTTGTGCTCATGATAGCTCACAAGAGGCTTTTTGATCTCGAAATGCGAGAGCAGCCTCAGCGTCACCCGGGTATCCTCGGCGCATATGAAATCGACGCTCCTGAGCGTCTCCAGCGCCCGCAGCGTAACGTCTCCCAGATTTCCTATTGGTGTTCCGACAACGTAAAGCATATGATTTGATTATCCTGTATGATAATGGCTGCCCGAAAAGAGCGGCCGATAAAATGCCTCCGCTCAAAAGGCCGCGTGCTCCTCCGAAAGAACGAGCGGCGCCTCCACGGCGAGCTCCCTTCCGGCGTTTTTAATGCCCTTCACGAGGAAAAGCACGGGCGCGCTGCCCGGATCACGCTGGACGAACTGAAGCTTCTTGGGCTCTACGGAATATTTCCTCATAAGCTCCATCGTGTCGCACAGTCTGTCCGGCCGCTCGACCATAAAGAACCGCCCGCCGGGCTTGAGAAGCCACTCCGCCGCAGCAATAAAATCCTCCAGCGTCGCCAGCACCTCGTGCCTTGCCACGTATTTGCGGTAATCGGGATTGGGGATCCCGCTGCCGCAGGCCTTGTAAGGCGGATTGGTCGTCACCGCGTCAAAGGATTGCCTCGTAAAAAGCTCCCGGACGTTTTTAACGTCGCAGCACAAAAAATCCAGCGCCGCGCCGATACCGTTCATGGCGGCGCTTCTTCCGGCCATATCCGCCATATCCTCCTGAATATCGATTCCGGTCACGCGAATACCGTGATCGCGGGCGTAAAGCAAATGCGGAACGATTCCGCTGCCGGTCCCGAGGTCCATGATACGGTCCCCCTGAGACACCTCCGCAAAGCGCGCGAGAAGCACCGCATCCGTGCCGAATTTGAAGGCCTTGTTGTTTTGGATGATACGCAGGCCGCTCACCATCAGATCGTCTATCTGTTCATTTTCTCTCAGTGTGAAATCTTCTCTCAGTGTGAAATCCATCGGTGCCCCGGCCCCTGAACAATCAGAAAACCCGCGGCCGAGAAATACATAAAAGCCGCGGGTCTCATTTATATTTCCGCCTGCAGCAAATGCAGGCAATCAATAATTGACGGAATTTGCGGCAAAAGATTTGCCTTCAATATTCTCTGATCAATCTTCCTTCTGAGGAGCGCCAACCGGGCAAACCTCTTCACAGCTTCCGCACTCGATGCACTGCTCAGGGTCGATAACATATTTGCCGTCGCCTTCGCTGATGCAATCCACGGGGCATCCTGCCGCGCATGCGCCGCATGCTACACACTC
>JAGDAX010000092.1 GCA_017848335.1 Clostridia bacterium | reverse complement strand
ATCTGCCCGACAGTACGTTTGCTTCCGGGAGCCGGCGCGATGCATTTTGCCCGGATGACCCGAATGATTTTCTGTATTTTTATACGCTCAATAAGGGACGAGCGCCTGTTTTTCCGCTCGCCGCGGGCGGCGCGGTTCCAAAGGACGGCGGCGTGATTCCGAACGGCGGCGTGATTCCGAACGGCGGCGTGGTTCCAAAGGGCGACGGCGTGATTCCGAAGAATGTGCTGCGGGAAAACTCCGCGGCAAGAGGCGCGGCCGTCATGATGCTTTTTGACAGCGAAGGACGAGGTATGCTGGCGGAACGCGGCATACGGCTCAAGGAGAGCAGTTTCAAGGAAAAGCTGCCTGCGCTTTTGCATTATTGCGAGATGCGCGGGAATATCCCGCAGGACTTTTTGCGGCTCACGTACAGGGCGGCAGCGGTTTTTCTTTTGACGACGTAGTCAGATAGGCGGCGCGGCCGATCTAACGATGCGGCCGGATAGGCGATTCGGCCAATCTTACGACGCGGCCGGTTTGATGACGCTGCTTACAACAAGGCGATTCAGGGTGCTGAAAATGACTGAAGATTTTATAGAAGATACCTCCGAAGGAAAGAGCGGCGCGCCTGAAGACGGCGGCGCCCCGGAAGACGGCGGCGCCCCGGAAGACGCTGCGCAGGAGGTTATTGTTGCGGAAAATACGACCGTCGCTACGCCTGAGCTCATGAAAAAGGTCAGGAGCTTTCTGTACCGCAGGACGCTGCTTTGCTACGTGTTTCTTGTGGCGGGCGGCCTCGTTTTTACTGCCGTCTGCGTGGTGCTCAGGATACTCGACAAGAACGTGTTCGCGAGCCTTCACAACCTGGAGCTGGTCTCAGGCGGGGTGACAGTTTTTCTCGGAATTATAGGGATAATTTCGGTGCTGACCACCGTCGGCTCCGGCGCCCCGGTTGAGGCTTTGGCTACGAGATCCCTGTTCCTAAGGGACCGGATCATCGTGGAAGGCGACCAGGCGGACGCTGTTATATATTACTCTGAGCTCAGCCGAGTGGTACGTTCCAGGGACGTGGTCTATTTTATTTTCCGCAGGGGCGGCGTGAAGGGCGCGCGGGAGATCTTTTTTGTGGACGAGCGTGGCTTTGACAAATATGCCGCCAAGGACTTCAGCGGGCACAGGAATATATATGAATTCCTGAAGGCGGAGGGGTATGCGGTCTGACAGATGGGAGTTCCAAGCGCCCGGTGCCCGGTACCAGGTGCAAGGCCAGAGGCCGGAGGCCAAAGGACAGAGGCCAAATGCCGGAGATTTTCGGCAGCTGATGAATGAATCGGATTCCGCGTCTGCATTTTGAGTTATGGACTCGGGACGTGAGCCGATGCACTGCCCGGCTGCGCCTGTTCACGCATTTCAAACGTTTCGCCTTACGTATTTCACCTCAAATATTTCACCGGTTTGACCGGACCAAAACTCGCGTTCCGATTGATTTTCGGGCGCGTTTGTATTATAATCTCCCATGACTTAAAGACTTCAAGACCGCGTAATTGCTGCCTCGACAGGACTCGATAGGATGTGATGTCGCGTTGAAAAAAGATAGGAAAGTCAGGCTGAGAGTGTTCCTCATTGTCTGGATCGTTTTGATCGTCGGGCTGCTGGCGGCAGTGCTTATTGTCGGGCTCGGACGCGGCGAAAATGAGAGCATCCGCGAGGCTATGCGCGACCTGGTGCTTCACGACAGGAACAAGATCTCGTTCTTCGGGCTGAAGGTGAATCCTGCGGTGGGTTCCGCGTACATAGTGACTGCGGTGCTTTTGATCGCCGCGCTGCTGATCCGCATATTCGCGATCCCGCGGTTTAAGACCGTGCCCGGCAAGCTCCAGGCGGTAATCGAAAAGGCTGTCGACTTCTTCGGCGGCATGGCGTCGGAGCGGGCCTCCCGATGGGTGACCTTCGTTTCGGCATATATTTTCAGCGCCGGGGTTTACATTTTCTTCAGCACGGTTTTTGAACTGTTCGGCATACAGGCGCTCTCTGCGGAGAGCAGATCGATTACGCTTCCGGCGCCGCTGGCGGACATTAACGGGGCGCTTGCGATGGGCGTGCTGTCCTTCGTGGTGATCCTGGGCGCGGGGCTTTTCTCGAACGGACCGAAGGGCGCTTTGCGCGTGCTGAAGGACTTTTCGCTGCCTATTTCAATGAGCTTCCGTCTGTACGGCGCGCTTCTCAGCGGGCTGCTGGTGTCCGAGCTGGTCTACCACTACGTTGCGCTGAGCTTCGTGCTTCCCGTGATCGTGGGCGTTTTATTCACGCTCCTTCACGCGATAATACAAACCTACGTGCTGACCGTGCTGGTGTCGATTTTCTACGGCGAGGCGGTCGAGCCTTTTAAAAAGAAGAATAAAAAACGTTCCAGAAAGAACCTTGAGAGCGAAAGTGAGGGTGTTAAAGAATGAGCAGGAATTTTAAGCGCATTGTGTGCGCTCTTTTTGCGGTTTTTGTATTGACGGTATTCGCGTCGGGTGTTGTGACGGCTTTCGCCGCGGAGGGCGGTTCGGTCGAAACCGTCGGCGCACAGACAACCGAAACCGTCGGCGCACAGACAACCGAAACCATCGGGGCACAGACAACCGAAACCACCGGCGCGCAGCAGGCGGATGCCACAGGCGCCGCAGATGAGGAGCAGTCCGGCAATATCGGGACAAAGGCGCTTGCCGCGGCAATTGCGGTAGGTGTGGCCGCGGCCTTCGGAGCTGTGGGCATGGGACTTTCAATAGCCAAGAGCACCGAAAGCATGGCGCGTCAGCCCGAGGCGTCCGACAAGATAAACTCCGCAATGATGCTGGGCCTCGTGTTTATCGAGACGGGTATTATTTACGCGCTGATCGTGGCGATCCTTATAATTTTCGTGCTGTAGGTCAGGCTGCGGGCCAGCGCCCGGCGGGGCACCGGATGGGATGACTGTTTCCGCGAAGCGTTTTCGGCGGGACTGACAAATTCTTCGAAGCAACGCCGCGAACCGACGCCGGCCGTGAAGCACCGCGGTGCATATACACAGAATATAATTAACAGGCTTTTCCGTGCCGTTTCGCAAACGCACAGACATACGCAAATGCCGCGCGCTAAGTGCACGCAAACGTACATGCGCCAATGCAGGCGCAGCAGGAACTGCGGGAGCAAAGGAAAGCGTTGACGCGAAGGTCAATGCAGGATTCAATGCAGGCGTCAGCGCAAAGACTGCAGAGACGTGCGCAGGGGGAAGCGGGAATGAGGTATTTTTATGCCCTTAAACATTGATTTTGTTCAGATATTGCTGCACATGCTGAACTTCGTCATATTGGCGGGCGGTCTGACGCTTCTGCTGTTCAATCCGGTCAGAAAGTTTATCGAAAAGAGACAGCAGCAGTTTGAGGCCCGCGACGCGGAAAACCGCGAGAACGCCCTCAAGGCCGAGAGCGCCAGAGCGGAATATGAGCAGAAGCTGGCTGCCTTCGAGAATGAAACAGAGGCAATTCGCCTGAAAATAGAGCAAGAAGCCGCCGATACCGCGAAGGCGTACATTGACTCGGCGAAAGCGGAGGCCGACGCGATAGTGGCGAAGGCGGAGGCCGACGCGGAGAAGCGCAAGGAACAGATTCTCGATTCGGCGCAGACCGAGATCGGGGAGCTGGTCATCAGCGCGGCCCAGAAGCTTCTTGCGGATACCGCCACACCGGAGCGCACTCAGGAGCTTTACGACGCTTTTATTGAGCAGGCTTCAGGGACGGCGGGAAACAAAGCGGGCCAATCGAAAGCCGCGCCCGCGCAGCAGAACGGCGGCTCGCCGCGGAACAATCAGCAGAACGGCGGATCGCCGCGGAACGATCAGCAGAACGGCGGCTCGCCGCGCAGCAAACAGGAGGACAGCGGCTCATGAGCGCCCGGGATTCTCTTAACGGAATAGATAACGTACCGGAAAAGGAGCCCGCAAAGCTGCAGGTCGAGATACGCTGCGTTGTTCCGCCCACTGAGGAGCAGCGCGAGAAGCTTCGCGCGGTCATGGCCCAAAAATACGGCACGGAGGCCTCGAACGTCGAAATCGTGATCCACAAGGACCCTGCGGCGGTGGACGGCTTCAATATATTTGTGGGCGACGACAATTACGACTGGAGCACCCTTGGCAGGATCCGCCAGTTCAGAAAGACAGTGCAGGCGCTTCCGAAGGATCCGGAGGGCGAGAAGATCGTCTCGCTTATAAGGGAGGATATTGCCGGTTTTTCCCTAAATACAGGCTATCAGCAGGTGGGGCAGGTGGTCTCCGTCGGAGACAGCATTGCCGTCATTCAGGGGCTCAGGGACGTGGTGTACGGCGAGATCGTGCTTTTTGAGTGCGGCGTCAAGGGCATGGCCCTCGACATCAGGACGGACGGAACCACAGGAATAGTGCTTTTCGGCGACAGCTCGGATATTGTCGCGGGGTCGCGTGTGGTCAGGACGAAGCGCACCGCCGGCATACCCATCAGCAACAGGATTCTCGGGCGAATGATAGATCCTCTCGGGAATCCGATCGACGGGGGAGAGCCGATAGGCGCCAAGAAGTACTATCCCCTCGAACGCCCGGCGCCGGGGATCGTCCGCCGCAAGCCGGTTTCGAGGCCGCTTGAGACAGGCATTTTGAGTATTGACGCGATGTTCCCGATCGGGCGCGGCCAGCGCGAGCTTATCATCGGCGACCGCCAGACCGGCAAGACGTCCGTGGCGGTGGATACCATTCTGAATCAGAAGAACAAGAACGTGGTCTGCGTCTACGTGGCCATATGCCAGAAGGCCAGCGCCATCTCGAAGCTGATGCAGACGCTCAGGGAGGCGGGCGCTTTGGATTACACGGTCATCGTGTCGTCCCCGGCAAGTGATTCGCCCTCGATGCAGTACATCGCGCCCTATGCAGGCTGTGCGGTGGCGGAATATTTTATGTACCACGGCCGCGACACGCTTATAGTTTACGACGACCTTTCGAAGCACGCGGTTGCTTACAGGACCATCAGCCTCTTGCTGGAACGCGCGCCGGGGCGGGAGGCTTATCCGGGCGACGTGTTCTATCTGCATTCGAGGCTTTTAGAGCGCTCGGCCCAGCTTTCGGATGACCTTGGCGGTGGCAGCATGACGGCGTTTCCCATTGTCGAGACGCAGGCGGGGGACATTTCCGCGTACATTCCCACCAATATTATCTCGATCACGGACGGGCAGATATTCCTGGACAGCGAGCTTTTCAACGCGGGCCAGCGGCCGTCGGTAAACATCGGTCTGTCGGTGTCGCGTGTGGGCGGCGCGGCGCAGACGAACATCATGAAGAAGGCGGTGGGGACGCTGCGGCTGGACCTCGCCCAATACAGGGAAATGCAGGTCTTTTCGCAGTTCGGCAGCGACCTTGACGAGCAGACAAAGAGGCAGCTTCTGTACGGCGCGGGGCTTATGCAGCTTCTTCGCCAAAAGAACCGTGCGCCGCTGAGGCTGTGGCAGCAGGTGGTGCTTCTGCTGGTGGCCCAGGACGGCCGGTTTATGGACGTGCCCGCGCGCAGGGTTTGCGCGGTAAGGGACGACTTTCTCGCCTGGTTCGGGAATAAACACAGCACCATCACGCTGCGCATCGAGCACGAGAAGATGCACTCGCAGGAGCTCAGGGACGAAATTCTCGAGGCGGGAAGGGAATATTTCCGCGGAAAAGCTTTCGCGGATTGAGCCGCAGCTGACCGTTCGCAGTCTTACGCAGGTCGTTTCGTTCGAGGTCTTACGTGTGGCAGAACAACGTTCGCGGACTTACGCTTAGCAGAACGACTTCGCGGACTTACGCCTAAGGTACGTGGCAGGAACGCACCTGCGATCCGCGGCAGGAACGCACCTGCAGTCCGCGGCACGCCGCCGCATTAACGCGCATCGATTCACGGGGAAGGAGGATACCGAATGTCCGGCAGAGCCGAGCTCAAAACCCGAATGGACAGCATCACCGAGACCAAAAAGGTCACTGACGCGATGTATATGATCTCCTCCGTCAAAATGCGCCACGCAAGGCAGGAGGTGGAGCTGACCACACCGTATTTCGACGCCCTTTGCGAGGAAATCGCGCTGCTGCTGAGGCAGATGCCCGACAATAAAAACCCGTATTTCAGACACGCGGACCGGGAGGAGGACGCGGACTGCAGGGGCGGAAAAAACGCGCTCCTTATCATCACCTCCGACAAGGGCATGGCCGGCAATTACAACC
The DNA here is from genome assembly GCA_017848335.1 of Clostridia bacterium. Classification (GTDB taxonomy): domain Bacteria; phylum Bacillota; class Clostridia; order UBA1212; family UBA1212; genus UBA1212. The sequence goes on along the minus strand of JAGDAX010000092.1, from coordinate 9,666 downwards.
ATACCGTGATTCGCGAGGCCGAAAGGCTGCTGCGGGAGGACCCGGAGCTTTCGCTTTTTGTGGTGGGCGAGTACGGCCGGCAGCATTTTCGCGCGCGAAGAGCGCCCGTCAAGGAGTCGTTCCTCTATTCTGCGGACGCCCCTACCATAAAGGAGGCCCAGAGGATCTGCGCGGAGCTGCTTGCAGGGTTTGACTCCGGGGAGTATTCACGGATAGACGTGTTGTATATGGACTACCTTCCCGGGCACGGCCAGGAATGCTGCCTTAAATGCATTCTGCCGCTGGATCAGAGCCGCTTTCAGCAAGGCGATGCGCCTGAAGACAGTCAGGAGAGAGCCTTTCTGCCGAATCCGGACAAGCTGATAAGCCAGATAATACCGGGATACCTGACGGGATTTCTTTACGGTGTGCTGGTCGACAGCTACTGCAGCGAGCAGGAGGCCCGGATGAATGCGATGCAGTCGGCGGGCGAGAATGCGGACGAGATCCTGCGGCGGCTTCGCATAAGCTACAACCGTCAGAGGCAGGCGGAAATTACACGCGAGATAACGGAAATTTCCTCGGGCGCCAAGACGCTCAGGAGAGCCGCGGAGAAGAAGCAGCAAAACGACCTGCCGCAGGGTGGCCGCGCGCAAAACGGCGGAGCGCAAAACGGCGGAGTGCAAAACGGCGGAGCGCAAAACGGCGGAACGCAAAAAGGCGGAACGCAAAACGGCAGGATTCAAAACGACAGGGAAAAGAGCGCAAAAATGAAAAACAACAGCACGGATAATCTTTTGACCGGCGAGATTGCCGGGGTGTCCGGGTCCGTCGTGGACGTGGCCTTCCCGGAGGATGTGAATTTGCCTAAAATTCGCGAAAAGCTGACTGTGACCGTCAGCGGTGAGGAGCGCGTCATGGAGGCATGGCAGCATACCCGCGAAGGCTTTGTGCGCTGCGTCATGATCGGCCCCAGCGAGGGTCTTTACAGAGGTATGAAGGTCACTGCCTGCGGTGCTCCGATCGACGTGCCTGTGGGCAGAGAGGTGCTGGGCAGGGTCTTCGGCGTGCTGGGCGACCCTCTTGACGGGGGAAAGCCTTTGACGAAGGAAAACGGTACCCGCAGGGAGTGCATTTACAGGCCCGCGCCGGTCTATTCGGAGCGCAAGACGTCCGAGGAGATTCTTGAGACGGGCATCAAGGTCATCGACCTGCTGGCGCCTTACGCGAAGGGCGGAAAAATCGGCCTTTTCGGCGGAGCAGGCGTTGGCAAGACGGTCCTGATACAGGAGCTTATACACAATATTGCCACGGAGCACGGCGGATTTTCCGTCTTTGCGGGTGTGGGCGAGCGCAGCCGCGAGGGCAACGACCTGTGGATGGAAATGCGCGAGAGCGGCATTCTCGAGAAGACCGCCATGGTGTTCGGACAGATGAACGAGGCCCCGGGCGTGAGAATGCGCGTCGCTCTTGCAGGGCTTCGCATGGCGGAGCATTTCAGGGACGAGGAGCACAAGGAAGTGCTGCTCTTCATCGACAATATTTTCCGATTCATCCAGGCGGGCAGCGAGGTCTCGACGCTTCTCGGGAGAATGCCCTCGGCCGTGGGTTACCAGCCCACGCTGGCCAATGAGCTTGGCGAGCTTGAGGAGCGCATCGCTTCCACCAGGAACGGCTCGGTGACGTCGGTGCAGGCGGTGTACGTGCCCGCGGACGACCTTACGGACCCTGCGCCGGCCACGATTTTTTCACACCTTGACGCGACGACTGTTCTCAGCAGAAAGATCGCGGAGCAGGGAATCTATCCGGCGGTGGATCCCCTCGAATCGACGTCGAGGATCCTCGAGCCCGAGATCGTGGGGCAGGAGCACTACGACACCGCGCGAAGGGTTCAGGAGACGCTTGAGCACTACCGCGAGCTTCAGGACATAATTGCGATACTCGGAATGGACGAGCTGAGCGACGAGGACAAGACCGTCGTGTGGCGCGCGCGAAGAATCCAGCGGTTCCTCTCGCAGCCCTTCTCGGTGGCCGAGAAGTTTACGGGCGTTCAGGGCGTGTACGTTCCCCTTGCGGAGACCGTCCGCGGATTTAAGGCGATCCTCAGCGGAGAAATGGACGCATATCCGGAGGCCGCTTTCTTCAACGTCGGCACCATCGACGACGTGAAGCTCAAGGCGGCGCGGCTCGAAAGTGAGGCGGCAGGCAATGGCTGAGTTCGATCTTGAGATACTGACGCCCGAGAAGCCCTTCTACGTCGGGAAATGCGTGTCCCTCGTGTTTCCGGCACCGGACGGAATGATGGGCGTAATGGCTTCCCACTCGCCAATGAACGCCGCCGTCAGCGACGGAAAAATCATTTTCACTCTGCCTGACGGAGACGTGCGCGTCTGCGCGGTCACCAGAGGCATGATAAGCGTCGGCAAACTCAGGACAAGAGTCCTGTGCGAGTCCGCCATCGCGCCGGAGGATATTGACGTGGAAAAAGAGCGCCTTGCCATGCAGGAGGCCGAAATCGAGCTGCGCAAAATGCAGTCCTACGAGGACTATACCGTCTCGCGGCTGGCTCTCGCAAAGGCTATCAACAGGCTCAAGGTCAAGCAGTATTCCTCCTTCTACACGGAGCAGTGAACGCAGTGCTTCGCGCTAAGCTGCCGCAGCGCGTAAAGGAAGACAGAAAAACGGGAGAGGCGGGAGAAACACCGGAGACCTGCCCGGGCAAAATAGTGCTGCTGAATAAGACGGGCCGTGGCTCCGCGTTTCGCGGAGTCACGGCCTTCATTCTTCCCCGGAACGTATGAAGATATCCGGAGGCCGGCAGGCCCGGGACGGATCACACGTTAGCCACGTCGTCCTTAAGGAAGCTTTCCATGATCATGTGCCCCAGAGGTCTGTAAATTCCGGTGGCGGCGGCGAAGGCTTCGTCGTACCTTGCGCCGGGGTTCAGGGGATACTTCGCACGGCTGTCGTAGATCACGTAAGGCACCGCGTCGTGGGTGTGCGTGCGCAGAACCAGCGGCGTCGGGTGATCCGGCATTATGAGCATTTTGAAGTCGACGCCCGCGTCCCTGAGACGGCTTGCAATGGATCCGACCACGCGTGAATCGATATACTCGATGGAACGGACCTTCTCGGGCACTTCGTGGCGGTGGCCGCATTCGTCCGGAGCCTCCATGTGAATATATACAAAATCGCCTCTGTTCAGGAGAAAATCGACGGCGGCACCAGCCTTGCCCTCGAAGTTTGTCCTGTACGTGCCCGTGGTGCCATCCACGATAATATTTTCCATGCCCGCGCACAGGCCGATGCCTCTTATGAGGTCGACGGCGGACACCACTGCGCCCCTGAGACCGTATTTGGCTTCGAAGTCGGAGAGGGCAGGGCGGCGGCCTTCACCCCAGGGCCAGATGGAATTGGCGGGCCTGAGGCCCTTCTCGCGGCGGGCGATATTCACGGGATGATCCTTGAGAAGCCTGTGGCTCTCCTTCATGCGCTCGATGAGCTCGTCGTGCATAAAGCCCTTGGGGAGGAAGTCCGTGATCTGCCGCCCGGAAATATCGTGGGGCGGCGTGCAAAGAAGCGGCAGGCTGCTGTCGGTCTTGAGGACGATGCAATGCCTGTAGCTGACGCCGGGGTAGAATCTCATATTGTCGGACCCGAGCTTTTCGTTGATAAACCCGATAAGCTCGCGGGCTTCCGCGGTGGTGATCTCGTCGGAGCTGTAGTCGACCATGGTCTTCTGCCCGTATGGCTCGTCGTCGGAGAGAGTCACAAGGTTGCAGCGGATGGCCAGCTCGTCGTCAGCGAGACTGAGGCCCATGCTGACTGCCTCAAGAGGGGAGCGGCCCGTGTAAAATTCGTCCGGGTCGTAGCCCAGCACGCTCATGTTGGCGATGTCGCTGCCGGGCGGATTGAGGTGGTCGGGCACCGTTTTCACAAGGCCCAGCTCGCCGTATTCCGCCATATAGTCGATATTCGGCTTGTGCGCGACGCCGAGGGGCGTCTTCATGTCAAGCTCGGGCACGGGGTAGTCCGCCATGCCGTCGCCCAGAATTACAACGTATTTCATTTGAACAAACCTTTTGAGCGTTTTGCGCCGCAAGACGCCCTGACACGGAGTCAAAAATATGTGAGCGCGGGTTAGCTCCGGCCTTAGCAAGCGCCGGTTTAGCCGCAGCCGCAGCCTTTTTCAGGCAACGCTTTAGACCCGGCCCGGCCTTTGCCGAATGACGCTTCAGCCGCATCCGAAGCCGCATCCGAAGCCGCATCCGAAGCCGAAGCCAAATCCGCATCCAAAGCCAGATCCGAAGCCGCTGAATCAGCCCTCGCTTTGGAGCTTGTTGTGCGAATCCAGCAGCTGATCGAAGCTGATGCCGTAGGTCCTGGCAATGTCCAGCGCGAAGCTGCGCCCCTGCGGCGGCATCGGCGTGATCTTGTACGTGCGCTTGCTGCCCGATGAGAACTTGCGGACGCCCTGCTCTGTCATGACCTCGAGCCCGGAGGTTTCGTCAACGCCGGCCACAAGGCTCATCATGTCGGAGAGGCCTTCTTCGCGGTTGAGCTCCGGAATATTCTCGGCCAGCTCGTGAATATGCGTCGCGAAAAGTGCCCGCGCCCCGATCTTCCTGAGGTAGCGCATGATCTCCGTGGCGATGAAGAGGCATTCCTGGTGGGACGTGCTGGAGAGGGATTCATTCATGAGAAGCATACTGTAGCGCGTGAGCTTCGGCAGAATCTGCTCAAGACGCACGCATTCCTCGCCAAGACGGCCCTCGCTGACGGAATTCTTTTCGAGCTCCGGGAAGTGCGTGAAAACGCGGTCGCAGGGACTGATCTCGCCGGAGGAGCCGGCCACGGGAAGACCCGCCTGGAACATAAGCTGCGCAAGGCCCAGCGCCCTGGTGATGGTGGTCTTGCCGCCCTGGTTGGCGCCTGTGAGTACCCCGATGCGCCCCGCATTGTCGCTCATCGTGAAGTCGTTGGTGACCACCACGTTGTCCAGCTTGGTGATGCCCGTATCGGCCATCACGCGGATCGCGAAGCTGATGTCATAAATGTCCTTCACCTCAAAGCGGCGCTCCTCCATGGGAAGCGGAGTGGGGAAGCACATGGGCAGGCCTGAATTCTGCAGCTTTTTCATAAGGTGCGTGCCGCCGATGTAGAACGCGATCTCCGGCATAAGCTCGAAAAGGAACGCGGATTCCACGCGCTCGAAGCGGTTCAGCGAGTCCGCCAGGTGCTTGAAGGTGTCACGCATGACCGAAGAAAGGTCGCGCATTATCGCGGCGTCAAGCGTCCCGGCGCTGCCGTCCTTCAGAATCGTGTAAAAGGTGCCGATGCCGAAGTACCGGTCTTCATTGCTGCGGGTGCCGAAAAGATTCGCGAGCAGGCCCTTCTTCTTTATGGGCTTTTCGCTGATGGAAAGCAGCACCGACTCCACCGGGTGAAGCTCATTGTCGAGATTGATGCCGAGAGTCACGCTCTGGATCTCGCGAATGTCATCGCTGAGCTTGGGAAGCAGCGCCTTGAGCTCGCTGTAGGAGGGGTCCTGCACGATCCCGGTAATGAGCTCGCAAAGCTTCCTGAGCCCCTCGGACTCAAAGGTCCGCGAAGTGCTGCAGAATATGCGGTCGAGCACCGTCACCGCCTGCACGTAAACCTTGAGCAGCTCCATGCGCCACACTGTCTTGCGGACGTCATCGTCGTGGGCAAGATTGGTTTTTTCCATGCGGCCAAGCTGCATCGTCAAGGGCAGCAGGTCCGAATTGGCCATGATCTCGATCTCCGGGTATTTGAGGAAATCCCTGAGAATGGCCTGGCGGTAGAATATGACGCTCTCGTCGGTGATCATGTCGCTGATGCGGCGAAGCACGTAGTCGCGCCCCTCGCTGCGAAGCTCCATGCCCTCCAATATCATGGCTGCGTTCACGTCGCGTTCCATAATTTCCTGGCTTTCGCGGGTGACTGCGTCGTTCTTGACGGCCTCCTCGCGGGCACGTCCTGCCTCGTAATCCGGCCACATCAGGCTGAAGCGGTGCTTTTGAAACATTGGATCCATAGTCGATCCTCCTGTGGTTAAGATTTTTATGCGGAAAACCTTGCGCGTCAACTGCGCTGCGTTACCGCGCGTCAATTGCGCGGCGTTTCTGCGCGTAATTGCGCGGCGATCTCACGCAGACGTTCAAGGCGCATATTGTCCACGGGTAATGATAGCATTAAAGGGGGAAGTAATCAATAAAAATAGATTCTTTAAGGATAGCTTCAAGAATGCTCCGGCGACGCTTCGGTGAAGCTTCAGGCACGCCCCGGGGAGGCTTGACGAGTGCTTCGGCGATGCTTCAGGGCTGCTTCGTCGATCCTTCGGGAAGGCGTTCCTGCCGGCGTTCCGGCATGATTTGAAAAAGCCTGACGCCGCAAGCAATTATGAAAAAGCCTGACGCCGCAAGCAGTTATGAAAAAGCCTGACGCCGCAATCAGTGCGGTATCAGGCTGACGTTACAGAGGGCTTAACCTTGGCGCTGAATCAGCGCTTACCCGCGGTATTCCATGCACAGCATCGTCAGATCGTCGAATTGCTCCGCCGTTTTCACGAAGTCGTCGACCGCCGTCTGCACGTTGCCCAATATTTTCTCCGGCTCCGCGCCGCTGTTTATGTTCAGCGCCCCGACCATGCGGTCCAGCCCGAACATATTCCCGTCCGCGTCGGTGGCCTCGGGGATGCCGTCTGTGTACAGAAAGACCTTGGAGCCGGGCTCGAGCATGACCTCGTAATCTCTGTACCTCGCGCTGCTCATGCCGCCCACCACCAAGCCGTGCTTGTCCTTCAGCACCTCAAAGGCGCCGTCAGCGTGGCGGATGACCGGGTATTCGTGGCCTGCGTTGGCGGCGGTGAGCCTGCCTGTGGAAATCTCGAAAACACCGAGCCAGGCCGTGACAAACATCTCCTCGCGGTTATTGGAGCATATTGCGGCATTGGTCTCGTTTAAAATTTCGGCGGGACTCTTGCCGGATTTCGCGTTATTCGCGAGAATGATCTTCGTCGCCATCATGAAGAGCGCTGCAGGCACGCCCTTGCCGGAAACGTCCGCCATCGCCATGTACAGATGGTCCTCGTCAATGAGGAAGAAGTCGTAAAAGTCGCCGCCGACCTCCTTGGCGGGATTCATTGTCGCGTAAATGTCAAACTCGGGCCTGTCCGGGAAGGCCGGGTAAATGTTGGGCAGCATGTCCGCCTGAATTTCCGACGCGAGGTTCAGCTCCGACTCAATGCGGGTGCGCTCAAGCTGCTGCCTCTGGAACTCGTCGTTCTGAAGCTTGATGATGACGCCGAACATATACACAGCAGCCGCGACTGTGGCGAAAATGATGAACTGTATGCCGAAAAACAAAAGCTGGAACACGATGGCGACAACGGGCGCGACAATAAACAGCCAGAAGGCAGACTTCAGCAGATTGTCGATATTTTTGCGGTACCGGACTATCAGCACGACGTCCACCGCCATCATCAGCATGGGGCTGATATTGGAGAGCAGGTACAGCGCGCCGCGGTGGTACGTGTTGGCAGCGTCAAAATAATAGATCGCGCCGGTGAAGCAGCCTGCAACCAGGACGGCCGTATGCGCCGCAAGCAGCGCGTAAAGAACGATGACGTAGGTCTTGGCCTTCTTTTCGGCATTCGCCGCAGCAAGTATCAGCAGGGACATCATATGCGTCATGAGCCCCGCGGAAAGAGTCTCCAGGAAGGTGATCACGTAAAGAGCCGTGCGCACGCCTTCTCCGGGAATACCGTCCATAAGCTGCCGCGCGAGATGCGCGTGAATATAAAACAGTATCATCAGGAAGAAGACCTGAAAATACCGGCGCACTTCCTTGCGGAGGTGCTTGGCGAAGGAAATGCTCAGGAAGCAAAGCCCGCACACGCCGATGCCGGCCGCGATAAACAATAGATTGATGAGGTTCGTTACCGATACGCTGAATACCATAAAGTCGCTCCTGTATTACGCGCGAAGTCAGTTCGTGGTTTGATTATACAATAAAACGCGGGGAGTGTATAGAGGCAATCCGCGATCGACTGCAGACACGATAGCAGACACGGCACGCTGCCGCGGACTCAGCAGACACAGTTGCCGGACACGGCTGCCCGACATGGTTGAGAAAGCCGGCATAGCTGCAGGCGCAGACAAAGACACAGCAGAGACGACCGATACAGGCGCAGACAAAGACACAGCAGAGACGACCGATACATGCGCAGACAAAGACACAGCAGAGACGACCGATACAGGCGCAGACAAAGGCACAGAACGGTTGCTACAAAGATTTTAAGCGGAGCCAAAGGCATCCGCTGCCGATAAACGACAGGGACTCACATTCTGCTATTTGAGAATTTGCGAAAAATACTTGACATTACCCGGGTTTTCGGAATTATGTTCTGGTTCCGTGATTAAACAGCCCAAACAGTCAAACCCCAAATTACGTCATCTACGAAGTGACGGTGCAGCAAAAAAGACCGGTATTCTGTCGTACGATTACGAAGGGAACCGGTCTTTTGATCGTTTTATGGATTCTTTTCCTCCTTGGAGAGGAATTGAATCACGTTTCTAAGGTCATAACTGTATTCGACAGCCGTTTGTAAAACGGCGCCTTTCTGCGTCAGCTCAGATCTGATATTATTTTACTGATCGCCTCTTTTTGATTTATCGGTATAATACTGTTTCGGGAAGAACAGAAATAATGTAGACTTTCGGGATTCTCACCAAGCTTGAACACCGCAACTACAATTCTATCGCCGGGCTTAACTTTATTTGACGGAAGTATCACAATGATTTTGTCGCCGCGTTTTACGTTATTCCCGCGTATTGGATCTTCAACGGTACAGCTATAGAATACTCTGTCGTAAGTGTCGTGTCTTACATTTTCTCCGGTGTCTTCATCGATTGTCACCTCAAGTACATAATCAGACTTACGGACCACCGTTTCCAAATCTGTTTCGTGTATAAACTTATTATCGCTTTCGTTCACAAACGAGACGGTCTCGATCAAAGAGATTAAATAATTTTCTAATGACTTCAAAGACGCTTTGTCAGGAATCTTTGAATGCTCCAAAAGAGATTCGCCATACATCGTGCTGTCGCTTGGGTTGCTTACAGGATAATATCCGCCGTCAGCGAACGGTGCATAGGTATCGATTTCTGAATATGGAGTTATTCTATCCCCCAGAAATAGGTAGTATTCATGATTTTTTTTATATTTGCTGTCATCTGTGCTGAATGATACTTCATGTCTACCTATCACACAGGCATGAATCCTCCGTTCTTTAACCAGTATTTTCTTTTGATATACCTCTCCGTGGTATACCTTTGATACAGTAAAATAGTAATTGTTGTATAGACGTTCTCTCTCGACTTCTAAAAATTTGGCTTTCACAATCACGTCAGAATAAGGAACCATTTCCTCAAATGATAAATACTGGATACTCGCTTGTGAGAATTGAATATCGACTTCACTTTTATTCTTTATTTTATTCACCACAGATATAACGGCTATAGCTGCGGATGCCGTCAATACAACTGCCAACACCGCACCGATTATCCATTTTACTCTTGGCTTTTTTTGCACGGATGGTTCAAGCAGGTTATCTTCCATGATATCATGTTCTTGCTCATAATGCTTTTTGTCCATAGTTGATAT
>JAGDAX010000091.1 GCA_017848335.1 Clostridia bacterium | reverse complement strand
GGCTCGCTTTCGATGGCCTCCTTTAGGGACATATTCAAGTAGTTCTCGTAAACACCTTTGGGTGTATCTTTTGTCGGAGAACTGCATGCAGGAACAGCCAGGACAGTCATAAGCGCAAATACAAAAAAGACTTTTCTGATACTCATAAATCCCTCCGGTTCGATCTTCGACAACTACAACAGACATATAGAAATCACTTGCTCAAAGCTTACGCACATGCATATTTTACCATCGTATAGCCAAAAAGTAAAGCGTATGGTTTTTCCCGTCCCCCGTTTCCGAAATCAAATCCTGAAAACCGGTTTGTCACCATTTATGAATAACAAAGAGCAGTTTCTTTCTGTTTACGAATGTGGAAAAGCAGATCGGTATCTTTTGAGACGCGACTGTCGTCGGAGCGTCGAAAAACATACCGATCTGCTTTGCGCGGAGTCGCAATTCAAGGTACCCTGTTCTGTTTTTTGCCGCTCCTATTCCCCGAACACGAGCTGCCTGCTCTCCGAGAAGACCGTTCCGAGCCTTTCGCCCACGATCCTCAGGGTTATCACGTCGCCCGGTTCGATCTTGTTCAGCCCCGTCTCGAAATGCGCGTCGAACTCTCCGTCGCGCCCGATGTTGAACATGCGGCCGTTGACGGTGATGACGGTGTTGTCGGTGAGGCCCGTCGCCTTGAGGCGGTAGGCGTTGGAAAACGTGCCTGACGCCTCTTCGTCGAGTTCGACGCTGATGAGCTCAGGCCTGGAGAGACCGATCTTGTACTCCACCCCGTCCTCGTAAAGGCCGCCGGGCTTGAAGACCATTTCGTAACCCACGATATCCGCGGCGGTCTGATAGACGCTTTCGTCCTTGGTCCTCATCACGGTGTGGAATTTATTGATGAACCCGCCGTCGAGGCCCACGGATTCCAGAAGCTCGGTGGACAGAAGATACAGCTCGGTGTGGCCGTCCTTCTTTTCGAGCCCGATGTTGTTCCAGGTGTAGTAGGAGGTGGCGAAGGTGTCCTCGTTGGTGATGCGGCAAAGCTCATTCGTGAGCTGGGGCAGATGGTCGGCGTACAGCAGGAGAACCGTGGGCTCGCCGCGTTTTTCCAGCATTTCCACGATGCCGCGCATGGCCTCGTCAAACTCGATAAGCTGCGACACGTAGTACTGGAGGCGGCCTTCCTTGTCGTGCTCGTCCTCGAGACCGGTTATGGTCATGGGGTACTTCTCGCGGGGGATGGCCGGGTAGTTGCCGTGAAGCTGCACCGTCGCCGTGAACACGAAGTTCGGGCCCTCGTTCTCGTCAAGAGCCTTCCTGATCACGTCCGGCAGCACGTCGTCGGCGGCCCAGATGTCATTGCCGCGGCGTCTCACGTTGTCCATTGTCTCCATGGGCACGAAGGTGTCGAAGCCGATGTTGTTGTAGACCTGGTGGCGCGAGAAGAACTCGCCCTGGTAGTTGTGGATCGCCGTGGTGGCGAAGCCTATGCTGTTGAAGTATCGGGCCAGGCTGTCCGCCTTGTTGGTGTTGAGGATGGTCACAAAGGGGTTGTAGCCGTGGGGCAGCGACTTGAGGTCCACGCCGGTGAGGAACTCGAACTCGCTCTTGACGGTCTGGCCGCCGTACACGGGCACGTTCACCTTTCCCGTGGAGTATTCCTTCTCGAGGCTTCTCAGGAAGGGCACCGGGTCGTACTCAAACGAGATTTCCGGATTCCTCTCGGAAATGTCGTAGGGGTCGCAATAAGACTCCATCTGGATCACGATCACGTTCTTCACGCCAAGGGGTTCGCGGGGCTCGTACTCCGCGTCGACCATCGCGGCCACCTCCTCGAAGGCGTGCTCGGTGTAATTCTCGGGCTTGGTAGGAATGGACCGCACCAGCGTGCGCGTGAAGCTGGATGCAAAGCCCTGCTTGTAATAATTGTCGATGGCGAAGGCCTCCTCAAACTGCGCGTAAGGCTGCAGCGACGCTCCCACGAAGCCCAGGAACGCAACGGCGCCCATTATCGCGGCGAAGATCACCCTGTCTCCTCTGACGTGCGCCTTCTTCTCCTTCTTCGCCAGGTAGACGAGCAGCACCACAAGGCCGGCCACCGCCACCCCCAGCAGCAGGAAGAAGAACCACTTGAGGAACTTCGTCACCACCGCCGCCATGTCCATGAACGCAAAAATATCCAGAAGCATCAGCGGCTCGTACACGTTGTGGATCTTCAGCAGGCTGATTATCGAGAGCAGCAGCCAGACGAACACAAAAAGCACCGTGGCGAACTTCTTGCGCTTGCAGATCATGATGACCGTGCCGGTGGCAAAAATGATGAGCATGTTGCTCATGAACCTGTCCGGGTTCGACAATATCATCACGAAGGGCGCGGAAATGTTGAAGTACGCCACCCTGAAATTGAGCGCGTGAATAAACTCCACCAGGAACGCGAGCCCCGCGATGGCGTAGAAGAACTTCACCCAGGATCTGAGCTTCCTGCTCACCGGGCGAATGCTGCCCCGCTTGAACAGGCGGATCTCCTGAAAGGCGAACCACACCGTCATCAGCAGCCCCGTCACAAACACAATGACCGCCACGCCGTAGGAAACCGGCGACAGCAGCAGCATCCAGATGCACCATGCGGTGGACCCAATAGTGAAGAGCGTCTTCCTGAAGGGCGTCACCGTGCCCGCGAATGTGAGGAAAATGAGCGAGAAGGCCCTGCAGACCACGTTCAGCACGACCCACGGGAACGAGCCGTCGGCGTTGATTGTCCAGCCCGTGAAGAACAGCGAAATCAGAGCCAGGCCGGACCAGCAGCCCACCCAGGCCAGAAATTCGTAGCGCCTCTCGTAGCCGGCCCTCAGGCCCTCTCTCAGCTCCTCGCCGAACAGCCTGTGCGCAGCAGCAGCCTCCGCGCGCTTCTCTTCTCTTGTTTTTTTAACTTTAGGTGTTTTGGTTTTCGGTTTCAAACTTCCACCTGCCCTTTGTTTGTTGCTGTGTATAGCGGTTTGCGGACTCCGGTTCAAGCCTCAAAGCTGCACCCGGCACTAAGTACAATGCAGACGCGGAATCCTTTCAACCTGGCAGCTGCAGAAATCTCCGGCCTCCGGCCCTCTTGCCTTTAGCCTCCGGCCTCTTGCCTTTAGCCTCCGGTCCTCCTGCCTTTAGCCTCCGGCCTTACAGCTGCACCTATCCCCCGCAAACGTACTCCAGTATCTCGTTCAGCTCCGCCGAGAGCACCGTGACGCCCTTGGCGTGCAGATAGACCGCGGCGTAAACGTCCGACGTTTGATTGTCGCGGACGGCCACCGCCAGATTGGTGCCTGACGCCTTGGTGGAGCCGGTCTTGCCGCCGATCACCGTGTAAAGCTCCGACCCCGCGCCCTTCGACAGGAAGGGGCTTGTATTGGTGAGCACGGTTCCGTTTGTGAGCTTGACGTCCCTGCCGCAGCAGGCCTTCATGACGATCTCGTTTGTGATTGCGGCGGACATGAGCCTTGCCGCGTCGGCTGCGGTGGAATAATTCTCGGTGAACTGGTTGCCGATATCGAGCCCGATAACGTTGTCGAAGTGGCTGTCAAGCATCCCCAGCTCCGCCGCCTTCCCGTTCATCAGCTCAAGGAAATCCCGCCCGCTGCGCCGCTCAGTGGACTTCCCGAGAATCACCGCCGCGTCCCCGAAGGAGCGCACCAGCGCCATGTCCACCACGTCGCCCACGTTGTAGGAGCGGCCCTCCCTGATGCCGTAGCACTCGATCGAGCCGTCCCGCTTGAAGAAGTCCAGCCAGCCGCTTTCGCAGGTCACGTTCTCGTCCACCGACAAGTAATCCAGCGCCGTCAGCACGGTCAGAATCTTCGTGATGCTGGCAACGTAGTTGCGCTGGTTTTCATTCTCGGCAAGAACGATCTCGCCAGTCGCGGCGTTCATGACGCAAAAAGCATAGCCCGTGAATGCATACGGAGGCTCCTCCGTCGGTTCAGGCGTCGCGTTCGGACTGTTGCTGCCGGGGCCGTACTCCCAGGGCTTGCCGGTGCCCGGTTCCGGCGATCCGACGTATATCGGGTTTTTCCGCTCGTAAACGGTGGACCGGCTTTTGCAGCCTGCAGCCGCAAGAAGCATCGCGGCAGTCACAAGAATTATTACGGTTTTGACGGTCAGTTTTTTCATGTTGCGAAATCGTCAGCTGGGTGTGTCAAGTGTTAACTGTTAAGTGCCGGGTGCCGGGTGTCGAGCGCCGGGTGCCGGGTGCAGTCCGCGCGTTCCGCGTGTGTTATCGCGCTCAAACCAGGCTCCCCATAATGCCCGCCAGATTCAAAAGCTTTATGAGCAGCGACCCGGAGGCCACCTCCGCCAGCACGCCCGAGGTCTTGCCGACCCCCGTCGCGAAGGCTACGATGCAGATCACGAGCACCGCCAGAATTCCCACCAGCACGCCCATTATTCCTCCGCCGGCGGCGTTGATGTCGCCGAGCACGGGTATCTTCTGCACCAGCCTGGTGACCAGCGAAATGATTATGAGCGCCGCCAGTACCAGCAGTACCAGTATTCCGTAGGTGGCAAGCTTCACGGTCATCGAAGCAAGGAAGGAGGAGAGCTTGTCTGACAGCTCGGCGCCCCTGGCGGCGGCAATGTCCTCTACCGCGCCGACCGCCCTCTTCCTGACGGACTCAGGCAGCTTCAGCTTGTCGGCCACGCCGTCGAAGTCGAGGCTGCCCTCCTTCTCGATTATCTCGACGATCCTCCCCTGCGACGCGTTCTTCACGGTGTCGTAGAGCTTCATTTTCTCGACGCCCATTGTGACCACGGGCATGAGGATTCTTGCCAGCAGCACCGCGATAAACACGATGCCGAAGGCGAAAAGCATCCTGAGAAGGCCCAGCTTGCGGCCCACAAACACTGCCGCCACCACCAGGCCTGCCATCAGCAAATCAAAAATTATCGACGCAACCGTCATCCGTAGATCCTCCGTAATCAGCGCGCTCACTTAAAATCAATGAGCGTTATTCCCGTGCTCCCTGTGATCACAAAGGAGCCGCCCGCGCCCGAGGTGAGCTTTTCCACGCTGATCTTTTCCTCGCAGGAAGCCGCCAGCGTGCCGTTAAAATCGTAAACCCCGAAGCTTTCCGCGGTGTAGACCGCAAAGAATCCGTCGCTGCAGGGGGCCAGACCCTTCACGGCTGCGGAGACCACGAAGCTGTCCGTCTTGCCGGTGGCCGGGTCGTAAATGCTGACGGTGGTTTTTCCCTCGCCGTTGCCGATCGCCGCGATCTCACGGCCCCCGGTGGCCAGGACCGACAATACCTTCTCGCCAGTGTCGCCCACCGAAATGAGCTCCCTGAACCTTGCTGCCTGCGCGGTGTTCTTGTTCAGATTTTCCACCACGTAAACGTTTTTGCCGCCGGCCGCCGCCAGAACGTTTTCCGATACGAAGGCCACGTAAGGCACCGTGTCGTTCTCGATGATTTTCGAGAAGTAGCTGCGGCCCGTCGAAATGTCAGCCACCGTAAGCTTCGTGGCCGCGTGTCCGTCAGTCTCTGTAAGCTCGCACACCGCCAGGCTTTTTCCGCCCGGCGAAACCACCGCACCCATCACGAAATTGGAGGTGTATTTCTTCTCAAGCACCGTCTCGCCGATGGACGTCTCGTCCTTGATCTTGAGCACCAGCAGCATGCTGCCGCCCGATTCGGGGGCCAGCCTGATGACCGCCTCTCCGGCCTTCTCGTTAAGCGAGACCGCGTCAATGGCGCCGTCCATGGTCTTTTGCCACACCATCCCGCTGTCGTTGTACCTCGCGATCGTGCTGCCGCCCTTGTCGAACGCGATAATACCGTCCGCAAGCGGCACAAGCACACCGTTTTTGTACGCCGCGCCAAGTGTCCAAAGCGTCTCGCCGCTTTCCGAAGCGCACAGGATATTGCTGTCCCCGAGAATATATATCCTCCCGGCAGTATACGCGATCTCGCCCTCACCGCCGTATTCCAGCTGCCACGCCGCGCAGGAATGCGACCTTGCGCTGCCGGCGCCGCTCACCAGCTTTTTGATGCCTTTGACCGCGAGCACCACCAGAAAAACAATAAGAGCCAGTATCAAAACGCAGACAGCCACAAAAACGACGCGCATTTTTTTGCGTCTCTTGAGCTCCTTTTCGCGCCTTGCCTTCAGCTCTTCCCTGGTTATTACCTTCAGCGGAGCCTTGCCCCCGTCCTGTGTACTCACTTGAAACCTCTTCTTTTGTAATGTTTACCCACGTATTTTACACTTCTTTGCGCAATAATTCAAGGGGTCGACAGCGTCCGGAACAGAGTCGGAACAGAGTCCGGGAACAGTCCGGGAACAGAGCCACGCCTTCACACGCCCCCCGTTTGCACTCCTCCGGCGCTGCGCCGACGCGGCAGCCCTCAATGCCCGGCAATGAATTAACGCGAAAGAGCTCAGTATATACAAAAGAGCCTGAGTCCGCCTGTCATCCACGGGCAAACCCAAGCTCTTTTACCGCAGAGGCTTTATAAAGCCCCTGCCCTGATTTCAAATATTAACGATCAG
>JAGDAX010000090.1 GCA_017848335.1 Clostridia bacterium | reverse complement strand
AGTTTTATTCCGTCATTTTTGTCGTATATTCCGTCATTTTTGCCGTCTATTCCGACGTTTTTGTCGTATATTCCGTCATTTTTGCCGTTTATTCCGACGTTTTGTCCGTTTACCCCGTCTTTTATCCCGCCTTTTACCACGTTCTTTTTCTCCGATAAAAGACGGAGGAAAGCTTTCGAGATCCACTGGAAATCCGCCGGAAATCCACGGGAAATCCGCCGGAAATCCACGGGAAATCTGCCGGAAATCCACGGGAAATCCGCCGGAAATTCACGGGAAATCTGCCGGAAAACCGCAAAGGGTGCGGGAAATCCGCCGGAAAATCCGCAGGGACCCTCTTGACGCGCACTATACTTCGTGATATGATGTATCACGCGAAGGGAGGTATGCCCATGGACATTCAGTTAAAACGCGGGCTCCTGGACGTATGTGTGCTGGCGGCGATAAAGGACGAAGAGTCGTACGGCTACAGGATCATCAAGGATCTGAGGTCCTGCATCGAGCTGTCCGAATCGACGCTGTATACGATTCTGAAGCGCCTGGAAGCCGCCGGACTGCTGACCGTGAGAAGCACGGAACACGAAGGCAGGCTCCGCAAGTATTACCGCATAACGGACGCCGGAATCAAACGGATTGGAGAGTTCAGGGAGGAATGGAAGGAAGTTGTGTCCATTTACCGCTTCGTCACCAAGGAGGAGCTGAGCGATGACTAAACAGGAATTTATTGACGGGCTGAGGAACGGGCTTGCCGGGTATCCGCAGGAGGATATTGACGGGCGGCTGGCTTTCTACAGCGAAATGATTGACGACCGCATGGAGGAGGGCCTCGGCGAGGAGGAGGCCGTCGAAGAGTTGGGGCCGGTGGAAAAAGTTGTGGAGCAGATCGTTTCCGAGCTTCCGCTGCCCAGGCTGGTCAAGGCAAAAATACAAGAGAAAATCGAGCCCGGGCGCAGGCCGGGGGCGTGGCTGATCGTGCTGCTGGTGCTGGGCGCGCCGCTCTGGATACCGCTGCTGTTGGCGGCCTTCGCTGTCGTGCTGGCAGCGTATATCGTGATTTGGGCGGTTACCGTCGCGTTCTGGGCGTTGTGGATCGTATTCATCGCGTGCGCGCTGGCGGGCATTGCCGCGGGAATATTACTCGCGGTTCAGAGGAAACCGGTGCAGGGGCTGCTTCTTATAAGCGCGGGAATCGTATTGGCGGGCCTTTCGATATTCACGTTCTTCGCCTGCAGTGCGGCCACAAAGGGAGCGGCGTTCCTGACGAAAAAAATGGCTTTGGGCATTAAATCAAAGCTTCGCAGAAAGGAGGCGGCGTGATGAAAACTGCTGCTAAAGTTTGGCTTATTGTCGCGGCGGCGCTGGTCGTCGCCGGTTCCGTCCTGTTCGTGGTCGTCATGGCGCCCGGGCACTGGGACTTCAAGGGCCTCGGGGAGGCGTATTTTGTGACCACAACGATAGACGTGGACGCGGATTTCCGGGAAATTCTGGTGGAAAGCGACACTGAAAGCGTGCTGATTCAGCCTTCGCCTACCGGCTCCGCGTGGGTGAGATTTCTCGAGCACGACAAGGTGATCCCCTCCGCGAAGGTGACGGACGGCCGGCTGGTCATCACCACCGACGATACCCGCAAATGGTACGAGCGCATCACGTTTTCCGGCTCCGGGACGATCCTCGTCTACCTGCCGCAGACCGGATACGACCGGCTGACGGTCAAAAACAGCACCGGAAGCCTGCTGATCCCGAGGGATTTCACCTTTGGAAGCATTGACGCCGAGCTCGCCACGGGATCGATTACCTGCAACGCCTCCGCCTCGGGAACCGTGCGCCTCACGACAAGCACAGGCCGCATTATGGTGGAAAAAGTCAACGCCGGGGAGATGGAGCTCACCGCCTCCACGGGTCGAATCACCGTGAATGCCGTCCGCTGCGAGGGCGCGCTGACCGTCAATGAGACGACCGGCAGTGCCGCTGTCAGGGACGTTGTTTGCGCGGATTTCCGGTCGAAGGGCAGCACGGGCACGATAATGCTCGAGAAGGTGATCGCCTCCGGCACTTTTTCCGTCAAGAGAAGCACCGGCAGCGTGAGGCTCGAGAAGTGCGACGCCGCGGAAATCGAGATCGAGACAAACACCGGCAGCGTGAAGGGTTCGCTGCTCTCAGGCAAGGTCTTCACCGCCAGGAGCGACACGGGCAGAGTGCGTGTGCCCGAGTCCGACGCGTCAGGCGGCAGCTGCAGGGTCACGACCAACACGGGAAGCATTTCCATAACCGTGGCGGGCGAATAGGTCACGGAGGATCGGGGCCCGGGAATCGCTCGGACGAACAGGCGCCGGGAATGGATTCACTTGAATAGGCGCCGGCGGATTGTGCTCACGCGGCACGGATGAAATGCCGGGAATCGCGCTCAAAAGGCACGGGGAAATTTGTCAGGAATCGCGCTCAGGCGGCTCCGGGATCCACCCGTGCTTTTTCATATTCACGCGGCCGTCGGCGATCTCGACGCCCTCCGCGGTCAGCCGCTCCTCCTGCCCAAACGGGCCGCCGAAGGCGAAATTCGCCGAAAGCCTGCCGCCCTGAGCGACGACACGGTGACAGGGGATGATCCCTGGCTGCGGATTTCGGTGCAGAGCATTGCCGACGGCTCTGGCCATTCCGCGGTTGCCCAGAAGCCCTGCAATCTGCCCGTAGGTGGCAACGCTTCCCCGCGGGATCTGCTTCACGAGCTTGTAAACGGAGTCCGCGAAGCCGCCTTGCCTTCCTTGAAGCTCCGCGGCGGATGGGGCGTCGGGAGCTTGAGGCTTTGTGACACGGCTTTTCCGGGTCTCAAAAGCCCGTTGAGTTTCCTTTTTCGGCATGTTGAATCTCCTTGTTGGCCTTGTTTACGGTTTATCAAACCCGAAAACGTTCATAAGCTTTAGAATGTTGTTCGTTGACCGAACGGATGATCCGGCGCTTGTCAGTCTGTCAAAGGCCTGTTTAATGTTACAATAAAATCATCTTGTTTTAAAGAGACTGTGGTCTGAATTTGGAGTGACAAAGGGAACAATAGAACGGACGTTGGTGTAAGTTTAAAGAGAAAGGGACTGATAGAGCGAATCGGATCAAACAGGCGCGGCGCCTGGTATGTCATAAAATGACAGCCTTTTCCGGGATTGCCGGGCTGCAGTATCTCCGATAAAAGCAACAGATCCGAACGCGTCACCAAAAAGTGAAGAGTTCGGATCTATTTTGATTTGTCTATGGACTATAAAAAAGATATTATGCGTCTCCGGAGAACAGAGTTGAACCCTCGTAAAACCCGCAAAAAGCTGGTAGCGAGAGCGAGCCGTCGTAAGCGCGCTTGCAAGCGAACAGGCGAGCCGAGCGGGACTTTTTGCGGAGAGGAGGAGCAGCGAAATGAGCGCGAGATGACTTTTGATGCGGAGCATAAAAAAGTCGTCGCAAGCGATATGCAGCTTGCGACGACGTGGTGGACGATACAAGACTCGAATTCAGAGGTCAATCTGTTAATCCGTGTAAAAGTGTCCCGTTCTGTACCGATTTACACGTTTTCGAGAACTTTTAAGTACCACTTAATACCGTCCTTTACCTGTATTTGCCGATCTCTAAAGGCTAAAAATAAGTAAAAAAAATAAGCCCGTTCAACTCTGCCTTTTCACATACAGGTAACGTAATCGGTCTTTTAACCTCTTGTCTGCTGTGGTATAATCCATCTCGACATATCGGGATTTGTGGAGGAAAGATGATTATCGAAGTAGACAAGACGAACTTGTTTCAGGCCGCCGTCATACATTCCATCTCATGGAAGAAATCACATCGTTCTTTCTGTGCGCCTGATTTTGTCGAGATGCACACGGCTGAAAGACAGCGGGAATATATTCAAAATAAAATGAAGGACGGCAGCAAATTCTTTCTGCTGATTGATGATTGTCCGGTTGGCATTGTTTCGGTAAAAGAAAGTCTGATTGAAGACCTTTATATTCTCCCGGACAAACAGAACATGGGCTATGGCACGAAGCTGCTGCAGTTCGCTGCTGCGCAATGCGCCGACACACCCACTCTGTGGATACTCGAAAACAACACCAATGCAAAACGGCTGTATCATAGAATGGGATTTCGGGAAACAGGCAGAATCCATGCAATCGCCGACGGCCTTGATGAGATTGAGCTTTCACGCGTATAAATTCCAGTTTGTTGAGGTAAATATGGTGATCATGATAACAGGAGCATCCCATGTTGGGAAAACGATTCTGGCACAACGGATGCTTGAGAAAACCAAATACCCGTATCTTTCGATTGACCATTTGAAGATGGGGCTGATCCGCAGCGGCAATACCGATCTCACACCGGAAGATGATGATGAACTGACGGATTATCTTTGGCCGATCGTTCGAGAGATCATAAAGACTGCTGTAGAGAATGAGCAGAACCTTATTGTTGAGGGCTGCTATATCCCTTTTGATTGGAGAAATAGTTTTGATGAGCAGTATCTTCAGTCGATCAAATTCGTTTGTCTTGCCATGTCAGATGAATATATCAATTCGCATTTTGAAGAAATAAAATCACATGGCTCTGATATCGAAACAAGGCTGGATGATTCTTATTGTACAGCTGAACAATTGAAACAAGATAATCACCGGATCATAGATGGTTACCGATCTACCGGCGAACAGATCACGCTGATCACAGAAAACTATGATGATTCGATAAGAGCAGTTTTGGATGAACAGATTCCGGCCTGAGGAGCCAGTGAGATGACAGAGGCAGAACTCTATAAAGAACTCGGACTATTGAAGCTCTGTTTCGTGTTGATTCGTCCCGCTTCTTGTTAATCTCGTAAGGCTAAAAATAAGTAAAACTTTTACTTTTGGAAAATCGGCCTCAACTTTTCAGGGCGAAAAGAGGCCGATTTTACCGAAAAATAAGAAAAATCCGAACCTTTCGGTTCGGATTTAGTGGTGGACCCGAAGGGGATCGAACCCTCGACCTCCGCGTTGCGAACGCGGCGCTCTCCCAACTGAGCCACGAGCCCGTATTGCCGCGGATTTTCCGCAGGAAGAATGATAATACTTTCGGAATGAAAATGTCAAGTGTTGT
>JAGDAX010000089.1 GCA_017848335.1 Clostridia bacterium | reverse complement strand
CCTCGGTCTCGCCGGGGGCCTCGCCGATCATGACGACACTCGCGCAGGTATTGCCGCAGCCCCACACGTAAGAATAGCCGCCGTAGTTTCTGAAGGAAGCTTCGGAGACGGAAGCACGGTATTCCCGGTATAGAGCCGCAAGAGCTTCGGCCTTGCCGGACGCTTCGGCCTTGCAGGGCTCGTCAGCCTTGCCGGGCTCGTCGGCGCTGTCGGGCTCCACGGCCTTGCAGGACGCTTCGGCCTTGCAGGGCTCATCAGCCTTGCCGGGCTCGTCGGCGCTGTCGGGCTCCCCGGACTTGCCGGGCTCAGCGGTGAAGTAAAGATCATTTTCCATAGAATTCAGTTCTCACGCTGCGCAGGTCGTTGTAAAAATCGAGCTTCTTTGACTCGTCGCGCAAAAGGGCGGCCGGATGGTACGTGGCGGTGAACAGCGTGTTGCCCTTCTGAACCCACTTGCCGCGCCGGGCTGTAATTCTCGCGTCGGGATCGATAAGGGCCTTGAGCGCCACGGAGCCTAAGGCAACCACGATTCTGGGTTTCAGCAGCACGAACTGCTGGCGAAGGAAAGGCAGGCAGGCCTTCACCTCATCAGCCGAGGGCTCGCGGTTTTGGGGCGGCCGGCACTTCACGACGTTGGCGACGTAATAATCCTCAGCGGGAAATTCGAGGGCCGACAGAGCCAGATCGAGAAGCCTTCCCGCCTGACCCACGAAGGGCAGCCCTTCCCGGTCCTCGTTCTCGCCGGGGCCTTCGCCCACAAAGAGGATGCAGCCCTCCTTGCGGCTTCCCCGTCCGAGGACAACGTTCGTCCTGCCGGAGGCGAGACCGCAGCTGAGGCAGCCTGCCATGAGTTTTTCAAATACGTCCCAGTCCATGAAGCACCTTCCGATTCGCGGCGGAAACTTTCCCGCCACAGATTCTGTCTGTTAAAAGCGGAGCACGATAAAGCCCCGGAATTCGTCACAAAGCCGGGAATTCTTTTCCCGCCCGGGATCACGTTCCAAAATATGCTTTTCTTCCGAAAACCGCATTTCTTCCGAAAACCGCTTTTCTTCCGGAAACCGCATTTCTTCCGAAAACCGCTTTTCTTCCGAAAACCGCTTTTCTTCCGGAATCGCTTTTCTTCCAAAAAACCGCTCCCGGCAGGCAAGGTCAGGAGCGGCTGTGTTGATTTTATCTGATTCCGCCAACAGTCCTCGGGTAGAGCGTCACGTCCCTTATATTCGAGATGCCCGTGACGTACATGAGAATTCTCTCAAAGCCAAGACCGAAGCCGCTGTGAGGAACGCTGCCGAACTTGCGCAGCTCGATATAATCCTCGTAATCGTCGAGGTTCATGCCGCGGGCCTTCATGGCCTCAAGAAGCTTGTCAAGGTCAGCCTCTCTCTCGCTGCAGCCGATGATCTCGCCAACACCGGGCACAAGCAGGTCCGTCGCAGCCACGGTCTTGCCGTCCGGGTTCTGCTTCATGTAGAACGACTTGATGTCCTTGGGGTAGTTGATGACGAAAACCGGCTTTTTGAACACCTCTTCGGTAATATACCGCTCGTGCTCAGTCTGAAGGTCGGCTCCCCAGTCGCAGGGGTAATTGAACTGCCTGTCAGCCTTCTGCAGAAGCTCAATGGCCTCGGTGTATTCGACCACCGCGAAGTCGTGGGAAACGATGCTGCGAAGCTTGTCGCGCAATCCCTCCTCAAAATGCTTCTCGAAGAATGCGATCTCATCCGGGCAGGCTTCGAGCACCGCGGAAATAATATGCTTTATCATGTCCTCGGCGATCTCGATAATATCGGGAAGCTCCGCGAACGCGACCTCCGGCTCCACGTGCCAGAACTCCGCAAGGTGGCGGGGGGTATTGCTGTTCTCCGCCCTGAAGCTGGGCCCGAAGGTGTAAATCTTGCCCATGGCCATAGCGGCGACCTCTCCCTCGAGCTGCCCCGAGACGGAAAGCCCGGCCTTCCTGCCGAAGAAATCACCGGCGTAGTACTCTTCCCTGGTGAGCCCCGTGACGTCGTAGTCCTGCGTGGTGACCCTGAACATCTCACCCGCGCCCTCACAGTCGCTTCCTGTGATGATCGGCGTGTTCACGTAAACGTACCCTCTGCTCTGGAAGTACTCGTGAATAGCAGCCGCCAGCCTTGACCGCACTCTCAGAAGCGCGTTGAAGGTATTGGTCCTCACGCGGAGGTGCGGCATCGTCCGCAGATACTCAAGCGTGTGCCTCTTCTTTTGGAGCGGGTAATCGCCCGGGCAGGCTCCAAGCACCTCAATAAATCCAGCGTTGATCTCCACACCGTTAACCGGACTCTCGCAGCAGGTGCCCGCGATCCTGACGGACGTGCCGAGCTTCATGGCCTCGTCGTAGCCGGACAGCTTTTCCTTCTCAATAACTATCTGAAGATGCCTGAATGTGGTGCCGTCATTTATCTCGAGAAAGGAAATATTCTTGGAATCCCGTGAAGTTCTGACCCATCCGCAGACCGTGACGGTTTTGCCGATGTAGAAAGGATTTGAAAATATGTCTTTAATGTCTATGTGTTTCATACCGGTTTCCTTTCGCAATAATCAGTTGCCCCGTAATTTTAGCACGATTTGAAAAAGTTTCAAGGTGGATTTGTGAGAAGGCCGTGCAGCGGCAAGGTTAGAGGCCACGCACGGCACTCTCCGGCCTCCGGCCTTACGGCTGCAATCCTGATCCGGGCTTTCCTTGCATCTCCCCCAATTTCTGCTATAATACACACGAATCAAAACCAAAGGCAGGCACCACCATGGACAGCAATAACTTCGCCAAAATACACGATAAAATCACTTTAAGCGACCCCGGCAGCGTCAGGTTCAGCGGCCTTTTTGACCGTGTTTGAGGGTCGTT
>JAGDAX010000088.1 GCA_017848335.1 Clostridia bacterium | reverse complement strand
GGTCTTTAAATTCAATACAAAGGTGCGGTCAGGGTTGATTATCGGGCAGTTTTAAACTATTTTTAAACATTGGCGCCGGTTGGATTTGGGAGGATTTAAACATTATTGATTGCAGAAGAATCCAAAAGAATCTAAATGAATCCAAAAGAATCTAAATGAATCCAAAAGAATCCAGATGAATCTAAAAGAATCCGTGCTTGTCAAAAAGGCCGAAGCTTTGGAAACTCCGACCTTTTAATTTGATTAAACTGCTTAATTTGATATTGGATAGCCCGACGTGAACCGGGGTCTGAGGTGAAGATCAGCCGAAGAATGCCTTGTACAGCGCCTTCACGGACTTGGACGCGTCGTCCTCGTCAATTCCGAACATTATGCTGACCTCGGAGGAGCCCTGGTTTATCATGTTGATATTGATGTTCGCGTCTGCAAGGGCTCTGGTGGCGGTGGCGAGGGTACCGATCGAATGTGTCATTCCGTTGCCGACTACCATGACGATCGCCTGGCCGAATTCGAGGGCAACGTTGTCCACCAGGAGGTCCTGATAGATGGACTTGATGATCTTGTCGAAAACGTCCTCGTTGTAATACTTCTCGCGAATGATGACCGAAATGCTGTCGATTCCGGAGGGGGTGTGCTCGTAGGAAATGCCTTCGTCCTCGAGAATCTGCAGGAGTCTGCGGCCGAAACCGATCTCGCGGTTCATCATGTATTTTTCGACGTGAAGCGTCATGAAGCCCTTGTCGGCGGCGATGCCGACCACCTTGAACTGCTTGTGTTCCTTGGTGAGGGCGTTGGTGGGCACGATAAGAGTGCCGGGCGTGTCGGGGTTATTGGTGTTCTTGATGTTGACGGTGATGCCCTTGTGGTAGACGGGCGCCAGCGCCTCCTCGTGAAGCACGTTGAAGCCGGCGTAAGAGAGCTCCCGCATTTCCTCGTATGAAAACATGGGTATGGGCATCGGATCGTCGACAATGTTAGGGTTGGCCGCAAAAACGGAGTCCACGTCTGTGAAATTCTCGTAAATGTCTGCATTGACGGCGGCGGCAAGGATCGCGCCGGTGACGTCGGAACCTCCGCGTGAGAAGGTGACCACCTCGCCGGTTTCGGAATAACCGAAAAAGCCCGGGAATATCATAATTGAGCTGCTTTTTGCAAGCCGCGCAAGCTTGTTGTAGGACTTGGGCAGAACTCTTGCGTTGCCGAATTCGTCGGATAGAATCAAACCGGCGTCCTTGGGGTTAACGTACTTCGCGTCGTGACCGTTGGATCTGAGGTATTCCGCCACAAGCTTCGCGCTGTTGTCCTCACCGGCGGCCTTGAGAAGATCGGTGAAACGGTCCTTGTTGGTGCGCGAAGAGGAGACGCGTCTTTCGATGTCGTCCTTGATCTGCTCGGCAATGTCCGTCCTGATGCCGAGATCGTCTGCAATGGACTTGTAGCGGTTGTAAATCTTATTGATGAAATCCTCGGTGTTGGTGCCCTTGATGGCAGCGTCCGCGAGCTCGATAAGCATGTCGGTGACCTTTTCGTCGTCCTTGAACCTCTTGCCGGGAGCGGAAACCACTACAAGGCGCCTCTCAGGGTCGCTCAAAATAATGTCGCAGACCTTTTTTATCTGGGCGGCGTCGGCCAGCGAGCTTCCGCCGAATTTAATTACTTTCATATGAATCCTTTCTTTGCCGGTTTGTTTAGTTGATTTCCCAACGTTTAATTCTCATTTTGTCAGGGGCTGCGGATTTGCATGTCTGCAGGTTTGCGGTTCGCAGATTTGTACGCCTGCAGGTTCGCGGATTTGCAGGTAAGCTTATTCCGTTATTCTCCGGGCCTCCATGTAATACCTTTTCGTCTCTGCGTCTCCCATGGAAAAGGTTTTGCGGGGCAATATGCCGCCCTTTGAAATGGTCGTGAAAATGCAGTCCTTGGGGGGCCTGGGAAGAATGATGCCGAGAGCGTTATTGCTGCGCACAAGCTTCTCGAGCTCGGCTTCTCCGTGAATGTAATCCGTCGTCTTGCCGGAGTAGATCCCGTCAATGAACCGTTGCACCGCGCCCACGGCGAGGTCGTCCGCAGCTTTATCCACGTAAAGCATATTTTTTCGGGTGCCGGTGAATACGACAGCCTGTGTGTACTCCTTCCCATCAGTGCTGTTGATCTCATTCAGCGCGTCGCCGATCGTGCCCTTAAATTCGGCCGATGAGGCGGAAAGCCCGAAATAAGCTGCGAAATTGTCTGTAAACTCTTCAATGTCCGTATCGAAAATCAGCCTGTGAATGGGCTCGAAAATGATGCCGTCGTCGTGAATGTTTTCCAGCTCGCAAAGCACGAAGCGGGCAGGGTGGAACTCGCCGGCGCCTTCGCTTTTGAGCTTTTCCCAGTGATTTTTGGCCGCCGCGAAGGAGTGGTTGCCGTCGCCGACAGCATAAAGAAAGCTTTTTCCGTTATCGGTAATTTTGAGGTCTGTGAGCCTTGCTGTGAACTCGTTGAGAACGTCCGGGTCGTTTATGAGATAGCCCTTGACGGAGCCGCCGCCGGAGTTGAGCTCCGTGTCGTAAAGCGGCTTGAGGCTGTCCGTTTTGGCCGCTATGTATTCGATGGCGGTTTTGCGCGGATCGTTAACGAGCACGAGAATATGAGGCAGCTCGAGGGGAGCGTTCTCGCGAATGGCTACCCTGGGCGGGATCCTCGAAAGCACGGTGCCTTCGGTGGCGCGGATGAGTCTGTCGTTGGCGGCGTAATCGTACTTCTCGAGGTCAAGCGCGCAAATAATGCCTGTGCGAACGTCGCCGGAGGGAAGGGTACGCTTCACGAGAATCAACCCGGTGCAGGGGTCTCCGAAAACGCCGGAGTCGACGTAATCGCGCATCGCGGAATTGATGGCTTCGATTCTGTCCGCAAAGTCGTCACGGCCCAGGAATTTTTCCGGCAGTATCAAGATTAGCGTCGACGGTGCGTCGTCCACATATGCCGCGAGCTTCTCCCAGTAATCCGGCGACGAGGTGAACTGGTCGCAGGCGATAACGGCCCACCTGGTGAGGTCGGTGCCGCTTTTGGGGAGAAGGATGTCCGGGACCAGGAGGCCGGCGGATTCGTAATAATTGGTGGATGTGGTATTGTTCATTGTTTTGGTCCGGTTTGTATTTTTTTAGTGCTGAGTGCCAAGTGCCGAGAATAGGCGATAGGCCGGAGACCTCGGCAGCTGCTGAATAAGAAGGATTCCGCGTCTGCATTTTGAGGCAGGATCAATTCACGCGGAATTTGTGCTTACACGTTGAACCTGAAAAGCGTCACGTCCCCGTCCTGCATCACGTAGTCCTTGCCCTCCGACCGCACAAGGCCCTTCTCGCGCGCCTTCGCGTACGTTTCGGAGGCCACCAGATCCGAGAAAGCCACGATTTCCGCCCTTATAAAGCCTCTCTCGAAATCCGAATGGATCTTGCCGGCGGCCTGCGGGGCCTTTGTGCCCTTTTTGATAGGCCAGGCTCTGACCTCCTTGGGCCCCGCGGTGAGAAAGCTTATAAGCCCGAGAAGGCTGTACCCCGCCTTGATCAGCTGCGGAAGGCCGCCTGACGAGATGCCGAGTTCGTCGAGAAACTGCTTCTTTTCTTCGGGAGGGAGCGACGCAAGCTCTTCCTCGAGACGTCCGCAGACAGTGATCAGCTGGGCGTTGTCTCTGTCCGCGATTTCTTTGAGCGCCTGCACGTGAACGCAGGAATACGGATCGTCAAGGAAATTGTCGGAAATGTTGGCGCAGTAAATGACCGGCTTCGAGGTGAGCAGAAAGAGCGAATCGACGTATTCGCGCTCCTCCTCGTCAAGGCTCATGGAGGACACCGGCAGCCCCTTCTCGAGGTGCTACTTGATCTTCTCCAGCAGTTCGCCTTCCTTGAGAAGCTTTTTGTCGCCGCCCTTGGACATCTTGCCGGTGCGTTCGATCCTGCGCTCCAGAAGCTCGATGTCCGAGAATATCAGCTCGAGATTTATGGTTTCTACGTCTCTTTTGGGGTCAACGCTGTCGCTGACGTGGATGATATTGTCGTCGTCAAAGCAGCGCACCACGTGAATGATGGCGTCAGATTCGCGGATGTTGGCCAGAAATTTGTTGCCGAGACCCTCGCCCTTGCTGGCGCCCTTCACGAGCCCGGCAATGTCAAGAAACTCGACGGTGGCGGGGGTGTACTTCTCGGGGTCGTACATCGAGGCAAGCACGTCAAGTCTCTCGTCGGGCACCGGAACGATACCGATGTTTGGGTCGATCGTGCAGAAGGGGTAATTCGCGCTTTCGGCGCTCTGCGTGCCTGTCAGCGCGTTAAAGATGGTGCTTTTTCCAACGTTCGGAAGGCCTACAATGCCAAGCTTCATTTTGGGTGCTCCTTAAGTACTGAAATAATCGTTTGAGTGGTAGTATCCGGTCTCGCTGCCGCCTGCCTGAACCGCCGGGGAAAACCCGGAAAGGTTAACAAAACGGTAAGCAAAAAGACGGCAGGACGACATCGCCGTCCAAATTTGATATTATATCATAATGAAGTGGGTTTGCAACGAATTTTGTGTGTTCTTGCATTGTCATTGCATTGTCAGGGTTTAGGCCGGAGACAAGCGGCGCTAAGCACGTGATTTTAGCAAATCTTGCATTGTTGTTGAACTTCGGCACAATATATGGTAAAATTACTCC
>JAGDAX010000087.1 GCA_017848335.1 Clostridia bacterium | reverse complement strand
GAATGACACAGTTGCATTTTATCATGCGCTCTGTCAAAAGTCAAGTCAATTAAGTCACGAAATCGGTAAATGACTATATTAAATTACCGTTTGGCTTTTATAAAGTTTTCGCTGTATGTACCTGTGCCGGTCGTTACTGAAGTGTCCTCTCCGGATAGGAAAGGAATGAGTATTGATCATTTCAGTATTGTTTATATCAGTATTGGCAAGTTTGTTCTTTTGATTTTGGACATGGCGCCAGTAGGCCTCATAAACATCATGAAACGGACTTCCGGCGCCAAGCGTCATTCGTACAATTTCTTGCTTGTGTTGTTCGTAAAGCGAAGCCTCATACAGTTTAGCTTCCTTGAGCGTCTTAAATCCTCGCTTCATACTTTGTTTGTTAAGTTTCGTTACCGGGTCCTGATAGTTGAATTTCACCTTCCAGGTAACGACTTTTCTTTTGCTTACGTCTTTGTAAATTGACATGATTGATTATCCTTTCTGTGTGGTTATGGTTACGGTATCTTTGTGGTAGAAGTAACGCTCCTCAAAGTATGCGGTGCTAACTCTTCCTCTGACGGTGCGTTAATTAAGCGTTTCCAGTTCTTCGTTAAGTTTGGTGATAATAGTGTATGCTTGAGAACAGGACACCCTTAGAATATCGGCGATTTCTTCTGCTTTTAAGAATGCCTTGTTCGATTCCATGATACGAACTTCTTTCATCATTTTTAGGCTTGCTGCCTTTCAAAATAATGATGACAGAGTGTTATTTTCGGTATATAACGAAAAATAAAAAAACAGGTGCCACCGATAATCCGGCAGCACCCATCGTATCATTATCGTATCACGAACTATGTTCGCGAAGTCTTAACGCTTAAAAACCCGCTAAAACAGGGCTTTTTTACTTGTTTTTTAACCACACAGCCAATTGTGAATTATTCCCACTCGATCGTCGCCAGCGGCTTGTCCGAGATGTCCCAGAGCACCCTGTTGACGCCCGGAACGGTGGCGATGATGCGCTTCTTGATGGCCGTGAGTGTCGCCCAGGGAATCTCGAAGCTCTCGGCGGTGACGGCGTCCACGGTGTTGACGGCGCGGATGACCACGGCCCAGCCCATGTAACGCTTCGCATCCTTGATGCCCGTCGACTGCATGTCGGGAATGACGCAGAAATACTGCCAGGGCTTCTGAGGAAGCTTGCCGATTTCTTCGCGGACGATTGCGTCAGCTTCGCGGAGAGACTCAAGACGGTCGCGCGTAATGGCTCCGACGCAGCGCACGCCCAGCCCCGGCCCCGGGAACGGCTGGCGGTAGACCATATTGTCGGGCAGACCCAGCGCGCTTCCTACCACGCGGACCTCGTCCTTGTAAAGGAACTTCACGGGCTCCACCAGCTCGAAATCGAATTCATCGGGAAGGCCTCCCACGTTGTGGTGCGCCTTGACGCCCTTGGACTCGAGAATATCCGGGTAGATGGTTCCCTGCGCCAGGAATTTCACGTCGGTGAGCTTGCGGGCCTCCTCGGCGAACACGTCAATGAAAATGCTGCCGATGATCTTGCGCTTCTTCTCGGGATCCGCAACGCCTGCCAGCGCGTCCAGGAATCTGTCCACCGCGTCCACGTACACGAGGTTGGCGCCCAGCTGATTTCGGAACACCTCGATGACCTGCTGCGGCTCGCCCTTGCGGAGAAGGCCGTGATTTACGTGTACGCAGGTAAGCCTGTCGCCAATCGCCTTTATGAGAAGCGCCGCCACCACTGAGCTGTCGACGCCGCCGGAGAGAGCCAGCAACACCTTGCCGTCGCCCACCTGTTTTCTGATTTCCCCGACCTGCGCGTCAATAAAAGCCTCTGCCAGCTCCTTCGTGGTAATTCTCGCCATTGATTCCGGTCTTGTCTCGTAATTGTAGGTTGCCATGTGAATTGTCTCCTTCAGTCGTCAGTTTGTCACGTTAAAAATCGCGTCAATTCTTCGCGTCAATTTTCCGCCTCGCCTTATCGCGTCTGTCCCTCGCGCCGTGTACGCCTCGCCTTATCGCGTCCGTTCCTCACGCGGCGTTCGCGCATCAAATTCCTCGCGCAGCGTATGCGCATCAATTCCTTGCGCATCAATTCCTCGCGCATCGGTTCCTCGCCTCGATCCGCGTCGACCCTTGTCCGGGCCCGCATTTCAGCTGGTGTAATTGTCGAAATACCCCTGCACCAGCACGACAGGCGTGCCCTTGTCGCCCGAGCCGCTGGTAAGGTCGCACAGCGACCCGATGAGGTCCGTAAGCTGCCTCGGGGTCGTGCCCTGCGCCGCCATATTGCCCACCAGACTGCTGCCGTCCTTGGCCCTTATGGACGCTGAAATCGCCTCCCTCAAAGCCTCGCCGGAGAGATCCTTGTAATCGTTGTCCGCCAGATATTTGAGCTTCAGCTCGTTGGGCGTCCCGATAAGACCGTCCGTGAACGCAGGCGAGACCACCGGGTCAGCCAGCTCCCAGATCTTGCCCTGCGGATCCTTAAAAGCGCCGTCTCCGTAAACCATCACTTCCACGTGCTTGCCGGTGGCGTCGAGAATTCTCTTCTGCACGTCCAGCACCAGGTCCCTGCACTCCTCCCGCGGAAACAGCTTGATCTTCTCCTCGGTTGCCTTGTTGGACCCGAGAAGCCCGTACCGCGCGTTGAAGCCGCTGCCGT
This sequence comes from Clostridia bacterium, assembly GCA_017848335.1. GTDB lineage: Bacteria > Bacillota > Clostridia > UBA1212 > UBA1212 > UBA1212. The sequence continues at coordinate 23,997 of JAGDAX010000087.1, read as the reverse complement.
TCACCGGCGCGTTGAGAATGTCGTCCAGACTGAGCACCGTCCCGGCGCCGCCTTCAAGGAGAATCCTCTTGGTGCGCCTGCGTGTGTGGATGTCGCAGTTGATCACCGTGTCGGTATATTTAAGGATGGTCTTCGGCTGGTTCGCAAAAATGATCTCCACCTCGGCGCCGCAGCTTTTGATGAGCTCGCCGTAGTATTCCACGTAGTCGACGCCCGTGAAGGGGTGCCTGTTCTCCCCGAAAAGCCTGCGGTACTCCGCAAGATCCAGCACGTCGCTGTAGGGGTTGATGCCCGCCTCGTCTATCTTGTCGAGGCTCACAAGCTCATTTCCCACCTCGTCCGAAGGATAGCTGAGCATAAGAACGACCTTCGCGGCGCCCATTGCGATGCCCTTGAGGCAGATCGCAAAACGGTTCCTTGAAAGAATCGGGAAAATCACGCCGATAGTATCGCTCCCCGCCTTGGCCTTCACGTCCGCGGCAATATCATCCACCGTGGCATAGTTGCCCTGACTTCGCGCGACAATAGACTCCGTGACGGCAATCACGTCCCTGTCGTGAATTGAGAAGCCCTCGATTTCGGCGGCCTCCAGCACGCTTTGGGAAACTATTACGCCGAGGTCATCGCCTTCCCTGATAATGGGGCAGCGGATGCCCCTCGAAACCGTACCGACTCTGCGTTCATTTGTTGCCATAAAAATACCTCCTGGTTGTTGCTTATGCCGGTTCCCAAATCTCGCCGCAGGTCACTGACCGCGGCCGGAACCTTTTTGACCGCCGGCCTCCGGCCTTATTTCCCGGCGCCGGTCCGGCAGTCCTCTTCTTTCTCTTCCAACTGCTCTTTAAGCTTTTCGATCTCGCCCCTAAGCTCCGAAATTTCCCTCGCTATAGGGTCGATCACCCGGGCGTGCTCAAGCGTCAGCGAAGGCGCCACCCTCTCGCCGTCGTTTTTGATTACGCGCGCCTTGACTCCCGTGACGGTGGAATTGGGCGGCACGTCGTCCAGCCCCACCGAGCCCGAGCCGATCATTGAATCGTCGCCCACCGTGATGGGCCCCAAAAGCTTCGCGCCCGCGCCCAGCAATACGTTGTTCCCGATCGTTGGGTGGCGCTTGCACTTCTTCTTGACGCCGGTGCCGCCGAGGGTCACCTGGTGGTAGATGGTGCAATTGTCGCCGATCACCGCCGTCTCTCCGATGACGATACCGTTGCCGTGGTCGATGAACAGCCCCTTGCCGATAGTGGCCCCGGGGTGTATCTCGATGCCCGTCCGGCGGCTGCTGCACTGCGATATCCACCTGGCGAGGAAGAGCATCCTGTGGCGGTGAAAAAAGGCCGCGATCCGATGGTCACGAAGCGCCTTGAAGCCGGGGTACAGGAAGATGACCTCCCAGACGTTCCTGGCCGCAGGGTCCCTTTGGGCTATTGATTTGGCATCTGCGAATAATCCCATATCATTCTCTTCCGGCTATGACCCTGGCGATGAGAACACCGCTGGCCGCAGCCTGTGACAGTCCTCTTGTGACGCCGGCCCCGTCGCCGCAGGCGAACATTCCCGGGATCGTCGTCTCAAGCTCGTTTGAAAGGTTAAGTCTGGAGCTGTAGAATTTGACCTCAACTCCGTAAAGCAGCGTGTCGTAGTTGGCTGTGCCGGGGACGACCTTGTCGAGCGCGTAGATCATCTCGATAATGTTGTCCAGGTGCCTCTTGGGGAGCACGAGGCTCAGGTCTCCCGGCGTCGCCGATAAGGTGGGCCTTGTGAAGCTCTGCCTGAGCCGGTGGTCATTGGTGCGCACGCCCCTTATGAGGTCGCCGAACCGCTGCATGATAATGCCGCCGCCCAGCATGTTCGAGAAGGAGGCGATGCTCTTGCCGTATCTGTATGGCTCGCTGAAGGGCTCGGTGAATTTATTGCTGACCAGCAGGGCGAAGTTGGTATTGCCGCTCCGGAGCGCGGGGTCGGCGTAGCTGTGGCCGTTGACTGTGACGCACCCGTCGACGTTCTCGGTCACCACGTGGCCGTAGGGGTTCATGCAGAAGGTGCGGACCTTGTCGCCGTACTGCTTGGTGCGGTAGACCAGCTTTGCCTCGTAAACCGCGTCGGTCACGGACTCGAATACTTCCGCGGGAAGCTCAACGCGCACGCCGATATCCACCTGGTTGTTGATAAGCTCGATACCGAGCTTGCGGCACTGATCCGAGAACCACTCCGCACCGGACCTTCCCGGGCACGCGATAAGGTATTTGCAGGCCACGTTGCCGCCGTCCGAAAGCGTCAGCAGGTAGCCGCCCTCCGCCGTGTCGATCTCATCCACCGCAACGTCGCACCTTATCTCGACGCGCGACTCCATGTACGTGTACATGCGCTTCAGGAGCTCGAGGTTCTTCTCGGTGCCCAGGTGCTTGACGGAGGCCATGAGAAGGTGCATGTCGTGCTCCAGCGCTTTCTTTTTGAAGCTCCGCGCCTTTTCGGAATACGTGCTGAATCGCTCCTCCGTGGCCCCGAAGGAAACGTTGACGGAGTCCACGTACTCGATCAGTTCCATGACCTCGCTGTCGTCGACGTAATCGTTCAGCCAGCCGCCGAATTCGGTGGTAAAATTGAATTTTCCGTCCGAGAAGGCGCCCGCCCCGCCGAAGCCGTTCATGATCGCGCAGGATCTGCAGTTGATGCACTTTTGGGCCGTACCCGCGACAATAGGACACACCCGCTTAAAGATCGAGCGGCCGCGTTCGATAATCATTATTTTTCTGTCAGGAGCCAGCCTCGAAAGCTCGTACGCCGCGAAAATACCCGCCGTTCCGCCTCCTATTATAGCCACGTCCACTGTATTTGTTCTGTCCATTTTAAAGCCTTCACATCCCGCGCTGCCGCGACAAGCCTATTTTTAGGCATAATGCCACCGGCAGCGATAATAACGTAACTATCCTTCGAATAAGAGGCTTTCCCGCCCTTCAGATGTTACGTTTAATTATACACAAGAGTGCCCTGTTTTTCAATTGATTTTTTTAGTGCCCTCCGCGCGTTCCGCGCGAGTTTATGAACGGTGAGTTATGGTACCGGAGCTATGGGATGTGAGCTATGGGACGGGAGTTATGGTACCGGAGTTATGGTACCGGGGTGCCGGGTGCAGCCGCGCGGCGGCCCACCGCCGGCTGTTCCGGAGGCTTTAGCTTTTAGGCCGCCGCACTTTACGCAGCTTCCTCATCCCCCCTCCCAAAGCGAAACCGGACAAAGCCAAACCAGACAAAGCAAAAAATATATGATCCAAAAACCAAAAAGCACGGTACCGGCGCAGACCCGCGCTTTCCCGTGCTTCTTTCTGTTACATTCAAAAGTATTCAAGCGTCAAATAAGCGCCTGCCCTTGCGGCTCCCGGCCCTTAGATCACCGCTTGCCGGACCGGGCTCAGTCCTTCTTTCTCACGACCAGCATCGCACCCGCGAGAAGGATCATCGCCACAGACCCCGTAACGACGCTGCCGCAGCCTTTCTTACCGGAAGGCTTCGCGGTCTTATCTGCAGGCGCATCCGTCTCGTCAGCGGGCTTGTCCGTCGGCGCAGCGGTACCTTCGTCCGGTGTCTCGGCAGGCTCTGCCGTGGCTTCCTCAGTTTCATGAGTCTCCTCGGTAGGTTCTTCGGTGGCCTCCGCGGTGGGCTTCTCGGTCCTCGGCGGCACGTTGTCTCCGCAAATGTAATAGAACGTATCGATATACTCCTCGGTGTCGTCCGCATACTTGACGAGCAGCTCGAAGCTCATGTCGCCCTCGTAGATCGGGACAAGTATGTCAATGGTCATCGCGTAAAAAGTACCCGCAGCGGTGGCGGCGTCAGACCTTGACTTAGATACGGCCTCACCTTCGCGGCCATCCTCGTATCTGTATACGATCGACTTGATCTCGGTATCGGAAGCGGCCCAGCCGTAGAGGCGGATATTCTCGTGGCCGTCCTTAAATTCCGCGGTAATGTCGCCCAGGTCTCTGACGGTGAGCTCGTACACAGGCTCAAAGCCCTGCACCTCAATGGTGTCAAAGTGGTACACGTCCGGAGCCTCGGCGTTGATATTGACGAGCTCAAAGGAGATCACGTCGTAGCTGTTGTTCTTCAGGAGCGCCACCACGTACCCGCCGGGCAGCAGGTCATCCGCACCGTCCTGTCTGAACTTCGCGGCGTTGAAATCAATGCTGCTTCCGTCGACCACGGCCTTCCAGCCCGTGAAGTTCTCCTCGTCCACCTCGGGATCCGTCGCGTCAAGGCCCTCAGCGTGGAAAATTCCGATCCAGTCCTTGGCAGCCGGGTCCGCGCCGATGATCTCAATCTTGTGGTCCTTCGGCGAGATGTCGCCGTCCACGAATTTATAGGTTCCCCCGGCAACGCTCAAAAACCTGTCGCCCGCCGGCTTGTTGCTGTAGGTGAACACAAAATTGGCTTCAAACGTGTCCTCTTCGCCGTCCTTCAGCTTGTACCAGAGCTCAACCTCGAAGTCCTCGCCGACGGTAAGCGGGATGTCCACACTGTATCTCATGGGATACTCGTGCTGCGTGGCCGCCTTGTTGGCGACAAGCTTCTCGTCAAGCCACGCAAATCCCCAGATAACGTCGCCGCCGTCCAGCGAATAGCCGATATCCTCGATCTCGACGTCCTCGGAATGCCAGCCCTGGAAGCGCAGGTATTTCGCACCCTTTGCCTGCACGGCGTTGCTGATGTTCCCGAGGTTTCTCTTGGCATTCGAAATGGTCTCGACGACCTTCTTGTCCTCGTCAAGCAGGTAAATGAAGTCCAGACAGCTGAGACCTCCCGCCGCGTACACACTGAGCGCCCCAAAGAGCGACAAGAGCATGACTGCAGCCACAATAATCGCAATAAAACGTTTCATTTTATTTCCCCTTCGTTGTCAAAAAATAGCCCGTTTCGCGCAACCCGGGAATAAACCCCGCCGCCGCATAAATCCTTCCCCGCGGCACCTTCAGCGCGTCAATGGCTCTGCCTTGAGTTTAACCTAAATCAAGGGTGAAGTCAAGGGAAAATGTGGCCTGCGTGGCCTGGGGCTGCTTGCGGGTGCCAAGTGTCCCGTACTTAATGCCAAGTGCCGATAGAGACGAGGCCGGAGACCGGCACTCATATCTCAAATAAACAGGCTCATATCCGAATCCTCGCCGGAGCCCAGAAAAGTCGCCACGCCGCCCAATTCAACACCGTCAATCAGTTCTTCGCGGCGTATGCCCATTATATCCATAGAGGTCTGGCAGGCCACCAGCCGCACGCCGTGAGCCCGCGCCATGCCGATCAGCTCCTCCAACGAGCTGACGTTCTTGCGCTTCATGACGCCGCGGATCATTTTCGCGCCAAGGCCGCCCATATTCATACGCGAGAGGCCCAGCCTTTTGGTGCCGCGGGGCATCATTGCACCGAGCAGCTTCTCGCTGAAGGGCTTTTTGACCTTGACGCGCTGAGGCCGCCTAAGAATATTGAGCCCCCAGAAAGTAAAAAACATGGTCACCCGGCGTCCCATGGCAGCGGCGCCGTCGGCCATTATGAACGCGGCAATGGTCTTGTCGAGGTCGCCCGAAAAGACCACAAACGTCTTGTCGTTGCCCGAGCCGTTGCCCGAGCTGTCGGCAGCCTCAGAGCCTTCGGCTATCGCATCGCCGTCCGCAGAAGCCTTGGTGATGTCAGCCGTTATAACGCCGTCTCTGAAGGAAATCCCCTCCAGGCGGTTGCCCGTCCGCAGGCACCAGGCCTTGACGTCCGCAAAGAACGCGTCCTCCGTCGCTTCCACACGCACCGCGGTGCCGGAAGGCTTGCCGCGCAGATGATCCGCCAGCTTCACGATGGGGCCGGGGCATTTGAGATTCTTCGCGTCAATAAAGATCCGCTCCGCAGAGTCCGCTGCGTCAGCGTCACCCTCAGCGGCATTTCCCTGCGAGGTCATAAGCTCCCTTATGCGGTTGTATCCGCCTTCGACGTGCGCGACGTCGTATCCCCTGTCCGCCAGTATCTCCGCTATCTGTTCGCTGAAATCACCGGCTCGGCAATAGACCAGCACCGGCTTGTCGCGGGGGATCCCGTCCAGCTTTTTGGCAAAGCACGAGAACGGCACGTTGACGGCACCGGGAATACCGCTGACGAGAAGCTCGTCGGGCTCCCTCAAATCCACCGTCGTATATTGCGAAAGATCCAGCGTCAGAAATTCCTCCGCCGAGATCGTCTTGTATTGATTTTCCATGGATCATCTCCGGAAAAGCAGTCAGATTTCGGGCCTGAAGCCGCAGCGATCCGTCCCGCAGCAGGCAGCCGCAAGGTCAATGACGCTGTATTCCGTCCCGGCCGGGTCAAAGCAAAGGGCCCTGCCGCATATGAGCGTGCCGGCGCCCGCTATGAATTTTACCGCCTCAGCAGCCTCGACCGACCCGACGATACCGTCCGACGCGCCTTCCCACGCCGCCTTTGTGTCCGTCACTTCACGCGACTCACTGCAGAACTCCGGAGCGCCGCTATTTCGCAGGAATGTATTCGCGCACCTCAGGCAAGGGCTCTTGCCGGGAATTACGGTCATGATCCGCCAGAGGCTGCCTCCCTTTGCGGCGTCGACCTCAGTGACAGCTGCGGCGTCATTCTTGGCGGTAGCTGCATCCCCAGCCGCAGAAGCAGCCGTTGCCGCAGCGCTTGCTGCGACGAAGGGTTTACCTAAAGAAAGGCAAATATCGTTTATCAGGAGCGTCTGCTCTCCGGTACCGCTGCCTGCAATTACCGCGAAATCATAGCCGCTCAAAAGGCGCTCAAAGGCCTCTCCCTCAGGCGACGTGCCGAAGGCTTTGACCTCAATATCCGGATTCAGCGCACGGGCAGATTCGGCCGCGCTCTCCGCAAAGGCAGCGCCTTCATTCGAGGTATCGCAAATGCCGATTTTCCCGACGCCGGCCGCGGCCAGGTACATGACCGCAGGGACGGCAGGGCCAGTGGCTCCCACCACAAGCACAGAGCCCGCGCAAAGCCTCTTCTGCCCTTTTACGCCTATTTCCTTGAGAATTATATGCCTTGAATATCTTTCAAGCTGCTGATTCGTAAAATTCATTTGTTTTCTCCGCCGCTTCCAGAAGTTTCCCGCCTTTTTCCGAAGTTTCCCGGAATTTCTCCGCCGTTTCCCGAAGTTTCCCGCCGTTTTCCGCTTTTCAAGTGACCGCGATTTCGGAACTGAAGTTTTCCGCTGTTCAAGCGACCGCGATTTCGGAACTGAAGTTTTCCGCTGTTCAAGTATCAAAGATCCGGAGCTCACGTTTTCATTGTTCAAGTATCCGAGCTTCCGGAGCTCACGTTTTACATTGTCCAAGTATTCGCCGCGGCCACGGTTCCGGCTGTCCCCTTTCAGTTCAGGCAGTCACCTTCAGCCACGGCAGCCTTTGGCCGCCTCCATGCCTAATGCGCTTCCTTTCGGCCGGGCCTCAGCCACGACCTCGATCTCGACCATCACGCCCTTGGGCAGCCTTGACACCTCCACGCAGCTTCTGGCGGGCTTCCCGGTGAAATACCTGCCGTACACCGCGTTGAACGCCGCGAAATTGTCCATATTATCGAGGAAACACACGGTCTTGACGGCGTTGTCAAGCGAGCTTCCCGCCGCCTCCAGCACGGCTTTAAGATTCTTGATCACCTGCTCCGTCTGCCCCTCAATATCCGTTGCGGATACCTTCCCGGTCCCGGGGTCCACGGGAATCTGCCCGGAGGTAAACACAAAGCCCCCCGAAATTATCGCCTGCGTGTACGGCCCGATGGCCGCCGGTGCCTTATTGGTCTCAATTTTCTTCATTTGCCGGCCTCCTTATGCCTTTCTCATCATATTTTTCCAGAAACGAATGCGCCCCGCTCCCGTCCTTGATCTCCGGGAAGGTGTCCACGTTCACGGCGTGCAGGCTGTTGAATATATTCTGCTCGACGTGAGGGTTGTCCTTCTTGAGCCGCCTGATGAGCGCCTTGATCTCCTGCCTTTTGGAGCCGCCGCCACCGCCGTCGCCGCAGACGGTACAATTCTCGGTAAAACGGCAGGCGCACTGGATAAATTCGAGGTCATTGTATCGCTTCCACGCGATAATATCATCCTCGTGAATACAATAGAGCGGCCGGATCAGCTCCATGCCCTCAAAATTTCTGCTGTGCAGCTTGGGCATCATCCCCTGCAGCTGCCCGCTGTAGAACATTCCCATCACGGTGGTCTCGATAACGTCGCTGAAATGGTGTCCCAGAGCGATCTTGTTGCAGCCCAGCTCCTTCGCCTTAGCGTAAAGATAGCCTCGCCGCATTCGCGCGCAAAGGTAGCACGGTGAATTGTCTGTATTGTTGGCCACCGCAAAAACGTCCGTCTCGAAAACGGTGATCGGTATGCCGAGAAGCGCCGCGTTGCTCTCGATCCTGTGGCGGTTTATCTCGTTGTATCCGGGGTCCATCACCAGGTACACAAGCTCGAAGGGCGTCTCGCTGTACTTCTGCAGCATCTGCATGAGCTTCGCCATCAGCATGGAATCCTTGCCGCCGGATATGCACACCGCGATCCGATCGCCCGGCAGCACCAGCTCGTAGCGCTTGAGCGCGTTAATAAAGGGGCTCCAGATCTCCCTGCGGAATCTTTTGGAGATCGACTGCTCCACCTGCCCCTCCTTGTCCAGTTCTTTGCTCATAAACCGGCCTCCGTTCCGCATTCGCGGCTGATATCACCCAGCGCCTCCAGAAGGGCGTCAATTTCCCGCCGCTCAGTAAGGTGCGACAGGCTTATCCTGAATGAGGACAGCGCGTTCCTGCGGTCGCGGCTCACCGCCAGCACCGCCCTGGAGGGCGTGCCCTCGGTCGAGCAGGCCGACTTCACGGACACCATAATGCCCCTGTCCGAAAGCTTCTTCTGTATCGCGGTTCCCTTCACCCCGGCAAGGCTGATATTGAGAATGTGCGGCACCGCGCCTTCGGGGCTGTTGATGCGGATGCCCGGTATCGACCTGAGCCCAGCCTTCAGATACGCGTTAAGCTCCGACACCGCCTCAAGCCTCTCCTCAAGGGCGCCGAGGCTCAGCCTCAACGCCTCTCCAAGCCCCGCAATAAGTCCCGCCGCCGGCGTCCCGCTTCTCGACAGGCTGAGACCGCTTCCCCCGTGTATCAGGGGCTCTATCACCAGCGACCGTTTCTTCACCAGCACGCCTGTCCCGTTCTGGCCGTAGAATTTGTGCGGCGCGAAGGTCACCGTGTCGGCGTTTCCGAAATCAAAAGGTATTTTGCCTATCGCCTGCGTCGCGTCCACGTGCAGCCTGCAGTTCGGGAAGTCCTTCAGGATAGCGGCGATCTCATCCACCGGCTGGACCGTCCCCAGCTCGCTGTCAACGGCTGTAACCGTCACCAGCACGGTGTCCCCGCGAAGGAGCTCCCTCAGATTGTCGAGGTCTATCCTCCCGTCACCGTCGATCCGTACCATATCCACCTCGGCTCCCTGCTCGTTAAGGAACGTCACCGGCCCGCTGACCGACGGATGCTCCAGGGGCGTGCTGATAACGTGCCTCCCGACGTGTCTTTGCGCGCGCAGAATGCCCTTCACGGCCATATTGTTGCTCTCGCTGGCCCCCGAAGTGTAAATGATCTCCGCAGGAAGCACACCGAGCAGCGCCGCAATATTGTCGGTCACATCGGCAAGAAGCCTTCGCACGGCCTCGCCCGCCGAATGGTTTGAATTCGCGTTTCCGATGAATTGTTTCTCGGTCTCAAGGTACTTTTCGAGCACCGCGGGATCCGGCGGCGTATTGGCTGAATAATCAAGGTAGATCATATCTCAGGCCCCTTCCCGGTCAGATCCTTGATGACCTCGCCCGCAATAATCAGTCCCACCACCGAGGGCACGAATGCGACGCTGCCGGGCACCTGCCGCCTTTCGGTGCATTTGCGGGCCGTACCGGGCGGACAAATGCAATTCGTCTTGCAGGATATCGCCATGTCCTCCACTGGGATAATCGGCTTTTCCCTGGAATAGACCACCTTCAGGTGCTTTACACCCCTCTTGCGAAGCTCCTGCCGCATCACGCGCGCCAACGGGCACACGGACGTCTTGTAGATATCCGCCACCTCGAAGGCCGTCGCCGAAAGCTTGTTGCCCGCTCCCATGGAGCTTATGATCGGCACCCCGGCTGCGTTCGCACGCATCACCAGTTCAATTTTGCCCGTCACCGTGTCAATGGCATCCACCACGTAATCGTACTGCGTGAAGTCGAATTCGTCCGCGTTGTCGGGCATGAAGAAGCAACGGTGCTTCACCACCTCCGCCTTTGGGTTTATATCGAGGATCCGCTCCTCCGCCACGTCCACCTTGTACCGCCCGATGGTGCTTTTGGCCGCCAGGATCTGCCTGTTGACGTTGGTGAGGCAGACCTTGTCGTCGTCGATAAGGTCAAAGCGGCCGACTCCGGTGCGTGCGAGGGCTTCGACCGTGTACCCGCCGACGCCTCCGATCCCGAAGACCGCGACGCGCTTCCCGGCAAGGCTGTCCATCGCCTCCTTGCCCAGCAATAATTCGGTTCGTGAAAATCTGGTAAGCATTTTGATCCTTTCATAACTCGTGCGAAGCGTGCGTTAGCCTCTTGCCTCTGGCCTCTGGCCTCTTGCCTCTGGTCTCTGGCCTCTTGCCTTACAGCTGCACCAAGCACCGGGCACTCATTTCTTCAGCCCATAAAGCCGTATCCCTTTTCCTCAATTGCCCTCTTCATGGCGTCAATATCCGCCGCGCCTTTGAGCTTCACGGCGACTTCGCCCTTTTCGTGGCTGGCCGCCGCGCTTTCCACAAAATCGAGGGCCTCCAGCGCGCTTTTAACGGCCATTTCGCAGTGGGGGCACATCATCCCCGACACCTTGACGGTAATCCCGCTCTCGCAGGCAGCCCCGCCCTTATCGCGGCAAAAATCGTCTGAAGTGACGCGCTTGCCGCGGTCTGCTTCATCCGGCGTGACGCGCTTGCCGCGGTCTGCTTCATCCGGCGTGACGCACTTGCCGCGGTCTGCTTCATCCGACGGAATGCCCTTGCCGGTCAACCTGCGCCCCTTGAAGATACTTCGCAGGGGCTTGTCCTTCGTGCCGTCCCTGACGTTGAGAAGATTGAGCCGCAGCGCGTTAAGGCACACCGTGACGCTCGAAAGGGCCATGGCAGCAGCGCCGATCATAGGATTCATTTTCCACACAAAAAGGCCTGCCGCCAGCGGGATGCAGATCATGTTGTAAAAGAACGCCCAGAAGAGATTCTGGCGAATGTTTCTCAGCGTTCCGCGGCCCAGACGCACGGCGGCTGCAGCGTCTCCAAGGTCGCTGTTTACGAGCACAATGCCCGCGCTCTCTACGGCCACGTCTGTGTCCGCGCCGATGGCAATGCCCACGTCGGCAGTCGTAAGGGCGGGAGCGTCGTTGATGCCGTCGCCTATCATGGCCACCCTGCCTGTGCGCTGCAGCTCCTTCACCGCGTTCGCCTTCTCGTCGGGCATCACGTTGGCCATTACGCTGTCGATTCCGGCCTGCCCGGCAATATATTCCGCGGTGCCCTCGTTGTCGCCTGTCAGCATCACAACGCCAAGGCCCATGCGCTTGAAGGCCGCAACGGCTTCGCGGGTGGTCTCCTTGATGGTGTCCGCAGCCGCAATAAGGCCGATCAAAGCGCCGTTCTCAGCGAAATACAGAGGAGTCTTGCCGTGCCCGGAGAGAGCCTCGCCGGCCTCAAACAGCCTGCTTTCTCCGCTGCCGCCGCTGCCGTCAAGGCCGCTGCCTCCGCCACGGTCACAGTTGCCGCCAGGGTCGCCGCCGCAGTCGTGACCGGTGCCGCGGACAACGCTCTCAATATACCTGCGGCTGCCGCCCGCCACGGTTTTCCCCTGTACCGAAGCCTTTATACCTCTTCCGGGAATTGCCTCAAATCCGGCCGCCTCGCTCTTTTCAATACCCATCGCAAGGGCCTTCTCGACGATTGCTCTCGCCAGCGGGTGCTCGCTCCTGTCCTCCAGAGAATATGCCATCGCGATCAGGTATTCCTCCGTGAAGCCTTCAGCGGCAATAATATCAGTCACGCGGGGCCGTCCCTCGGTGACCGTTCCGGTCTTGTCCAGCACCACGGTATCGACGCGGCCCACCGTCTCCAGTGCCTCTCCGTTCTTGAAAAGGATGCCGCTGCGTGCGCCCTTTCCGCTGCCTGCCATTATTGCGACAGGCGTTGCAAGGCCCAGAGCGCAGGGACAGGAGATCACCAGCACGGCAATTGCCCTCTCCACGGCGTCACCTGCGGAGGCTCCCGCGATAAGCCAGCCCGCGGCCGTTATCAGCGCCAGCACCATCACCAGCGGCACGAAAATGCCCGAGATCCTGTCCGCGATTCTCGCGATCGGGGCCTTGGTCGCCTGGGCGTCCGTCACCATCCGTATGATCTTGGACAGCGTCGTGTCGCCGCCCACTCTTGTCGCTCTGCAGAGAAGGTAGCCGGATCTGTTGATCGTCGCGGCGCTCACCGTGTCATTCGCGGCTTTTTCCACCGGAACGGATTCTCCCGTAAGAGCCGATTCGTCAACGGCGCTGATGCCCTCGAGAACCACTCCGTCCGCAGGAATCGAGCCTCCCGGCTTCACCGCGAAAATATCCCCCGGCGCCAGTGTGTCTGCGTCCGCCTCGATCTCGATTCCGTCCCTCACGACGATCGCGCGGCGCGGCGCCAGCTTCACCAGCTCCTTGAGGGCGTTGGCGGTCCTGCCCTTTGATATCGCCTCGAGAAGCTTCCCGACGGTGATGAGCGCGGGAATCATTGCCGCGGACTCGAAATAAAGCAGGTTGTGGTACGTGTCCATAAGGTCCGCATTCGGCGTACCGGAAGCAAGTAGCGCGGTCATTCTGAACAGCACGCAGGTGCTCCACGCGAATGAAACCGACGAGCCCATAGCCACCAGCGTGTCCATATTGGGGCTGCCGCCGAAAAGAGAGCGAAAGCCGCTCACAAAAAATTTCTGATTTACGACCATTACCGCGCCCGCGAGAAGCATCTGCAGCACCGCAAGGCCCACGTGGTTGTGCACAAGGAAGGGCGGCAGCGGCCAGCCCAGCATGTTGTGGCCCATTGTGACGTACATGAGCGCCAGCAGGAAGACCGCCGAGAAGACGAGCCTTTTGACCAGCTTTTTTCTCTCGGTTTTATCGAAAAGCTCCTGTCCGGGGACGGCTTTAGACCTGCCGTCACCGCTGCCCGGGCCGATACCGGATCCGCTGTCTGCGCGGAGTGCGGCGCCGTAGCCCGCTTTCTCGACGGCTTTTATTACTTCCGCGGGGGACGCGCTTCCCGACACGCTCATGGAATTGGTCATAAGGCTGACGGAGCATTCCGTAACACCCGGAACGCCCGAAACTGCCTTCTCGACCCTCGCCTGACAAGCGGCGCAGCTCATTCCCGTCACCCTGTAATAGTCCATAAACCCTGTTCCTTAAGCCCTGTATCTTCAAATCAGCCGCGTCCGGCTTTGCACCTTCCGCGTCCGGCTTTGCGCCTGCCGCCTTCGTAGTTTTAGTATTTTTCGCGGCAGTTATCGCGCCGCATTCCGATTGAGCGCGAAGTCTGTTCACGCGCCGCTTTTCAACGGGAAGCAGCGCCTCTTCACGCGCCGCCTTTCAACGGGAAGCAGCGCCTCTTCGCGCGCCGCCCTTCTACGGGAAGCAGCGCCTATTCGCTCGCCCCGTCAGTCATCCTCAGATCCCGTCAACCGTCCCCGAAATGGTGCCGCCGCCCAGCACGACGTCGCCGTCGTAAAGCACCACCGCCTGGCCCACCGTAATGGCCCTCTGCGGCTCGTCGAAAATGAGCTTCAGCCTGTTGCCCGGCAGCGGATAAGCGGTGCCCTTCTTCTCGACCTGTCTGTACCTTGTCCGGGCTGTGACCTCGATCGCGCTCTTGTCGGGGGGCAGGATCCAGTTGACGTCCTCCGCCACAAGCCCGCGCTTGTACAGCTCATTCTCGGGCCCCAGAGACACTGTGTTCTTCGCCATGTCCTTGGCGGTCACGTACACAGGCTCGTTGAAGGAAATGCCGATGCCCTTGCGCTGGCCGATGGTGTAATGCACCGCGCCCCTGTGATGCCCGACAATATTCCCGTCCCTGTCCGTGAAGTCCCCGGCAGGGTATGTCTTCCCGGTGTACTGCTCCATGAATCCGACGTAATCGCCGTCCGGCACAAAGCAAATATCCTGGCTGTCGTGCTTCTCCGCGTTCACGAAGCCCTGCTCCGCGGCGATCCGCCGCGTCTCGTCCTTGGGAATGTCGCCCAGCGGAAATTTGATGCGCGCCAATTGCTCCTGCCCCAGCATGTAAAGCACGTAGCTCTGGTCCTTGCCGGGATCCGCGGCCTTCCTGAGCAGGTAAAGCCCCCTCTCGCAGTCGTATTGGATCCGGGCGTAATGGCCAGTGACCACGTAGGACAGCCCCCTCTCCTCCGCCACCTTGAGAAGCATATCAAATTTCATGTAGCGGTTGCAGTCAATGCAGGGGTTGGGGGTGCCGCCCGCCTCGTATACCCGGATAAACTTGTCGATGATATGCTTCTTAAAGTCCACCGTCAGGTCGAGCACCTCGTACGGAATGTCCAGCCTGAAGGCAACCTCCCCCGCGTCTTCAATGTCCTTCTGCGAGCAGCAGGTGCGAAAGCTCCCCAGACCGATGTCCTCGTTCCGGTAAAGCCGCATTGTGGTTCCTTCGCAATAATACCCGTCGCGCTTCATAATATAAGCCGCCACGGAGCTGTCAACGCCGCCGCTCATCGCGATAAGAGCGCTTTTCGGCCTTGCGGACTGCTCTGCTGCAGGGTTTGTCCGGCAATCTGTCACGGGCGTTTCTCCGGGGCTTCCGGGCATCTCCCCGCAAGTCCCGGACGACTGTCCGTTATTTCCGGGCAGTTCTTCGTAATCCCCGGTTATTTTTCCGTTATTTTCAGGCATTTTCCTGCTGATATCAGGCATTTTGGATGGCACCTCCGTCTCATTTGCCTGAATGAATTTTAATATTTACCGCGACAAGTTTCAAGCGCAATAATGCCGCGAGCACCGCCTCCGGGAGCTCCGCCCGCGCTTTTTTTGCGCGCTGTTTCGCATATTGTGTCACGTGTTGTTTCTCGTATTGTCTCCTGTATCGCTTCTTGTATTGTTTCCTGTATTCTCAGACTAAACTTATCGATTTAGTCGGCATTTATTATATATAATGAGGGGTGGGCTGTCAACAAAAAAGAGGCTAAGCGCCCGCTGCGCTGCGCGGGTTATGGGCTTTGAGTTATGGGGCGGGAGCTATGGGACGGGAGTTAAGAGCTATGGGACGGGAGCTGCGAGTACCGATGCGCGTTCCGCGCGCGGCGGCCGGAGGTTTCGGCCGCCGCTGATTGAAGCGGAATTTCCATTTCCCTGCCCTTCAAACCTAAAAAAGGGCGGAAAGCTTACCTTTCCGCCCCGCGTTCTTTACATTGTGCGAAGAACGTTATGCCGACGTTCCGAAGAACCAAAGAACCGAAGTCCCGGCGTTCCTAAGTATCGAAGGACCGATCAAATCCGGACGTTCCTTGCAAAGCCTTTCGTAACGTGCCGATTGAACGGCAGCCTGCCATCCCGTCAAGACTGCGATCAGCCGCGGCGTCTTCTTTTTCCCCGGCTGCACGGATATTCTGCGAAGCTGTTCATCCTCATTATCGGGAAGGTGATAAAGAGTCCCAAACAGGCATTTCGTCTAATTCTCCGTGCCCGAGGCCGAAAGCTTTCGCTCACCGCCTTTTGCAGACCTTTTCGGTCGAAACCGCCCTTCGATCCCCGCGCGCCGTTTAGCCCGGCAGCGCGCGGGGATCTCAACGGAAACCTCAATAACAGGCCGGCGTCAACCGGTACGCCGTATGCCATTCACGTCCAAACGATTCAGTCTGCCGGATCTGTCCGGTCCCTGTAAACCGTTCGGTCTGCCGGATTCGTCCGGTCCCCATAAGCTGTTCTGTGCGACAGATACGTCCGACCGTTCAAAAACCGCTCGATCCGTCCTTTCCGTTCGGTCTATCCGGCCTATTCGGACATTACCATTATATAATCGAGAGCAGATCTGCCGTAACAGACCAGCGCGTCCGTAAAGTAGGTGTTATCGGTTCCGACAGCACCGGACGCGGCATAGGACTCCACGCTGTACTCAATGCACGCGAGCGCCTCACCTGCTTCGTCATACAGCGTAACCGTAACGATAGAAGCTATCTGACTCGCACTGATCGGAGCGGAAAGCGCTATAAACTGGTCTCCGTAAGCCCGCCAGTCGGCGGCATCCACCTCATATATGGTCCCGTCGACTTCGAATTCGGCCCTCACGGCGTTCGTCGCCGCGAAACTCACCTTCACGTGAATGGCATTGTCGATGTAGAGCGACGCACCTGTAAATCTGTCGGTCGAAGAGGACTTGAGCACGGCCTTCACATCGACAGGCTCAGGCATAACCTCCGTTTTCACGCCCGCGACCCATTCAGGCGAGTCCGCCGGATTATCAACGTTGTAATTCTTGTATTGCTGCGCCGCGGCGCCGAATACGAGAAGGTCCGCGAGAAGTCTGTTGAGCGTTGCCTTCTGATACCCAAGAAGACCTACATCCTCAGCTGTCATATTGTAGAGCGCATCCGCATATTCAACGACACTGTACGTCTTGACCGGCACAGACTCAATGACGGTATCGCCGTCACAAAGCTCTATCTCGATCACGTCGGCCATCTTCTGGTGATAAATTCCCGGGTAAATGAAGCCGAAAAACGTTCCGTCAAAAAGATCCGACTCAAGATATGATACGATGCCGTTGGCGTCGGTTATACGAAGCTTCGGCGCCGTGACGTAGTCCGGGAAGAGCGCCTTCATGATCAGGGTAAGGTCATCGCCCAGTCCCAGAGAGGCGGTCTTGACGCCGTATTCAGGCTCGGTGCTTGCCGGAGGCACTGTGTACATAAACGTTATGAAGCTTTCCGTAGGATTGACGTAGTCGATCATGCCGTTGTCCTGAATTCCGTTGACGGTCAGACTATAGCATACCTCGGGGTTGGTAATCCTCCACTCGTCGTCTGAGATGACGTGGGCGTGTCCTTTAAAGAAGGTTTTCGCGGTAGACGGATCTCCGGTGCTGACGCCTAAGCGGAGCTCGTACGTCCTTCCTTCCTCAAATACCTCGTCTTCGCCGATATATTCCCAGTTGACCGCGTTAATAACATAATCCGTGCCGGTGGTGCCTACGTACTGCTCACTGAACTCGCCCGGCCAATCCTCTACCAAATACCAGTGATCGGTAGGGTACGGATCGCCGGCCTTCGGGAAGACGGAAATATCCACCGAATCCACGATACTGTCGGCTTTTACCCACTTACAGAACAGTTCAGTATCCCCTTCAATTTTAGTATACGCACCCACAGCGGTACTGTCGTCCTCGGGATCGGTAAACCAGCACTGTCCCTCAACCTCATACATTCTGTAATAATCATCACCGCTAAGCACCGCGACGTTCGCTGCGTCCCCGAACCATTCAACGTCATAGCTTCCGCTGGCGCTGGTGCCGCTGTTTACGCTTTTCTTGGGAGCAGGCGGCGTGCCTATGCCGCCGGTATTGAACGTAATTGTGTAGTGGAAGTACTCCCAGGTGAAGGTCATATCACCGTCAACTGTCACACCCTCAGGATCCGTATCCCACCTGCCTATGCCAAATCCCAGATCCGGCGTAGGCACCGGAATGTCGTCCACGGTAATAACCTCCCCGTCGACCGCCAACAGCGTTTTTACCGCGGTTTCGTCGTCCTCATACCAGCCGTTACAAACAATGAATGTGATCGTACGAACCGGGCTGTCCGTAAACAGAATCTTATTCGTGTAGTTCAGATTGTAATAGACGTCTCCTCCCTGGGCGGTAATCCATACCTGGTACCTGCCTTCTTCGCTCGGAAGGTATTGGAGAACCGTGTGGGAGAATATGCCGTTTTCATCGGTACTAACGCTGCCGTAGAAGCCGTTGTCCAAGAACATTCTGACGGTCAGTCCGCTGACCGGCTCGTCATTTTCATCGACAACCTTGCCGCTGATGACATATGGCTCATTCAGAGACGCTGACGAGGGTTCAAAATCCAGCACCTTAAGGTTAAGCCTCTCCGCCACCTCTATAACATATTTGACTTCTGCGTCTCCATAGTTGTCGTCGCCGGGGTATCGCAGCGTGAGATCATTTTTTCCGAAGTACAGCTCGGAAGTATTGATCTCAAACGTTCCCTTGTCGATCCTGGTGCCGATCTCAGCGCCGCCGGACGTGAGCGTAACCTTACTGTATTCAGAATCCGCCAGATCGGCATCATTCTGGGAATTATTTAAGGCTAAGCTTATCAGCGAAAAAGAGAAGGTGATCGTTTCGTTCTGCAGGTACACCTTCTTTTGATTGCCAACGGAAACCGGAGAAAATGCCGTCTTCTCCTTGAACCTCGCGGTCAGAGTGACGTTTCTGTCAATACTGAACGAATATTCTTCAGCACCGCTGACAAAAGCGTCGTCCTCATACCAGCCGTCAAAGACGAAATACTCGTTAGGCGTTGCCGTAACGGTAACGTCGTCGCCTATACGATAGTTGCCGCTTCCTGCGAGCTCGCCCCGTCCTGCCGGGTCCAGGAGGATAACGGTTTTATTGCTATCCCCTTTCGCATAGGCGACGACGTGCAGCATGGAGACGATCATCATCAACGCCAGCAGCACAGCAGTCAGTCTGTTTCTTGTTTTCATATTCCAAATCCCTTTCATTAATTTTTCTGAAGCCCGGCAGAGAACCTGTGCCGGACTGAATTCAGCTTGTAAACGCGTTTGCAGACGCAACTGTAAGCGCGTTTTCAGGGGCAGTGTTAATTGCATTTGCCGGCGACGCAGTAAGCGCATTCGCGGTCAAAGCTTTAACCGCATTTGCCGTTGCCGCATCAGGCGCATTCGCCGACGGAGCAGTAACCGCACTCACAGGCAAAACAGTACGGGAATACTCCCCCGACGAAAACGCCCTCCACGGGAAAGATTCCTTCCAAACAGGAATTTTCCCCGCCGATGCGTGCCAATCGGGCGCCGGTACGGATTCACGCGAAGCCTTTGCGGGCCTCTTGAGAATGACGTTTCCTCCTTGTTAAAGTATAAAAAATTTCGCATTGTTCGTAAATCACCCATAACAGGTAAAAAAAAGGTGACCCGGGGCGGAAAAATCCACCTTCAGGTCACTTTTCGGTCACATTTTTACGGTTTTTTTGTAATTTTCAGCCTATAAGGCGATTTTTCGGAAATATCCGCGACCGATACGGCTGACTCGATCTGTCGTGACCGGTACGGCTTGCCTGCCCGCTGAAATCGACGGGCTTAAGGAGCTTCACGCTCCTCGTTCTTTGGCTGCACCGCGAAGTCCTTCGCGCGAATCATCTCGGCAGATGATCCGGAAAGTCCCCAAGGCTCATCTCAGCAGATAATCCTGAAGCTCCTCGCGCCTGTTCACTCCCAGCTTTTGGTAGGTCGCGGAAAGATGGCTCTTCACGGTATTCTTCGACACGTTCAGGTGCCGGGCGATGTTTTCAACGCTCCAGCCGCGGCTGAACAGCGTGGCCACCGTCGATTCCATCTTGGTAAGCCCCGTGGCGATGTGCCGGTCGGTCTGGTTGTTATGGATATCGATCCAGGTGGGAAAAAAGCGGTCGGCATAATCGCTGATCTCGCGGTATTTCTCGTCGGACTCCGGTTTAATCAGCTTCTTGTTGAAGCCCGACAGCAGCACGTAGTGCTCACCGAAGGGCGAGATCAGGCCGTCCGGCAGAGCCAGCTCCCACGCCGCCGTGAAATGTCTGCCCGCTTCCTGGAGACGCTTCTGACGCACCAGCGAAATCGTTGAAACGATGTGAAGATAGACGCCGATTATCGGGTACCGGTTCTGGTTAAGAGTCAGCGCCGCCACGGCGATTCCCTCGGCCTTCTCGTATTTTCCGTGCAAATATTCCCTCAGCGCCAGGACGTAGCACAGAAAAAAGCGTATGCCCTCAGGCAGCGTCGAGGGGATCTCGTCCAGGCATGCGGGGTTCTTCTCGGGCAAATGGAGCAGCACCCTGACAACGTCCGCGCAATAAGCCCCCGAAATCGGAACAGCCTCTCCCGCGACAATTGCTTCGAGGGTCTCCAGGGTATTCTGCGCCTCGTCCACGTTGCCGAGCGTCACGCTTGAAATGCAATAAACGATATGGGCTGATATGCGAAGCGCAGGGTCCTCGTTCGCAAGAAGCGGCTCCGCGCGGCAGGCGGCTTCCTCCGCCCTTCCCGTGAACAGGCAGTATTCCGCCCACGCCATTTCTTTTTCTGCAGGTGCAGGGATTGCCTCGATGGTCTCCCTGCCCTTCCCCGGCGCAAAGGCCCGGCTGATCAGCGGCATGATCTTACCGATGCCGGTTTTTTCTTCCGTTGCTCCGTCCATTTTTCGTCCCTTTCATTTTTCCCGGTAGGATCCGCGCTCAAACGTGCGACAAATCAAGCGGCCAGTCCGACTGTCATTCCGGCGCTCACGCAGAGCCTAAGGCCTCGCGGCCGCGCCCGGTCATTCAGCGCTCATTCCTTCCGCCACACCATCCTGTTGACGATGCCCACGTAGCTCTGGATGATCTTGACGACCTTGTCGGACACGTTGACGTCTGTGTAATCGGGCACCGGAATCCCGCCGCCGGACAGTTCATTGTCGCGCATCCCGGTCGCCACGTCGACGGCCCGCAGCAGTCCCTTCCCGTCTATGCCGCTTAGTATGAAGCAGCCCTTTTCGAGCGCCTCCGGCCTCTCCGTGGACGTCCTGATGCAGACCGCGGCGATGGGCCTTCCGACGGAAATGAAGAAGCTGCTCTCCTCGGGAAGCGTGCCCGAGTCCGAAACCACCGCGAAGGCGTTCAGCTGCAGCGCATTGTAGTCGTGGAAGCCCAGCGGCTCGTGCATTATCACGCGCCCGTCCAGCTTGAAGCCGGTGCTCTCGAGCTTCTTGCGGCTCCTGGGGTGGCAGGAATAAAGCACGGGCAAGTCGTACTTCCCGGCCATACTGTTCACGGCCCCGAAAAGCGACAGAAAGTTGCGGTCATCGTCAATATTTTCCTCGCGGTGCGCCGAAAGGAGAATGTACCGGCCCTTCTCGAGCCCCAGCCGCCCGTGAATATCGGACGCGTCGATCCGGGGCAGATTCTCCCAGAGCACCTCCGCCATAGGGCTTCCCGTCACAAAGGTACGCTCCTTGGGCATGCCGCACTCCATCAGGTAGCGCCGCGCGTGCTCGGAGTACGCCAGATTCACGTCGGAAATGATGTCCACGATCCGCCTGTTGGTCTCCTCGGGAAGGCACTCATCCTTGCAGCGGTTTCCCGCCTCCATGTGGAAGATCGGGATGTGGAGCCTCTTGGCGGCAATCGCCGAAAGGCAGCTGTTGGTATCGCCAAGCACCAGCAGCGCGTCGGGCTTCAGCTCCGTCATCGCCTTGTAGCTCTTCGCGATAATATTTCCCACCGTCTCGCCAAGGTCCGCGCCCACGGCTTCGAGGTAGACGTCCGGGTCGTCCAGCGCCAGATCCTTAAAGAAAATCCCGTTCAGGGTGTAATCGTAATTCTGGCCCGTGTGCACCAGAAGCGTGTCAAAATACCTGCGGCACTTTTTGATAACCGCCGCCAGACGTATGATCTCGGGCCGGGTGCCCACGATGATCATCAGCTTGATTTTTCCGTTGTTTTTCCATTCTGCCATGATGTACTCCTGTGCTTTAAGAGGGTTATGTCGCTTTGTTTAGCTATTAGCGGGCCTGCTTTGCGGCCGCCTGGTTTATGCGGATCAGCTAAGAAGTCCCGGTTCCGTGGGCCCGCTTTGCCGCCGCCGGGTCTCTTCTCCTAAACCGGCTCAAAAAAGGTGTCCGGATGCCCGCCGTCGAAAATCTCATTGGCCCACATTACCGTGACCAGATCCTCAGTCTCCGAAAGATTGGTGATGCTGTGGGTGTACCCGGGAAGCATGTGCACCGCCTGGATATTGTCGCCGGACACCTCGTATTCCAGCACCTCACCGTCGTCTATGCGTCTCTCCCGGATAAGCCCGCGGCCGCTCACCACGATGAAGAGCTCCCACTTGCTGTTGTGCCAGTGCATGCCCTTGGTGACGCCGGGCTTCGTGATATTCACGGAGATCTGGCCGTTATTGGCGGTCTTGAGCAGCTCCGTAAAGGAGCCCCGGGCGTCCTTGTTCATCCTGAGGCCGAAAACCGCTTTTTCCGCAGGAAGGTAGGAAAGATACATGGAGTAGAGCTTCTTCTCGAAGGATCCGGGCGCGATCTCCGGCATGATTATATTTTCCGGAAAATGCCTGAACCTCTCGAGGCACTCGGCAATGTATCCCAGCCTGACCTTGTGGGTCACCGGCACGCCGCAGTAGCGGCCGTTTTCGTGCCAATAAGGCGTAAGCCCGTCGTACCGGATGCAGTCGTTTTGCATGCCGTCGCTTTGGATGCCGTCGCTTTGCATGCAGTCGCTTTGAATGCCTTCGCTTTGAATGCCGTCGCTTTGGATGCCGTCGCCTTTGACCGTTTCGCCCGCGGCAGGATAGTCGCAGCGGCAGGGCTTCCCCTCAAGGGCATCGTACATCGCCTCCAGAAGGTCGTCAATGAAAAGCAGCTCGATCTCGGTATTGGGATCGTTTATCGTGATCGGCAGGTCGCGGGCAACGTTGTAGCAGAACGTCCCCACGGCGCTGTTGTAATTCGGCCGCACCCACTTCCCGGCAAGATTCGGAAAGCGGTAAACGTAAACAGGCGCACCGGTCTCCGCCCCGTACTCAAAGAACAGCTCCTCGCCGGCTCTCTTGCTGAGCCCGTACTCCGAGGTACCGAACCTGCCCGCCAACGAAGCCTGGATCGAGCTGGAAAGCATCACCGGCGCCTTGTTGCCGCCGGCCTTCAGGAGCTCCAGAAGCTTCGACGCAAAGCCGAAATTGCCCTTTCTGAAGTCCTCGGGATTATGCGGTCTGTTGACGCCTGCCAGATTGAAAACGAAATCGCACCTTGCGCAATAATCCGCCAGCTCCTCCTCGGTATTGTCGATATCGTACGCAAAAATCTCGCCCACCGAAATCCCCGGCCGCGTCCTGTTTTTCCCGTCCCGCAAGGCTTCAAGGTTTACGATCAGATTTTTGCCCACGAAGCCCTTCGCGCCGGTAACCAAAATGTTCATAAGAAAAATCCCTTCGACAAGAACTCACGGCGCAGCAAGCGTCGCCGGGCGGCCTTTGCACGCCTCCTTTGATTATAGCATAATCGCGTGGGAAATGTTTAAGTTTTTTCGCTCTGTTTTCACTCAGTTTTCGCTCAGTTTTGCGAAAAAACCGTTTGACATTGTTAAAATATGCGGTATAATGGACAGGCGCGGAGGCGTAGCTCAGCTGGTCAGAGCGTTCGGTTCACATCCGAAAGGTCGAGGGTTCGAACCCCCCCGTCTCCACCATTCAAAAGCGTCGAATTTGTCGGCGCTTTTGGATTAGTATGGGTGTTTTGGATTAACAAATCTATACGTGTATTTCTAATGTTACAGATAGCGTCCGAACAGCTGGTTCTCAATTGTGTCATTTTTTAGACATTTTCCCTGAAACAAGAATAATAAGGTGAAGTGATATGAAAAAACTATTTTGTATTTTGATCTGTTTATTGACAATCACATCTTTGGTTTCTTGTTCATCAATATTTAGGCTAGAACAAGACAATTCTCACAGTAACGCACAGTCAAATGCGCTGAAGGCAGCAGCACGATATTTAGACTCAATGGCGTTCTCTTATGAAGGTTTGATTCATCAATTGGAATTTGAAAAATATTCCTACGAAGATGCAAAATATGCTGCTGATAATTGCGGCGCAGATTGGAATGAACAAGCGTACAAAAGTGCAAAACACTATTTGAACAGTATGTCT
>JAGDAX010000086.1 GCA_017848335.1 Clostridia bacterium | reverse complement strand
TCGCGAGCAATACCGCAACATGGCCCGCGTCATCAGGGAGAATATGCACCTTATCGACAATGCTCTGGAGGTAATGCGCGAGCTTGGAATCGAGGGCAGAACGGAGCCGATAAGGGGCGGAACCGACGGCGCCAGGCTGTCGTATATGGGACTTCCTTGCCCCAACCTCGGGGACGGAGACTATGCCGCCCACGGACCATACGAGCACGTGGTGGTGGAGGAAATGGAGCAGGGCGTCGAGATCATCAAGGGGCTTGTCAGGAGGTACGCCGGGGCTTGCTGAAAAGCGCGCCGGGGCTTGTTAAAAAGTACGCCGGGGCGGAGCATGCGCCTCCGGCAAAGACGGCGCGCAGAAGCTCGGAGGTTCGGAAGCTCGGAAGCTCGGAAGTTCGGAAGCTCGGAAGCTCGGAAGTTCATATGGATTTTTCACGGAATTTCATCAGGGAAATAAAAATCGGCGCGCTCACCGTGCCGAACAATATATTCCTGGCGCCGATGGCCGGTGTGGCCGACAGCGCCTTTCGTACTGTCTGCATGGAATTCGGCGCGGGTATGTGCTTCTCGGAAATGATAAGCGCAAAGGGTGTTTTTTACAAAAGCCGCGGCAGTCTGGAGCTCTCGAAGCACCGGCCGCAGGAGAGGCCCTTCGGGGTGCAGATCTTCGGGAGCGATCCGGATATTATGGCTTATGCGGCGGAGCTTTTTGCCCGTGAATACGGCGCCGACCTTATCGACGTCAACATGGGCTGCCCTGTGCCGAAGGTCTGCGGCAACCGCGAGGGAAGCTTCCTCATGACAGAGCCGCAGCTGGTGGAGAAGATCGTTTCGGCCGTGGCCCGGAAAATACAGATTCCCCTTACCGTGAAGATGCGGCGCGGCTTTTCGGACGGCGACGAGACTGCCCCGGAGATCGCGAGAATATGCGAGGCTTCGGGGGCTTCGGCGGTCACTGTTCACGGGCGTTTCCGCTCCCAGTATTATGCCGGGAAAAGCTGCCCAGACACCATAAGGCGCGTCAAGGAGACCGTCAAAATCCCGGTGATCGCATCAGGCGACGTCTGCACCCGTGAAGACGCTGAGGCTCTTTTCGTGAATACGGGCTGCGACGGCATAATGATCGGGCGGGGAGCTCTTGGTGCGCCGTGGATATTTGAGGAGATCGTCAAGGGAACGCGCGTCGAAAAGACGGCCGGGCTTGTGAAGGCCTGCGTCGAAAGGCAATTCGCGCTGGGCCTCGAGGACAAGGGTGAAAAGATCGCCGCCCGGGAGATGAAGAAGCACCTGGCCTGGTACCTCAAGGGTCAGAGGAACGGGGCTGCGCTGAGGAACGCCGCTTTCAGGGCGGAGACGGTCGGGGAGCTGATGGAGATCGTCGCGGAGATAAAGGCCTGAATGCGCGTGAAGGCAGCCGTTCGCGCGTTTTGCAAAGAAAACACGGAACGACACGGAAAAGCGCTGATCGTACGAAATCGATATTCTGCCAAATAGCGGGAAATATGCAGGAAATTCGCAGGAAATATGCGGGAAATACGGGGGAAATTCGAGGGAAATGAGCGGAAAAACGCCGTGAAACGCCGAAATACGTCTTGTAAATAAAAAAATATTATGCTATACTCAAGGCACCGAAATACTTCTTGGAAAGGAAAGAATTGTTATGGGTAAATTCACAATAGTAGTAAACGAAAAAGGCAAGCCGCATTTTAATCTTATCGCTACCAACGGTCAGGTTATCGGAACCAGCGAGGTTTATAACTCCATGGCTTCCTGCAAGAACGGTGTTGCAGCTGTCAGAAGATGTAGCGTAGGCGAAATCGAGGATACAACCATTGAGGGCGCCGCTCCTGTAAAGCACCCCAAATTCGTCATCTCCACAGATAAAGCCGGCAAATATCGTTTCAACCTTAAGGCAAGGAACGGTGAGGTTATCCTTTCTTCACAGGGCTACGCTTCCAAGGACACTTGCATCAACGGCATCAACAGTGTCAAGAAGAACGCTCCTGATTCCCCGATCGTCGAAGGCGAATAATTACGAAATAATCACGAATTAGTTTGAATTACTAACATTAGTTCAAATTACTAATTGCGGCCAAAGAGTCTGCTCTGTGAAAGGGGCGGGCTCTTTTTATATGCCTGCGAAGAGCTTTCGGGTACTCGCGAAGCGCTTCCGGGTGCTCGCGAAGAGTTTTCGGGTGCTTGCGAAGAGCTTCCGGGTGCTTGCGAAGAGCTTCCGGGTGCTTGTGAAGAGCTTCCGGGTGCCCGCGCAGGATTCACGAGTTTGCGCTTGTCCGCGAAGGATTCACGGGTGTGCGCCCGATATGCTTCCGTGCGTCCATGTAAGCTGTATGAAAGCTGTTTTTGCCGTTTTAAAGGCAAATGCAGGCATTTTAGAAGCAATAATATTTTCCGGGCTGAGGGAAATATTATATCGTTTGAACAGGCGGATAATTTGCTGTACCATAAGTCCGTGAAGCGGTTTATACGTGAGTTGTCAAGTCGGCGCTGACCGAAACGGTCAATACCGAAAAGCCGACCCGAAAGGGGGAATTTTATGGCAGGAAGCGCGGAGAACGGACGTCCGGAGGCAGGTTCTCGGGAAATAATGCGCGCGCTTACGCGGGCCGTTGAGAAGGAATTTGAAACGCTGAATCCGCAGCAGCGGGCGGCAGCCCTGCACGGAGAGGGCCGGGCGCTTTGCATAGCCGGGCCCGGCAGCGGCAAAACCGCCGTGATATCACGGCGGGCCGCGCGGCTGGGGCTTGTGGGCGGCGCGGGCGGCCCCTTGCGGGGCCGCGTTTTGACGCTGGCTTTTAACAGGGCTGCATGTCGGGAGATGAGGGAGAGAGGGGATTCTATCGTCGGGCGCATCCTGAAGACTGCGGGGATCGGCGAGGACGGCCCTGTGACAGGCGGATCCGGAGCCGGCGTGCAGTCTGAGACGGCAGGGCTCAGGACGGATTATTATACGATTCACGGGTATTGCTACAGGATCGTGAGAGATTATTGCGCAAGGCACGGTATGAGGACTCCCGGGGTGCTGGATCAGGCCGGAGAGGACGCGCTTGTAAGAGAGGCTTTTTTTGAGATATCGGGAGGTATTGTCGGGCAGGAGATCCTGAAGGTTTTTAAGAATTACAACATGCGCGAGCATAGGGTGATGCTTCCGGCGGGGGATTACAAGGTGCTTTTTAAGCTTGTGAAGGAGCAGTATTCGGCCATGAAGCGGAGAGACGGCGTCATTGATTTTGGGGACATGCTGGAGCTGGCGCTGGAATACCTTCGCGGTGACAGGGAATTCAGGAGACAGGTGGCGGCGTCGTACGATTACGTGCAGGTGGACGAGGCGCAGGATCTGTCGGGGATGCAGGCGGATATTGTCGGGCTCATTTCGCCCGGGAATATATTCTTCGTGGCGGACGATGACCAGTCGATCTACGGCTTCAGAGGCTCGGATCCGGAGGTGGTAAGAAGGCTTGGCGAGGACGCGGCGGTTTATATGCTGGAGAGGAATTACCGGTCAAAAAGCGAGATCACAGACGCTGCTTCGCTTTTCATTAAGAGCAATATCCGGCGCTTTTCGAAGAACCTCACCGCCGACAAGGGCAGGGGCGGCAGGGTGGTCATTAAGGCATTTGCGAGCGAGCTTTCGCAGGGTCGCTTCGCGGTGAACAGAATACTGGATTGCGTGAGAAAGCGGCGCACCGTCTGTGTGCTGTACAGGAACAATGCCGGCGCGGCGGTGGTGCTTACGCTGCTCTATTTTGCGCTGCGTTCAGAGCAAGCCGGGTCTGCGCTGCGTTCAGGGCAAGCCGGGTCTGCGCCTGGTTCATGGAAAGCCGGGTCTGCGCCTGGTCCGGGGCAAGCTGCGGGCCGCTCGCCTGAAATAAGAGAGGGGGCCGGGGCATCGGCTGCGCGGATCGACGGGGAACGGACGGGGATTGCGTCTGTGCATATTGCGGGAGAACGGACAAGGCTTTCGGAGATCCCATACACGAGGCTTTTGTATGAGGAACTGAAAAGAGCTGAGGCGGCTTACGTTTGCGGAGCGCGTTTCAGAGCGGCAGTGCCGACGCCGGCCACGCTTTACAGGCGCCTTGAGAAAAGCGGCGTTGTGGATATTATCGGGGCGGAGACTATGGCGGGGCGCAGGAAGTTCTACGTCGAGAACGTCAAGGCGGCGGTCAAAATCATTGTCGGAAATGCCGAAAGCTGCGAGATGATACCTGAGTGTGCGGCGGAGATTGACGCGCTGGGGGATAGGGGCAGTGCCGGCGGAGCCGCCGGGAAGACTTCCTGCGGAAACGCGGGCTCAGCCGCCGGGAAGACTCTTTACGGAAAAGCGGACTCAGCCGCGGGGAAGGTTGATTTCGGAAAAGCCTGCGAAGGCGATTCGGGCGTGTATTTCAGTACGATCCATTCGGCTAAGGGTCTCGAATACGACACGGTTATTATTATCGACTGCGTAAAAGGGGAAATTCCCTTTGGCAGTCCTGCCGGCGACGCGCTTTTTGAGGAAAGGCGTCTTATGTACGTGGCTATGACAAGGGCGGCAAGCGAGCTTTATATCACCTATCCGAGGCGGTGCGGCAAGCTGGAGCTGGAGCCGGGTGAATTTCTGGAGGAGATGAGGGAGGGCTGACAGGGGCAGGTTCTTTCCCGGCTGAAGGGCGTGTCCCCTTGCGGCAGAGAAGCAAGCTCCCTTGGGGCAGATGTGCAAGTCAGTTTCCGGAAGTATCTTACGGCAGCATTTCGCGGCAGGTACGCGTGCATGACGGAATAATTTTTATGCAGCTTACCGCTGAAATTTGCCAAAAGAAGCGCTAAAACGCGAAAATATCGAAAAAATTACATAAAAACCGTGAATAGTAAAGCGCTGCGGCCGAGAAAAACAGGTGACAAACGGGCTCGCAGATGTTAGAATAGAAAGCAGATGATGCCGGGCACTTTATCGGACCATGATCCACGGCTCTGATGGCCTTCGATGCGGCTTTCGGGCCCCGGTCCACGGCCTTGATGCTTTGTGCTGCGGCTTCCCGGGCCCGGGCCCCTTACTTTTTTACTGAAGACAACGTGACGGCATATGTTCGGAGACAGTTTACAAACGAAGAAGCAAATCAAAAATATCAAAGAGTCACGCAAACGGGTCGTTAAGAGACTGCTGCTTGCGCTTTTTGCCGTGGCAACGGTCGCCGCGGTCGTTATTCTTGTCATTGTTGTCGCAAAACCCTTCAAGATCAAAAAAATCAAAGTTGTCACGGAGGACGAGGTATTCGCGGGGGACGCCTGTTCCGTGTGCGAGCAATACCTTGGCAGCGACGGCCTCAAAATGCTCTCAGGGGGCGGATTGAGGGGCATTCCCGATTTTTTCAGCGGCAGACTTCGCGCGATCGAAAACGAGATCGCCTTCGAATTTCCGCAGTACAAAAACGTGCGCGTGAAGCTTTCCGGAGGGACTCTGATCGTGACAGGCGAGACGCGCGGCGCATATATGCTTTTTGACAGCGCGGGCGATTCGGTGGTGACGGACAGGACGGGCATTGTGGTGCTGATCTGCCGGACGGAGAATCTTTCGACGGAGTCGGCGGGGCTGCAGGGCTTCTCGGAAAATGCTCCCGTGTTGGCAGGAATCAACGTTACAGAGAGCGCCGTTTCCTCGAGAATTCAATACCGGAGCGACATTTCCTGGAACAGGCTTGTCGAGCTCTATTTCGGAATCTACGCTGACGAGACCCTTGGCGACAACGTTACGGTGATTTACGCGCCGGGCGTGAAAAATATCTATTTTTACTGTAAAAACAACGTTGTGGTGAATTTCGGAAGCGCTGCCGAGAGGCACGCCACCAATGACAAGCTGGAGCGGCTTTCGGCCATTCTCCGGACCGACCGGATCGATCTTCGCGACTGAACCGTCAATCTTTCCGATGCGGGCAGGGATACCTTCAGACCCAACGGCAGCGGCGATCCGGACGACCCGGATGCGGAGCAGCCGACGGAAATTCCGCTCACAACGCCCGGGAATGATCAGACGCCCGGCAATAACCCGCAGACGCCCGCAGTAGACACCGCCGCACCGCCGCCTCAGGAGACTCCCGAGCCCACCGAGGAAGCGACCGTGCCTCCCGTGGAGACGCCCGAAGAGACCGGGGATCCTGCCGAAACAGACAACCCCGCCGATCCCGACGGGCCCGACAGTTCCGCTGAGCCCGACAATACTGCGCCTCCCGAAGCTACAGCCTCGCCGGATGAGAACGGCGATCCGACGGAGGAGCAGACGCCAGCCGAAAGCGAAACGCCGGGCGGAGAACAGACTCCGGATGAGACCGGTTCGCCGGGCGGTGGCGCAGATCCCGGAGAGACCGGCAATGGGAATACTGACGATTCTCAGGGCGGAGGAAGAGGCGACAGTGAAAACGGTGACGACGGTCAGGGTGACTGACGACGCGTTTACGCCCGATTTCCGGACGCTTTTCCGCCGCATTTCCGATGCATTTCCGCCGTTTTTCCAATGCATTTCCGCCGCTTTTCCAATGCATTTCCGCCGCTTTTCCGCAGAGTAAATAATAAAAGTAAAGGAAAATGCGATTTTGCTATTGAAAAAAATCCGTCGATTTTATATTATTATCCTTTGCCGGGTTGTCAGAACCGGCTAAAAACAGGCAAAGACGGCGCCCGACGGGTACGCCGCGGGGCGCGCCGGGCCTTGCGATTTGCCGGGAAACAGCCAGTCAGGCAGACAGCCAGTCAGGCAAACGGCCAATCAGGCAGACAGCCAGTCAGGCAGACGGCCAGTCAGGCAGACAGCTTCACAACAATCATGCCGCGGCGGTATTCACGCGGACACGTCATCGATCCTGCCTAAGCACAGGAGACCGAATACAGAAAACTTAAACACAGAAAACTGAAACACAGGAAACCGAAGCACAGGAGACCGGATACGGGAGTTTTACTATGAGCAATTTAAAATTAGCAGTTGCGGTAATGGATATCGGCACGACAGGCGTCAGGATATTGGTGGGCAGGATCACCGAAAACGGCACGCCTAAAATCATTGCAAAGGCGGAGACGAGCTTCGCGGGCGCAGTGGATCTTTCGGGCGACGTTGCGGCCACAGATCTTTCCAAAAGCATCGCCAACGCCGTCGACACCGTGTACAACAAGACCGGCATCGAGATCAAGTCCTGCTACGTGAGCATTTCCAACAAGTACGTCCGCAGCATTTTCAGCACGGGCGACATTTTCATCATGCCCCCCGCGGCGGTGACAGGACTTAACGTGGGCGAGGTGCTCAACGAAGCGTCTGCGGTGAACTTTGACGACGACGAGACGCTGGTGGACATTATTCCGGTGGCTTACACGGCTGACGGCGTGAGGCTTCACGACAAGCCGGAGGGCACCATCTGCAATAACCTGCACCTTGACGCGAACGTTGTGGTGGCAAAGGCCGCGATCACCGACAAGGTCACCCGCATTCTGGCGGACCTCGACATAAAGACTGACGGGTTCGTGCCCTCGTTCTTTGCGAGCCAGAAGGTTTTCGACGCCTCCGCGTTCTTCACGGGCAAGAGAGACGGCTGCTTCACGGTCATTGCCGACGTGGGCGGCGCAGTCACAGACATTTCCGTGTTCTACAACGGCATCCCATTCGCCTTCGGGGCCGTCAATATGGGCGGCAACAACATCTCCAGAGACATCGAGAAGGTGCTCTCCGTGTCCGCCAATCAGGCGGTGCGGCTCAAGCAGGACTACGCGTTCGCTTCGAAGGACGTTCTTTCGGGCAACATCGAGATACCGATGGACAGGCTTGACGCGACCGAGGGCAACATGATCGAGGTTTCGTACCTTGCGGAAATCATGAACGCCCGCATCGTCGAGATCGCCCAGAAGACGCTTACCAAGGTGAACAGCCTCATGCAGGAGAGCGGCATTCAGAAGCCCGTCATCGACAAGCTTTATTTCATCGGCGACGGCATCGTCCACTTCAGGGGCATCAACGACGCGCTGGGCAGCGCCATCAAGGTGAACGGCGACGTCGAAGCGCTGGACAAGGGCAAGGACCTGGGCATCAAGACCTCCTTCACCACCGCGCTGGGCATGCTCATATACATTTCGTCCAAGATCAAATACGGCAGAAGGCCTTCCACGGTAATAAACCGCAATGAGACCGACAATAAACCGGGCGCCGAGGCGGCCGTTGCCGAGAAGGAGTCCTTCGGCACCAAGGTCAAAAACTTCTTCGCGGGAATCTGGGAATCCGTAAAGGGATTTTTCGAGAGGCTGAAAAGCTGAGCTGAAAAGCTGAACCTCCGGGAAGGAGCCGTAAGGGCAGGAACCGCAAGGGCACGAAAAGCGCATTTCGCACTTTTTTGGCAAAAAATCAGGAAAATCACAGCCGAAAAGGCCTCTGAAGCCGCAAAAAGGGCTGCAGACAGGTATAAAAGGCCGCAAACAGGCGTCAAAAGCCGCAAAAAGGCCGCAAAAACCGCAAAAAGGCCGCAAAAACCGCAAAAAGGACGCAAAACGGCCAAGAGAGTATTGAAAAAATAAGAATAGTATTTTATAATTCTAGGGAGTGTAATCTCTTTAAATTTAGGAGGATTTGTCGTGCCTGTTGATTATGATATAGAGCAAATAAGAGATGCAAAGGTTGCCATAATCGGAATCGGCGGCGGCGGAAACAATGCCGTAAATCGCATTATCGAGGAAACTGCCGGTGATGAGAGCATGAACAACGTGCTTATGGTGGCGATGAACACGGATTTCCGCGTTCTCGAGAATTCCAAGGCGGCCAAGAGAATTCCACTGGGCGCCAAGCTCACCAGAGGCGTGGGCTGCGGAGCGAAGCCCGAGGTGGGACGCATGGCAGCCGAAGAGTCCACAGAGCAGATCGCTGACGTGCTTGAGGGCATTGACATGGTATTTATCACCGCCGGAATGGGCGGCGGCACAGGTACGGGAGCGGCTCCGTACGTGGCGGAGCTCGCGAGACAGAAGGGCATACTCACGGTAGGAGTTGTGACGAAGCCGTTCTCATTTGAGGGCCGCATGAAGATGCGCACCGCAGAGGCGGGCATCGAGAAGCTCAAGGCCAACGTGGATTCACTTATCGTGATCCCCAACGACAACGTTTACAAGCTTTACCGCGACAGATGCACCATGAACGAAGCCTTCAAGACCGTTGACACGGTGCTCAGCAACAGCGTTAAAGGCATTTGCGAGATCATCACCAAGCGCGGCGAGGTCAACATTGACTTCGCGGACATCAAGACGGTTATGACCGGCCGCGGCATCATCCATATGGGCGTGGGCTACGGCAGAGGCGACAACCGCTTCCACGACGCTCTCGACATGGCTATCAAGAATCCGCTTCTCGAGACGTCCATCAATTACGCCAAGGAGGTCATTCTCAACTTCTACGGCGACAACATCAACATTTTCCAGATGAACGAGTGCTCCGAGTACATCGCCAGCGTGGTGGATCCGGACGCGGAGATCATCTGGGGTTACAGAGAGCCTGCCGAGGAGCTTGCCGAAAAGGACTTCGTTCAGGTTACGATCATCGCCGCGAATTTCGAGGTGCCTGTGGGCGCAGGCGACACACCCAGAGCGGGCGGGCTCGGACAGAGCTCCGACACGACGGGCGGCGGCTTTAACTGGAAGCCCATAGGATTCTGATTCGCGCAGGGACTTCGGACAGGGGCTTCGGACAGGGACTTCGCACAGGTACTTCGGACAGGGCCTTCGCACAGGGCCGGGGATAAAGGCCAGGGTCTTGCGCCGAAAGCTGCGGCGGAGCAGGCGAATCAGGCGGATCAGGATGCCGCGAATCAGGCGGCGGGTCAGGCAGCCGCAAATCAGGCAGCCGCAGATCAAGCGGCGAATTGCCGAATGTATATTGCCGAATGTATTACGTAAGAACAGATGCGAACATGTTAAGCGCGTCACATTAGGAGGTTTGAAATGGCAAACGAGTTTGAAGGTTACAATGATTTCTTTTCGGGCAGCGGCGAATTTGTCGATGCAAGAATAGCTATTCTCGGTGTTGGCGGCGGCGGAAATAATGCTGTCAACAGAATGATCGAGGATAACGATTTTGAGGACGTCACTTTCGTGACGGTCAATACTGACGTGAACGTCCTGCAGAACAGCAAGGCAGGCATCAAGATACAGATAGGCAGAAAGGAGACCAAGGGTCTCGGAGCCGGCGCAAGGCCGGAGGTAGGCGCAAAGTCCGCACAGGAAAACCTTGACGAGATCTCCAAGGTGCTGGATGACTGCGACGTGGTATTCATCACCGCGGGCATGGGCGGCGGCACCGGTACGGGAGCTGCTCCTATTATCGCGAAGTGCGCCAAGGACAAGGGCATACTCACCATTGCGGTCGTGTCCAAGCCGTTCCACTTCGAAGGCCCCCGCAAGATGCGCATAGCAGAGGCCGGCATTCAGGAGCTCAAGGCCAACGTCGACTCGATGCTCATCGTCCCCAACGACAACATCTTCAAGGTGTTCAAGGACAAGGTTTCCATGAAGGACGGCTTCAAAAAGGCTGACGAGATACTCAACCAGTCCGTCAAGGGCATCTATGACATCATCAAGAAGTGCGGCGACATCAACATCGACTTCGCCGACATCAAGACGACCATGACCAACAGAGGCATCATCCATATGGGCGTCGGCTTCGGCAAGGGCGAAGACAGATTCAAGCAGGCCCTGGCAAGAGCCACGCAGAACCAGCTTCTCGAGACCACCATCAACGGCGCCCGCATAGTGCTGGTGCAGTACTACGGCGACAAGCTCGACATGATGGAAATTTCCAAATGCGGCGACGAGATCTGCGAGAAGGCCGATCCCAACGTTGATATCATTTTTGGTACCAGAGAGCCCGAGGTCGAGAGCGACGATATGAGAGACTTCGTCTACATCACGATAATCGCCGCCGATTTCGCCTCCAGGGAGCAGAACGCCGAGGCAGCCTTCACGGGCGCTATCAACAGCGACGCGTTCTCGAGGCAGGCAGGCCAGCAGACAGCCGCCAATCCTTTTGCGGCAGAGATCCGCCAGCAGGCCCAGCAAGCCGTTTCCGAGCCGGCACAGCCAGCCGCTCCGGCGCAGGATCCCGATGACGACATACCCTCGTTTTTGAGACGTTCGTAAGGCGTTCGTAAGGCGTTCGTAAGGCGTTCGCACGTTACCGTTCGCGGGAAGCCCTTAAAGCGTTCGTCCCTAAAGCGTTCGCAAGGGGCGTCCGTTCGCAGGGCGTTGCTTCGCAAGGCGTCGGTAAAGCGTTCACAGGGCGTGAAACAGACCTTATTTGGTTTTATATAAGAAGCAGGAGCCCTCTTTAAATCTCCGGGGCTCCTGCTTTTGTTATGCGCGCGCCGGAGGCGCGCTGCTTAAAGAAAACCGGCATTGCTCCCTTGGGCTTTGGGGGCCTATCCGCTTCGGGGCGGATAAGCCCGGGTCTCAGCCCCTGTAACAATGCCGGTTTTCTTTATATTATATTATTGCTGTCGGCCGTCGCGGTGATTTGCGGCTTGGCCGATAATGCCTTGCGGCCGTACAAGGTTGCAGCCCGGCTGCTCCGCGGTTCAGTTACTTCGCGGCCTTTTCCTTCTCGAGACCCTTGTAAACCAGAGCGGCGATGGCGGCGCCTGCCAGAGGAGCGACGATGAACACCCAAATGCTGGAGATCGGTGTGGTGTCGCCGTTCACGATGAGAGCCATGAGCGCGGGGCCTATGCTTCTTGCGGGGTTAACGGACGTGCCGGTGAGGCCGATGCCCAAAATGTGGACCAGCACAAGCGTGAGACCGATCACGAGACCGCCGAAGGAGCCGTGGCCCGCCTTCTTGGACGTAACGCCGAGAATCGCGAACACGAACACAAACGTGAGAACGCACTCGACAAGGAGCCCCGCGAAAACGTTGCCGTCCACGCTGGCGAGACCGTTGGAGCCAAACGCGCCGGTCATGTCGGTCAAGCCGCCCAGCTTGAAGATGCCTGCCAGAATTCCTGCGCCCGCAAAGGCACCGAGAATCTGCGCGATCACGTAGCCGCAGAAGTCAACGATTTTCATTCCGCCGGAGATAAGCACGCCCAGCGAAACTGCAGGATTGATGTGGCATCCGGAAATGTTGCCGATGGAATAAGCCATACCGACAATGACAAGTCCGAAGGCCAGCGCTGTCAGAATGTACCCGCCGCCGTTAACCGCGTCGCAGCCCACAAGCATTGCGGTGCCGCAGCCAAAGACCACGAGAACGAGCGTTCCGATAAATTCAGCTATATACTTTTTCATATAAAACCTCCCAATTCCGATAAACTCAAAAACTGCCTGATTACCCTGCGGCAGGCTGCTTTCAGAGATCTTCGCGGCGAAAAAGCGTGCGCGAGAATATTTCGAAATGATACCCTGCCGACGGTTTGATTGTACAACTTTGCGGCGGGTTTGTAAATGAGCTTCTGGCTGGTGACTGCTGCTCTAAGGCTGGAGGCCGGAGGCCGGAGGGCGCGCGATCCGCGCGAGCTACGAAATGTAAGTTATCGGCTATGGGATGTGAGCTGCGAGCTTGCCGCTGCGCGGCTTCTGCTGTATGGCGCGAAGCGGCACCGGGCGCCGGGAACCGGGCGCAGGGCACTCGCGCGCAGCCACGGCAACAGCTTGAAGCTAACACGGGCTTGACACATCCCCTCCCGCAAACTAAAATACCCTTGGGGCTCCGCGGCGTTCCGGCGTAACGGAGAAGTCTTTTCGCGGGGCTTTTTTGATTTGGGATTTTCACGTATTCACGCGATTTTCGGAGGTCTTTATGAGCTACAAGGGCAAGTATTTTTCGGTGGTCGGGGATTCGATCAGCACGCTGGAGGGCTGCATTCCCGAGGGCTACGCGCTTTACTACGACGAGAACAACCGGCGGACCGCCAACGTCCACACCCCTGAAGACACCTGGTGGGGCCAGGTCATCGGGCATTTCGGCGGCAGGCTTCTCGTGAATAATTCCTGGTCCGGCAGCACCGTGAGCTACCACGCCGAATTCACCCCGGGCAGCTTTGCGCAGCTTGACTCGAGGATGTCTCTTCTCGGGCGCGACGGCATCACACCCGACGTCGTCATGGTCTACATGGGCGTCAACGACTGGGCTTCCGGCACCAGAATCCTGCCGGAGGAAGGCGTCACAGCCGAGGAATCCTTCGACGGCTCTTACCGCATTATGCTGGAAAAAATCAGGAAGTACTGCCCCGGCGTTGAAATCTGGTGCATTACCCCGGCAATCTCCTGCCAGAGCACCAATCCGGACTTCGAATTTCCGTACTTCCTGGGCGGCAGGCACATTTCCGAGTACGTCGACACGATCAGGCGCGTTGCCCGTGAAGAGGGCTGCCTTCTCGTGGATATCAACGACAACGACGAGCTCGTGGACGCGATCGACGGCATTCACCCGAATTCCGAGGGCATGAAAACAATGTCACGGGCCATTATAAAGCGCGTGAATGAGATCACCGGCGAAGGCTGACGGCCGGGCGGCTTTTTCAACGGTTGAGCGGCTTTTCCGACGGTTGAGCGGCTTTTCCGACAGATCAGCGGCTTTTTACTTGTTTGCGGTTCCCGTTTTCAGGTGTTTTTCCATCTTTTTCCGACTTTTTCCGGCTTAAGCGGTGAAAGGACGGATAATAAAATAGCGTTTTGAATATGTGCGCGGGAGTGGTATCATTCATTGTGCAAGGGGTACCGATCACTTGGCACCGGGCACTCATAACTCCCGCGCCGTAACTCGCGTCCCATAGCTCCGGTCCCATAGCTGCCGCGAAACGGCACCAGGCACAAAGCATTCACGACATTCATACAAAGGAGCCATCATGTTCCACAGATTCACTAACGATTACAGCGAGACAGCGCACCCGGCGATCATGCAGGCCCTCACGGAGGCTCTTGGCGCGCAGAACACAGGCTACGGCCTTGACGTACACTCCGAGAGGGCGGAGAAGCTGATTCTCGAGCGTTTCGGGATACCGGACGGGGCGGTGTTTTTCCTTGCCGGCGGTACGCAGACCAATATGACGGTGATTTCGTTTTTGCTGAAACCTTACGAATGCGCGCTGGCTTGCGGAACGGGGCACATTAACGTGCATGAGACAGGCGCTGTGGAGGCCACCGGACACAAGATCTACACTGTGCCCGGGCGAAGCGGGAAGCTGTCGGGAGAGGACGTTTTGAAGGCCTTCAAGGCGCACACGGACGAGCACATGGTGAAGCCCGGCGTGGTATATATTTCGGATTCGACCGAGGTGGGAACGATTTACACGGCGGATGAGCTTCGAGGGCTTCGGGCTGCGTGCGACAGCTGCGGCTTGTACCTCTTTATGGACGGGGCAAGGCTTGGAGCGGCTCTTGCGGCTGCGGACAACGACCTGACGCCTGAGCTTATCGGAAGTCTCTGCGACGTTTTCTACGTGGGCGGCACCAAGAACGGCATGCTTTTCGGGGAGGCGGTGGTCTTCAGAAACAAGGCGCTGGCTGAATGCTTCAGATACCACGTTAAAAACCGCGGCGCAATGCTGGCAAAGGGCTTTGTTCCCGCGATAATGTTTGAGCGCGCCTTCGAGGACAACCTTTACTTTGAGATGGCCGGCAACGCCGACAGGATGGCCGACAGGATCCGCGAAGGGCTCAAGGGGCACGTGACGTTTGCGTCCGGATCCACCACCAACCAGATTTTTATCACGCTGCCGCGGGAAGACGCACGCAAGGTGATCGATGCTTTCGGCTGTGAGCTTTGGACTGACCTCGGCGATAATATGACCGTCAGAATCGTGACGTCCTTCGCCACCACCGAAGGGCACGTCCGCGAAGTGGTTGACTATATAAAGGGTCTTTCAGCGGGGAGAACTCAAAAATGACGGGTACGGATAAGGATGGTAAAGTCAGCGGCGCGGAAGCACCGATAAGGCGTGCTGAGCCGCGGGATATTCCGGGCATTGCGAGGCTGCTTCTCGAGGTGCAGGCGATTCACGCGAAGGGAAGACCGGACCTTTTCGAGCAGGGCGGACGAAAGTACACGGATGAGGAAATTGCCGCGATAACAGCGGACGAAGACACGCCGGTGTTTGTGTACGAAAGCGCGGACGGGGGGCTTCAGGGATACGTTTTCTGCGAGATAATTCGCCACGGCAGGTCCATGAATTACGGCAGAGAGCTGTATATTGACGACCTGTGCGTTGACGCGGCGGCACGCAGGAAGGGCATCGGCAGGGCGCTGGTTCAGTACGCAGAGAATTACGCGGCATCGGTTGGGATTTTCCGGGTGACGCTCAACGTGTGGGAGATCAACCCGGAGGCAGGGCGGTTCTACGAGAGCCTGGGCTTCAGGCCGCTTAAGACCTATTTGGAGAAAACGATCAGACGATCAGAGGAAATATGGACAACAGATCAGAAATCGAAAGTAAAATAAGAAGCATCAGCAAGACACTAAAGCAGTGGGCCCGCGAATATTACGAGCTTGACGCGCCTACGGCAACGGACTATGAGTACGATATGCTCTTCAGGGAGCTGAAGGAGCTGGAGGAGCAATACCCCGAGTTCGCGTTTCCGGATTCGCCTACCAAAAGGGTGGGCGGAGAGCCTCTCGAGGGGTTCGTGAAGGTGGCCCACAACGTGCCGTTGATGAGCCTTGACGACATCTTCTCGAAGGAGGAGGTATTTGCGTTCTGCCGCAAGGTTTACGAGGCGAACGGAGGCCCCTGTGACCTGGTGGTTGAGCAGAAGATTGACGGGCTGAGCGTGGCGGCCACGTATATTGACGGGGAGCTCAGGGTTGGCGCGACCAGAGGCGACGGCGAGATCGGCGAGAATATTACCGGGAATCTCAAAACCGTCATTACGCTGCCGCTGGCATTTGACCCGGAGACGAGCCGCGGACACGTCGGGCGCCTTGTGGTGAGGGGCGAGGTCTTTATGCCGCGAAGGATGTTTGAGAAGCTGAACGCGGCCTGCGCCGGGAAGGGTCAGAATACCTTCGCCAATCCCAGGAATGCGGCGGCGGGATCGCTGAGACAGCTGGATTCAAGGATCACGGCGTCCAGAAGGCTTGATATTTTTGTGTTCAATCTGCAGGAGGTCACGGGCGTTGAAATCAAGACGCATTCGGAGTCGCTGGAGTTTCTGAAGGGTCTTGGGTTTAAGATCAGCCCGAATTACAGGGTGTGCAAAAGCCCGGATGAGGTCTGGGAAGCTATCCAAGATATAGGGGAGAACCGCAGCGGGCTCAGCTATGATATTGACGGGGCCGTGATAAAGGCGGACGACCTGGCTCTTCGCGCGCAAATGGGCGCCACGGACCACGCGCCGCGCTGGGCGGCTGCTTACAAATTCCCGGCGGAGCAGAAGAAAACCAGGCTGTTGGATATCGCGATTCAGGTGGGACGCACGGGTGTTTTGACGCCGCTGGCGATCCTCGAGCCTGTGAGGATCGCCGGGAGCACCGTCTCAAAGGCAACGCTTCACAACGCCGACTATATCAGGGACAAGGACATTATGATAGGCGACGTGGTGGGGCTCATAAAGGCGGGGGACGTTATTCCCGCGATTACGGGGCCGGACGCGGAGCAGAGAGACGACGGCTATCCCCGGAGGGCCTTCGCGATGCCTGAGTTTTGCCCGATTTGCGGCAGCAGGGTGGAGCGCGACCCCGGCGAGGCGGCGGCCCGCTGCATAGGTATTGAGTGCCCGGCCAGGATCGCACGGAGCATTGAGCATTACGTATCGAAGGACGCCATGAATATTGACGGGTTCGGCGAGCAGATGGTGGCGACGCTTCTTGACCACGGCTTCATAAAGACGATCCCGGACATTTACGACCTGTACTCAAAGCGGGACGAGATCCTGAAGCTGGACCGCATTGGCGAGAAGTCCTTCACCAAGCTCATTATGGCCATCGAGAGGTCCAAAAAGAACGAGCTTTACAGGCTGATTTACGGTCTGGGCATCAGGAACGTGGGCGTGAAGGCGGCCAGGTCGCTGGCGTATTTCTACGGAAATATGGAGATGATCAGGAATGCCTCCGCAGCGGAAATTGCGTCCATCAATGACTTCGGGGAGATAACCGCGCAGGCCGTGGAGGATTTCTTCAGGGATCCGCAGAATCTTCATACGCTGAACAGGCTTGCCGAGCTGGGCATCAACATGGAGGAAAGCGAGAGAAAGCGCGCGACAAGAGGTGCGCTCGAGGGCTGGTCCTTTGTGGTGACAGGCACGCTGCCGAGCCTTTCGAGACAGCAGGTACACAAGCTTATTGAGGACAACGGCGGACGGACCTCCGACAGCGTTTCGGGCAGGACGCACTTCCTGGTGGCCGGAGAGAACGCAGGATCAAAGCTCGCCAAGGCGCAGGCGCTCGGGGTGACGATAATCACCGAGGAGCAGCTTTTGGCCCTTATTGAGTCCCGGAAGAGCTGAAGGCGGAGCCGGGAGGTATGGGCTCGGAGGACCCGGGCCCGGAAGACCCGGACTTAAATGAAGACAGCGTGGAAGGCCTTTGCCCGGCTGCGCGGTATCGGAAGGCGCAGGAGCGAACCGGCAATTGAACAAAAGTGACAAATTTTTGCTTCAAAAATTGTGCTTTTTTTATTTTGAAAATGTGGTATAATTTCCAAAGCGCATTGTGCGTAATTGTAGTTTATACTTTGGAGGATTTTTAAATGGCAAGTGTAGTACTTAAGAACATTTACAAAAAATATCCCGGTGGCGTAACTGCTGTTAACGATTTCAATTTGGATATTCAAGATAAAGAGTTCGTTGTTCTCGTAGGCCCTTCCGGATGCGGTAAGTCGACGACTTTGAGAATGATAGCCGGTCTTGAGGAGATCACCTCCGGCGAGCTTCTTATTGACGGTAAGCTGGTGAACGATATAGCTCCTAAAGACAGAGATATCGCCATGGTGTTCCAGAACTACGCTCTGTACCCGCACATGACAGTGTTTGAGAATATGGCTTTCGGCCTCAAGCTTCGCAAGACACCTAAGGGCGAGATCAAAAAGAGAGTTCAGGAAGCAGCCAGAATCCTCGAAATCGAGCATCTTCTGGACCGTTCCATCAAGGCCCTCTCCGGCGGACAGAGACAGAGAGTCGCGCTTGGCCGTGCCATCGTGCGTGAGCCTAAGGTCTTCCTTATGGACGAGCCTCTCTCCAACCTCGACGCAAAGCTCCGCGCTTTGATGAGGACCGAGATAATCAAACTCCATCAGAGACTGCAAACCACCATCATTTACGTTACGCACGACCAGACCGAGGCTATGACCATGGGTTCCCGTATCGTTGTTATGAAGGACGGATACATCCAGCAGGTCGAGTCTCCGCAGGTCCTTTACGAGAAACCCGTCAATATGTTCGTCGCCGGCTTCATCGGAAGCCCTCAGATGAACTTCGCTATCGTCCGCGTTGAGAAATCCGGCGCAGACCTGCTGCTCCGCCTTGGCAGATGGACCATCAAGCTTCCGCAGCGCAAGGCAGAGGTCCTCGAGCATTTTGGCTACGTTGACAAAGAGGTTGTCATGGGTGTGCGTCCAGAGCACGTTCACGACGAGCCTGTTTACATTGAGCAGTTCGGTGACTGCATAATCGAGGCCCCCATCGACGTCGTTGAGCTTCTCGGCTCCGAGTCGCTGCTCTACTTCACTATAGAGGGCACCAACTTCGTATCCAGAATCAAGCCGCGTCACAACATCTACGTGGGTGATACGATGAGATTTGCGATCAACCCCGAGAAGGTGCACGTCTTCGATAAGGATACCGAAAATATCATCACTAACTGATGTTCTGTCTGCCTTTTGAGGCGTTTATACTAAATTAATCCACGGACAGCTTTTGGCTGTCAAGGGATAGGGGGAAACCGGAGCTTCGAGGAGTTGCTCCGGTTTTTTCACGTGTGCCGGGCACGGCACAGTTCTTGCGGGCGAAAGTCCCGCCACAGGTATTTACGCCAAGTGTAGCGAACCGCAAGCCGGCATCAGCAATGGTGACGGGGGAGGAAGCGGTGTAGCAAAGCCGGCGAGCCTACGAACAGAAACCGGATACAAGGCTAAACGGCGGGTAAGGTTGCCTGACAAACCAAAGCCCAAAAGGTAAATGTAAAGCCGAAGCAGTAAATCCGGAGGTTGTGCGGCG
>JAGDAX010000085.1 GCA_017848335.1 Clostridia bacterium | reverse complement strand
GTGAACGCCGTCTCCTTCGGCGGCGTCATCACCCCGCTTAACGATCCCGTCATGAACGATCCGGCCAGCTGGGAAAAAATCATGGCCGTAACGCCGCTCAAAAAGTGGACCACCGTCGATGAGGTGGCGCAATGGGTCGAATTCCTGACGACAGTCAACCAATCCATGTCCGGCCAGAACCTCCTGATAGACAACGGCGAGCACGACCTGAACGTGACGTTCGTGTGGCCCGGGGCGTGAGGCGTGACCGATTATCGGCGTCGGCAGGTCAACGGTATCAACCGATTAGCTTGCAGCCGATCAACGTTATCAACTGATTAACGGTATCAACTGATTGGCTTGCAGCCGATCAACACCGTCGACTTATCATCAATATCAACTGTTTTGTTTTATAAACTGACGATGCGATTCCCGGACGGATATGATCCCGGACGGATGGACTCCATGACGGATGCCTTCTGCGGAAAAGCCTCGTCGGTTTTTTTGTGCCTTTCTGCACGTCTGCGAGCGCACTTCCCGTTTTTCGAAAAATATTTCCCGCGCTTCCCAAGGAATGGAAAATCGGTTACTATTTGTGTGGCCTCGGGCGTGGCTTCGGAGGCACCCTGCCGCTCAGTCTTTATCTTCCCGAAGCTCCCGATATGCCCTGCAGGCGCTGCCTGCTCATACAGTACGGATCGCCGGCTGCGCATAGTACGGATCGCTGCCTGCGCATAAAGTACAGTTTGCCGGCTGCGTGAAGTGACCGCAAAACGCTGCCTCTGCAGCGAGTGCAGACCGACGCTTACCGAGCAAACAGAAAGGAAGCCCATGGATACCGGCCTCGTTCCAAATCTCATATTTGTAACCGCGCTTGTTTTCTGCAGCGAGCACGATATTGCGTTTCAATGGGTGCCCAACGAATACGTAATGTTTCTGCTGCTTTGCGGGCTCGGGAACGTGCCTCTCATGTTTCCGGAGAAATGCATTTTCGCGCTTGCGGCGTTCCTGCTGTTCGT
This sequence comes from Clostridia bacterium, assembly GCA_017848335.1. Lineage (GTDB taxonomy): Bacteria > Bacillota > Clostridia > UBA1212 > UBA1212 > UBA1212. The sequence continues at coordinate 25,385 of JAGDAX010000085.1, read as the reverse complement.
GCCGGCGGCGCTTCTCACGGCAAGGCTTTGGCGCGGCTCCTTCGGCGGAGCGGACGTCAAAATTATCGCGGTTCTGCTGCTGTGCCTTCCCGTATACTCGTCGGTGGGGATCGTCGCGCAGGCGTTTATGCTGTGCGGCTTGTTCTCGATAATTTACCTGTCCGCCAGAAGCATCATACGCCTCAGCCGGGCCCGCCGGACTCCCGAAACCACGAATTCCGCCGCAGGGAGAGTCAAAAGCCCCTTTGAGGGCACTTCCCCGGACGGAATTCCGTTCGTACCTTTTATTGCGGCGGCGGCCTTCGTCAGCCTCCTGCTGTGAGCCTGCGCAGTCTGAAAGCGAGCGCACCGCGGCCTTCCGCGGCTTGGGCTAAAACGCAAAGTCAAACTCGGTATCACCTATGCGCACGGTGTCGTCTTCCTTGACGCCCATTTCGGTGAGCCTGTCGATAATGCCGCTCTGCCTGAGGCTCCGCTGGAAATACTGCATGGATTCATTGTCGGCGAAATTGACGGAGTCCAGAAGGTGCTCGACCCACCTGCCGGAGACCACGTACACGTCGCCGTCCTTCGTGATCTCGTAAAGAGCTTCCTCCTCAGCGTTGAATTCGCCCGCGTCCCCGATTTCATCCTCAAAGGGCGGTGAAGCCGGGAGCAGCTCGAGAAGGCTTCCGCAGTAATCCATGAGCTCCGCGACGCCCTGCCCTGTGACCGCGCTTATCTTAAAGACCTTGTAAAAGCCTTCGTCCGCATAGCGGTTCTGGGACTCGTCCTCGCGGCGCACGGCCAGCCACTCATCAAACCTGCGGCAGAAGTCGTCGAAGCTGTCGTCGCTTTCGGTGACGTCCGACTTGTTGGCGGCGACGATCTGCGGCCTCTCGTAAAGCTTCGGGTTGTACTTCCTGAGTTCCTCGTTAATGAGAAGAAAATCCTCGAAGGGGTCTCTGCCCTCGCTGCCGGAAATATCCACCACGTGAAGGATCAGCCTTGTGCGTTCGATGTGGCGCAGAAATCTGTGCCCTATGCCGCGGCCCTCCGAGGCTCCCTCTATAAGCCCGGGAATATCAGCCATCACGAAGCTTTTCTCGTCCCTGGTTCTGACGACGCCCAGCTGGGGATTCAAGGTCGTAAAATGATAGTCCGCGATTTCGGGCTTTGCGGCAGTGGTGACCGAGAGAAGCGTAGACTTGCCGACGTTGGGGAACCCCGCAAGGCCCACGTCCGCCAGCAGCTTCAGCTCCAGCACGATTTCCATCTCTCTGCCCTTCTCTCCCGCTGTGGCGAAATTGGGCACCTGCCTTGTGGCGGTGGCGAAATGGCAGTTTCCTTTGCCTCCGCGGCCGCCCTCCAGGGCCACAAAGGTGTCGTCGTACCCGGTAAGGTCGCACAGCACCCTGCCGGTTTTGGAATCCTTGACGACGGTACCCGCGGGGACTCTTATGAGCACGTTTTCTCCGTTCCTGCCGGTCATGCGGTTTTTGCCGCCGTTGCCGCCGTTTGCCGCCGCGAATTTCCTCTTATAGCGGAAGTCCAGCAGCGTGCTAAGCCCCTTGTCAACGGAGAATACCACGCTGCCGCCCTTGCCGCCGTCGCCGCCGTCGGGGCCTCCCGCCGCGATGTACTTCTCGCGCCTGAAGGAGACGGCTCCGTGGCCGCCGCTTCCGGATTTTATTGTTATGACCGCTCTGTCTGTAAACATGAAGCTTCAACTCCGATCAATTGTATTTGTGCGGGACGACGCCTTCGAAATGACGCCTTCGAAACGACGCCTTCGAAACGACGCATTTGAAATAACGCCTTCGCAGAGAAGTGAGCAGAGAAATGAGCAGCGAGGTGCGCAAGGTCAATTCCTGCGCACGGTGTCACTTCCCGTGGCCGTATGTCACTTCCCGCGCACGGTGTCACTTCCTGCGCCTGCAGAAGGTCTTCCTGCTGTCAATATCCGTGATGGTCCGCGTGTCGTTGTGGTCGATCTTGGTCCACCGCACCCTTATGAACACGGCGATTATATTGTGGATCATGTCCGACAATATAAACCAGGGCGAGAGGATTACGTACAGAACCAGCCGTCCGCGTCCGCACCTGATGTGCCTGCGCTCCTTTATTGCCGCGAGGATTCCGGTGGCGAGACCGTATACGTACGTCATCAGCAAGCCCTCGCCGATGGTGACGAGTATGTCCGGAATATTGAGGCTGCCGCCGCGGGCAAAGGTCACCGCAAGGCTGACTGCCGGATAGATCAGTCCGATGAGCCAGGTGGCCATGCCTACGGGGAAATAATGCCAGAACAGGTCGTAGCCCGTAAAGCCGCGCTTTCCGAAGGGCAGCTTTACAGCCTTGCCGAAATTCTTCACGAAGGCGGTGAGACGCCCTCTGGCCCATCTGAGGCGCTGTCTGAAGGCGGTGGCCGCGTTCACGGGCTGCTCGTCATAAAACTCCGCGTCCTCGCAAAAGGCAACCTTGACGCCGTCGTGAGCCAGCTTCAGCGAGAGCTCGTCGTCCTCGGTGAGATTCGTAAAGTGCCAGCCGTCCTTTACCATTTCCGACGCAAAAAGGTACCCCGTGCCGGTAAGGTGCGTGCCGAGACCCAGCGCCGCCCGTGGTCTGTGGTAGCAGGCTGTGTTGGCGTAGAAATGGATCCCGTAGCCTGAGGAGATGACGTTGGTGTCGAAATTCTTGGAATTCCTGTAGGACGTCACCACCTTGTTGCCCGCCGCGAAGGCCTTGTTCATCTCCGCCACGAAATTCCGGTCCAGCAGATTGTCGGCGTCGAACACAAAGAAGCCGTCGAAGCTGTCGATACCGTAATCACGCACGATGAAGGATACCAGCGCTTCGAGGGCATAGCCCTTGCGCATCACCGCGGACTCGGCCTTCTCGTACACGGTTGCCCCGTGCTCACTCGCGACAAGAGCCGTACCGTCGGTGCAGCCGTCGCAAAGCACAAATACGCTGATGAGCTCCCGTGGGTAATTCTGGGCCAGAATGCTGTCCACCAGCTGCCCGATCACCTTTTCTTCGTTGCGCGCGCAAATCAGCACACCGTACCGGAAGAGCTTATCGGTCTCCGGATATTTCCTTGCCTTCGCAAAAATCCCTACGGCCATGTAGAACCATCTGAAGGCCGTAAAGACGCAGAACGCCAGTATGACTAACCGGCAAATCAAATCAATTACGTTCATGTCAAAAAACTAAATATGAAGGAATTTGTCAACCTTCCCGAGAATTCCCGCCGCTCGCGGCAGGATCTCCTTAATATCACTCTTGGTAAGTCCGCCGATCTTTCTGATCAGCACGTAATACAGAAGCACGGTCAGCAGCGCGGCAGGCAGAAACGCCAGCGCGTAACCCATATACCCCTTCAGGAATCCCCTGAGAAGCACGCGAAGCAAACCGTACACGGCAAGACCTCCCGCCACAGCGCCCGTCGACGCTACCACCGGCGGCGTCAGCGCCTTGAGCACCGAGAATTCAATTCTCTCGTACCGCCTCATCACGATGAGATTCAGTATGAAGGGCACCAGATACGACACGTAGGTGGAAACGACAGCCCCGTATATATTGACGGCTTCGATCCTGATCAGGAAGTAGTTCAGCACCGCCTTGATGATGACGCACAGGGACATGAACAGCGACGACGTGAACATCCTGTTGACACCCTGAAGCACTGAACTCTGGAGATGAATCGTGCACAGCAATATCACGCTGAGCGACGACAGCACCAGAAGCTCTATGTGGTTACCGTACCCCAGCACCTTGTATATCGGCCCCGCGAATACGCAGTACATAAACGCTATCGGCACCGAGACCAGGTAGCAAAGCCTGAAGCTGAACTGTGTATTGGCGGAGACGCCCTTCCTGTCCCGGGCCGCGAAGCAGGCCGTAACCGCAGGAAGCACGCTTATGCAAAGCGCCGTGGCAAGAGCGCCGGGCACGTTGATAAGCTGCCGCATGGCCATGTACCGGCCGTGAAGGATTCCCGCGGTCTCCTCGGTAAAGCCCGCCGTCACAAGACCGCCCTTTATCATCTTGCTGTCGATGAGGTCGCCGCCGTACTGCACCGCGGAGCTTATGAAAAGAGGCAGGCTGTAGAAGAATATCCGCCTGAGAAGCTCCCTGTCCGCGATGTTTACGTCGTCGTCCCTGAGGCCGCGCAGCTTCTTTTCCGCGCCGATCTCTTCGTGGAAGATCATCCTGTCCTGACCGTACTCGAAAATGCAGATCACCAGCGAAACCAGTGCCCCGCCCAGCGTGCCAAGCGACGCGCCGGCCACTGCCCAGACAATACCGTACCTTCTCAGCACCACCACCAGAATCGCGGAAATGAGCACGTGCACCAGCTGCTCCGCGATCTGCGAGACCGCTGTAGGCCGCATGTTCCGCCGGCCCTGGAAGTATCCTCTGTATCCCGAAAGCAGCGCGCACACAAAAATCGTCGGCGCAAGGCACAGAATGCCTCCCCAGGAATCCCGGTTGTTCATGAATATCGCGATGGGCTTCGCGAAAATCATAACCACAGCCATCAGCACAAAGCCTAAGGCCGCGAGGCATATTCTCGCGAGGGTGAACCCGCGCCTTGCCTCCCTGCGGTGGTCCGTCTTTGAAAGCTCGGAAATGAGCTTCGATATCGCCACCGGGAAGCCGGCCGTCGCGATCACGTAAACGAAGGCGTAAACCGAGTATGCCGAGCTGTACACGCTGTAGCCGCCGTCGCCGCCGAGAAGCCCGCGAATAAGCGGAACGAAAAACAGGGAGAGCAGCTTCACGAGAATATTCGAAACCGACAATATCAGGAAACCCTGACCGATGGTCTGAGCTTTCTTTTTCATGAAGTCTCCCCCCCTTTCTTTAGGCTTCAGGCAGGCGTTGCTTTTCGTTAGTGTCAATTCATCGGAGTCATTCCGGCGGCGTTACCTTGACGGGGTCAATTGCCGCGTTGCCTCCGATGCGTCTCTCAGGGTGTCTCCCGGGGCGTCTCTCAGGGTGTCTCCCGGGGCGTCTCCTGCGGTCCGCGGCGGCGCGTTACACCTCAAAATAGAACCTTCCCGTGGGCAGCGTGTCTCCGTCCGTGTAAAGGTCCAGAAAATCGCCCTTCGACAGATTGTCGTCGCACCACTTAAATCCAAAGGACGGCTTGCCTTCTCCCTCAAGGCCAAGCGCACTCCGGCTGACCTCGATCTCAAGAAGCCTGCCCGTGACAACGGCCTTCGCCTCAAACCCGGTAAGGCTCCTGATAAAGCCGTCGGCGCACTTTTCCACCACTGCCCTGCCCTGCCGCGGTATCGGGCTGATCATATAGTCGAAGCCCCCGAAGCTGTCCTCGCCGGCGCTTGCGGTCTTAATGAGCAGCTTCATGAACGAGCTGTCGCCCTTCTGCCTGATGTCCTCCGAGCACTCGCACATAAAATAGATATTTTTGTCGTCGTAGGCGCACTTTGTGAGGATCATATTGTTGGGCGCGGCAGGCTTTTTGAAGTACTCGCCAAGCCAGCCCGGCGCGTCGCGCTCCACGTTCTTGCCGTTGTAGCCCGCGAATTCGGTGGTGATGGTCTTCCAGTCCCCGCCGCCCTCGCCGATGCGAACGGTCCTGTTCACGATTGCGGTGTCCGCCGCGTCAAGGCCCTTGTAGCGCCTTATATTGGCGCAAAGCTGGTAGTAGTAATTGTCGCCGAGGATCGTCCTTGTGGGCTCGCAGTCGCGGCTGTGCTCGTAGTCGAACTGGTCCGGGAATGCATTCTCGGTCCCCAGCCACTCGTCGAACCTTCCGGCAATGAGCTCGTTCCAGCCCGTCACGAAAATGAATTCAGGGTCCACCGAGAGGGCGTAATCCCATTGCTGCTGGAAATTAAGCCCGTAAAGGCACTTGTCGGCGGTGTCGCCGGAGACGGTCGAAAGCGTGCCGTATTTGTCGTAGGAATAGGAATAATCGCCCTTCGTGTAGCTGCGGCTGTATACGCCCTTGCCGCCGTTTGAGTTCATGGCGTTGAGTCCCGCGTCGTTGGCGTTCTGGCCCACGTTCACGGTCATCTGCTCCACGGTGCCGTCCTTTTTGACCCCGAATTTCGTCTGGGGATAGACAGAGCACCAGCCCCACCACTTTTTGTCAGCGTCATAGGGCGTGTCCGCGGCGAAATAGGTAGGCTCATTGTGGCGGAACGTGAAGAAATCCGCGATCTCCCTGTCCAGCGGATCCGCCGAGTCAAGGCACTCCGGGTGCGCCATCACCAGCGGCTTGCCCTCCCAGTAGAAGAACAGGCATTCATTCCCGGGCTTCGAATAGAAATCCGCGTACATCCGGCGGAGCATGTCCCGGGACTCCGGCATGGGCATAAAGTTCAGCATGAAGCCGATTTTGGGCACCTTCACGCCGTCCGCCATGGCCTTTTTGTATACCTTCGCCAGGAATTGGTAGTCCGCGTCCCACAGGAAGGCGCCGTTGGTGCAGTCGAAAATGATAACGTCCACACCCGCCGCGGCAATGAGCTCCGCGTTTTTGCGCACCACGAATTCGTCCTGATCCTGATAGTAGCCGTACACCGGTTTTCCCCAGAAATAGGGCGTTCCGCTGGATGTCCCCTCCCAGGCGGGATGGCCGAAGTCGTTGATCGAGACGGGATCCCGCCGAGTTATCTCAGTGGCGTTCCTGGGGGGCTGATTCACCGCCTGCGCGGTGTGCCAGGTCCAGTAAAAGAGGCCCACGAATTTGTTCCTCTTAGGCCCTGTCTCCGCGGCGCCGGGAAGCTTCCTCCCCAGCCCGTCAACGCATGCCCACGAATCCGGGTTTACGCTGAGGTCCTTAGTTCCGTACAGTGTCTTGATTTTCGAAATATTTTCCATTGGCTGGTCTCCTGTATTTATGGTGGGCAGGGCCCGGCCCGCAAACGTTGCCGCCGGCTGGCTTCGCTTTTTCCGGCCGGTGCCGGTCGGCGTCGTTTTTTCCGGCCGGGGCCGGTCGGCCCCGATTTCCCGGGTTCCCCGGGCGAAGTCCCTGCGTTTTTTCGTGTAAGTATCCCTGTCTGATGCCGGGGCAAACGCAGCTCTATGGCTGCCCGGTTTACGCAGCTGCCCGGTCTCAGGTACGGTTTTCGGCGCTTCCGCGAAAATTCAGCCGTTTGCGGAAAGCGCGTCAGAGCAAAGCTGCATAATTTAAGCGAACCGGCGCAGTCCGCAGAAGAACATTGCCCCGTGCGCGGCCAGCGTGATAATATGGTGCACAAATTCGTTGACGTACACCTTCTCCACCGCGAAGCCGTATATTGTCCCGAAAAGGATCAGGACGATTGCCGCGATGACGAAGCCCCAGGCCGCGTTGCGGATCTTGCCCCGGTTGATGCAGTAGATCGCGAAGAACAGATATGCCGCGACGAACATTATTCTGCCGAGGTTAATATAGGCCGACGGTTCCTTGACGACGTCAAACGTCTTGATGCCGGACACAAAGCTCATCACGCACGCCACGCCGGCGACGGCAGAAAGAATTATCGTGAGCACAGAAAAAAAGCCGGTAAGCGGTTCGAGATCTCTCAGGCTTACCGTAAAAAACAGAATAATGCAGGACAGAAGCGCCACCGGGAACAGGCCGGTGCTGAAGAAATACGAGAAGAAATTCTGCGAAAGCTTGTATCCTCCCACAAAATCGAAGACGCCCTGCCAGGCGTCAAAGAAGAGCCAGCCGGCTCCCAAAACACCCAGAAGCACAGCAAGCATCCTGAGTACACCTATTTCGCTTTTTTTCTTATTTGCCATATCTTTCCTCCTTAGTAATATGCCGGGGAAGCATTTCCCGGAAGCAGCGTTCCGAAAGCAATATCCCGTAAGTAATCTCCCGGAAGCAGTATCCCGGAATCATATCCCAAAAGTCCGGTCCGCAATCCCGGCAGGTTCGCCTCATCGGACAATTTCAATTGCGGCATTAAGCCGGCGCTTCGGCAGAGCCGTGCGGGCAGCGAAGCCGCCTCAGTTTATTCGCGCACAGTTAACGCCGCCGGAGTTTATTTGCGCGCCTTGATACCGTCGCCGAAACAGTTGCCGTCGCCGAAGCAGTTGCCGTCGCCGACGCAGTTGCCTGCACATATATACGCGCAGCCGTTTCTCATTTCCCGCTCGCAGGCGGAAAAAACGTCACCTTCGGGTCGCCGCGAAGCTTCCTCAGAAGGGGCTTTTCGAGACGCCGCTTAAACCTGACGAAGCCGGGCTCGTTGGAAAGCTCCAGCGGCCGCACAAGGACTGAGTGTATTTTCGCTCTTGACGCGCCCCAGACGTCCGTAAACAGCTGGTCGCCGATAAGGACCGTTGATCGGGGGCTGTTGCCGAAGCGCTCGAATATGCGCCTGAATCCCCTTTTGAGCGGCTTCAGGGCGTCGCCGATGAATTCGAGCCCCAGGTCCTCAGCCACCTTCATTATGCGCTTTGAGTGGCCGTTTGAAAGCACGCAGGCCTTAAAGCCCCTGTCCCTGAGGTCCGCGACAAGCTTCCGCACAGGCTCCGGAGCGACCTCGTCGTCGTAGGTCATGAGAGTGTTGTCCACGTCGAGAATTATAAAGGAAATCCCGGCCGCCGAAAGCACGTCGAAATCGATATCAAAAATATTGTCGGCATAGTATTCAGGGGTCAGAGCTTTTCGCATCGCACACAACACTCCACTGACATCAGAGCATCTTTTCGCTCATTTTGGTGCCGCCGAGAACGTGGTAGTGAAGGTGCTTCACGGTCTGGCAGGCGTCGGGGCCGCAGTTTGTGAGCACCCTGAAGCCCGATTCGGCAATGCCAAGCTCCTTCGCAAGCCTTCCGATGACCTGCTGAATGTGACCCAGCAGGGCCTCGTCCTCCTCGGTGTCAAGCTCCATCACGCTGGCGGCGTGCTTTTTGGGCACGACAAGCACGTGCACTGGGGCCTGCGGGTTGATGTCATTGAAGGCGTAGCAGAGGGAATCCTCGTATACCCTTTGGGACGGTATGTCCCCGTTAATGATCTTACAAAAAATACAGTCGCTCATTTCGCATCCTCCAAATCTAAGGTCAGCATACCGTCGTCCGGAAGCCCGTCATCAGGCTATAAACGTCTTGACGGCCTCGAGCATCGCGTCCACCGCTTCCACGTCCTTGCCGCCTGCCTGGGCCATGTCAGGTCTTCCGCCGCCTCCGCCGCCGCACATTCCGGCGGCCTTTTTGATGACGTCGCCGCAGCGGACGCCCTTTTCGACGCATTCTTTAGAGGCCATGGCCACGATAGACACCTTGCCGCCTGCCGCGGAAGCGACCACCGCCAGTGAGCAGGCGGCCTTGTCGCGCAGCTTCTCGCAGGCTTCGCGGAGAGCGTCTCCCGTGAGCTCGTCGAACCTTCCCGTAAAAACGGTGACGCCGTTCACCTCGGAGGCGTTTTTGATCACGTCGTCAAAGGATCCGGAGGCCTTTTCCTTTTTGAGCCTGTCGATCTCCTTTGAAAGCTCCTTTACCTTTTCGTTCTGCGCCCTGATCTTGTCGCCGATGTCGTCCGGCGTGGCCTTCATGAGCTCGCAGGCCGCGGAAAGAGCGCTGTCTTTCGCCTTAAAATATGAAAGAGCGGCCTTGCCGGTGATTGCCTCGATACGCCTTATGCCCGCGCTTACGGCGGACTCGTGAATTATCTTAAACAGCCCTATGGCGGACGTGTTCTTAACGTGGGTGCCGCCGCAAAGCTCGATGCTGTAGCCGCCCATGTTGACGACACGCACCACGTCGCCGTATTTCTCCCCGAAAAGAGCCGTAGCGCCGGACTGCTTTGCCTCGTCGATGGGCATTTCCTTCACGGCGACCTGATATTCCGCGGAGATCGCGTCGTTGACCTTATCCTCCGCCAGCGCGATTTCCTGCTGCGTCATGGCCTGCATGTGGTTAAAGTCGAATCTCAGGCGGTCTGCGTTGACGCTTGAGCCGGCCTGGTGAACGTGGTCGCCCAGCACCTCGATAAGAGCCTTCTGGAGAAGGTGTGTGGCGCTGTGGTTCTTCTCGGTACTCTTCCTCTTCGGAACGTCCACGGAAAGCTTCGCGAATTCGCCCTTCCTGATCTCGCCGTCGGTGACCGCCACCGTGTGGAGCCACACCTTGTCGTTGGTTTTGGAAACGCTGAGAAGCTCGCAGGCGCCGCCGCTCTCGGTGATGATCTCACCGCTGTCGCTCTCCTGACCGCCGCTCTCGGCATAGAAGGGAGTCCTGTCGAATATGAGGACGGCCTCTTCGCCCTCAGCCGCATTTTCCGCGGGCACCAGCGCGCCCTCGGCATCCTTCTTCAGTATGAGCAGCACCCTGGCGGTGGTTGAAGTCTCGTCGTAGCCTGTAAATACGGTGGCCTGGGTGCCCTTGGGGAGCATGGCTTCCTTGCCGCTCCAGGAGCTTTCGCGGTTTTTAATGGCGTCCCGGGCCTTCTCGCGCTGGAGATGCATGGCCCTGCGGAACTCCTCTTCGTTGACGGTGAGCCCGTTGTCGGCCAGCACTTCCCTGGTGAGGTCAAAGGGGAAGCCGTATGTGTCGTGGAGCTTGAAGGCCACGTTGCCTGATACCTCGGAGGCATTTTCCCTGCGGGCCGCGGCAATAATATCATCCAGCATCACCATGCCCTGGTCGATTGTCTGCGAGAACCTCTCCTCCTCCGCGGCAATGACCTTCCTGATGTAGTCGGCCTTCTCCTCAAGCTGCGGGTATGCGCTTCTCGAGTCCTCGATCACCACCTCCGCAAGCCCGGTAAGGAACGGCCCCTCGATGCCGAGAAGCTTTCCGTGGCGGCAGGCGCCTCTGAGCAGTCTGCGCAGCACGTAGCCCCGGGTCTCATTGGAGGGCACTACGCCGTCGGAGACCATCATGACGGTGCTTCTGATGTGGTCGGTGATGACCCTTATGGATACGTCGTCGCGGTAATTCGCGCCGTAGGTCTTGCCGGCGATCGAACACACAGTGTCAAGGATCCTGCGGACAGTGTCCACCTCGAAAAGATTTCCCACGTTCTGCATGACGCAGGCCAGCCGCTCAAGGCCCATTCCCGTGTCGATGTTGGGGAACGCCAGCCGCTCGTAGCTGCCGTCTGCCTTGCGGTCAAACTGGGTGAATACCAGGTTCCAGACCTCCATATATCTGTCGCAGCTGCAGCCGACTCTGCAGTCGGGCTTTCCGCAGCCGAACTCCGGGCCTCTGTCAAAGTGGATCTCCGAGCAGGGGCCGCAGGGTCCTTCGCCGTGCTCCCAGAAATTGTCCTCCTTGCCGAAGCGGTATATCCGGTCCGCGGGGACGCCCACCTTTTTGTTCCAGATCTCAAACGCCTCGTCGTCGTCCTGATAGATCGTGACGTAGAGCCTGTCGGCGGGAATCTGCATGTCGCCGGTAAGGAATTCCCACGCCCACGGTATCGCTTCGTTTTTGAAGTAGTCACCGAAGGAGAAGTTGCCCAGCATCTCAAAGAAGGTGCCGTGCCTCGCGGTCTTGCCGACGTTGTCGATATCAGGCGTTCTGATACACTTCTGACAGGTGGTGACGCGCTTGCGCGGCGGAACCTCCGCGCCCGTGAAGTAGGGCTTGAGCGGCGTCATTCCCGCGTTGATCAAAAGAATACTCGGGTCGTTTTGGGGAACCAGCGAGAAGCTGGGCAGCCGCAAATGGCCTTTGCTTTCAAAGAAAGACAGATATCTTTCGCGTATTTCGTTTAAGCCGAGTTTTTCCATAAAAATGAGTCCTTTTTGTGTCGATTTTGTAATTGCGCCGGTCTCTCCGGCACGTCAATATATCCCGCGCGGAAATAAGACTTCCCGCCGCAATGAACTGCCTTGAGGCGACAGGCTTGCCGCCGCAATGAAGCATTTCGCAGCAATGAGGCTTGCCGCCGCAATGCACCGTCCTTCAGCCTGACTGCTTAAAGCTTTTTGAATACGCAGGGCAGCTTCACCAGCGAGCTGCCGCTCCCGTTAAATTCAACGTCCTCTCCGAAGCTGATCACCACGTCAGAGGCCTCTGCCTCCGCAGGCGAAAAGCTTCCTGTCACGGCGTCCCCGAAGTCCCTGTTTCCGTAAAGAACTCCCTCGAAGGCAAAGCCGTTCTGGGCGGCGCAGTCGTATGCGTCATAATCTTCTTTATCGTCAAGCTCCTGTCTTCCGGCCACCACGGTGCATCCGGGAAGTATATCCTCCGCAGCCCTTGCGATCTCCGCCGCCTCTTCAGCGGTGTGGAGCCTCGAAATCACCACGTAAGCCCTTGCGGCGCCCGGCGCCGCGTCAAGACCTTCAAGGCCCTCCGCGATAAGGCGCGAAGCCGCGGCGCTGACGTTGTCGCTCTCCTCAAAATGAACCGTTTCGGCTGCATATGCAAACCGCCCCGTGTTGCAGAGGTTCTTCACTCCGTCACCGGCAATGACCCGCGTCACGGTCTTTCCGTATCTCTCGACCTTCACGTCGCAGGCCAGCGTGCAGAACCGGCACGTTGAATCGTATTTGGCGGCAGGCAGCGGCACGTTTTTCCTGACGATGAGCTTCTCGCCGAGAGCGCCGGTGGGACAGAGCGAAACGCAAAGTCCGCAGGTCATGCAGTCGCTGTCCTCAAGCGGCAGGCCCATTTCGGGGGACACCTCCGTGTCAAAGCCTCTGCCCACAAGGCCGAGCGCTGTGCGTCCGGTCACCTCTTCGCAGGCCCTTACGCAGAGACCGCAAAGCATGCATTTTGCATTGTCGCGGATGATGAAATCGTTGACGTCCCTGACGGCGGTCTTGTGGCGCGAGCCGGAAAGCCTTGAGGGGTTGGCGCCGCACCTGTTGGCGTAATTGATGAGCCTGCACTCGTAAAAATCCATGCAGCCGCATTCAAGGCACCTGGAGGCCTCGAGGATCGCCTCATCCTCCGTGAAGCCGTGCATATATTCCTTAAACACAGACCTGCGGGATTCCGCGGAGTCCGTATTCATCTCGATTTTCTTTTGAGGCTGCGCGTCCGGATGCTCCGCCCTTATCTCCTCAGGGGTAAGCGTTCTTTCCGAATAGAGCGGGTAAACGTGGGACTCGTCGAAGGATTCCACCCTGCCCGTAAGATAATTGTCAACAGCCGCAGCCGCTTTAAGGCCTCCCGCAATGGCGGAAACTGCAATCTTGGACAACCCGGCCGTGGCAGCGTCGCCGCAGGCAAATACCCCCGGAACACCTGTCATAAAGCTCCTGGCGTCGATATCGAAATCGCCGCGCTTCGTGAAGGAAAAGTCCTCAAAGCCTTTGGGGTCGATCTTCTGGCCGATGGCCATAATGACGCTGTCCACGTCCACCGTCTCGAAGGCGCCGGGTATCGGCACAGGGCTTCTGCGGCCGCCCGCGTCGGGCTCGCCAAGCTCCATAAGCTGTGCCTTGACCTTTGTGACGCGGCCGCCCTCCGAGATGATCTCCACAGGGTTGCAGAGAAACTTAAACACAACGCCCTCTTCCTCGGCCTCTTCTATCTCGATCTCATTGGCGGGCATCTCCGCTCTGGTTCTGCGGTAAAACGTATAAACGGTCCCGGCTCCTGCCCTGACTGCGCTTCTGCAGGCGTCCATGGCGGTATTGCCGCCGCCTACCACAGCCACCTTCTCCCCGATATTCACGGGCTCGCCGGTAATGAGCCTGCGCAAAAAGTCGATTCCCCCGTAAACGCCCTCCGCGTCCTCTCCGGGTATGCGCATCATCTGGGCTGTCCAGTTGCCTATCGCGATAATGACTGCGTCGTACTCATTCCTGAGGCCCTCGACCGTAAGGCCGTTTTCGCCTATTTTTGCGGAATTTCTGAACTCGACGCCCATGTCTCTCACGGCGCCGGTCTCAACGTCCAGCACCGCCTTGGGGAGCCGGTACTCCGGTATGCCGTACCTGAGCATTCCGCCCATCTCCGGCATTGCCTCATACACGGTCACCGCGTGGCCCTTGCGTCTCAGCGCATATGCCGCCGAAAGACCTGCAGGGCCTCCGCCGATCACGGCCACCCTTTTGCCCGTATCCTCTCCGGCCTCGGGCATATAGATCTTCGCCCCGGATCCGGATGCTTTTCCTTCGGCGGATCCGCCGCCTGCATCGAGGTACTTCCTGATCTCGACGTCTCCCACGAAGCGCTTCAGAAACGCTATCTGTATCGGCGAATCGACGGCAGCCCTTCTGCATTTATCCTCGCAGGGATGGGGGCAGACGCGGCCGATGGACGCCGGGAACGGGATCTTTTCCCTGGCAAGCCTGTCGGCGTCCTCAAATCTGCCGTTGGCGATGAGGCCCACGTAGCCCTGACAGTCCGTGCCCGCAGGACAGGCCTTCGCACAGGGAGGTCTGCAGTCGCCCGTGTGGTCTGAGAGCATAAGCTCCAAGGCCACGCGCCTCGCGGCCAGCACCCTCTCCGTCTCGGTTTCGATTTCCATGCCCTCGCTGACAAAGCTGGCGCAGGCGCGCAGAAGCTTCGGTATGCCCTTTGCCTCCACCACGCACACGCCGCAGGCTCCGTAAAGCTTTACCTTCGGCGAAAAGCACATATTGGGGATGTCGATGCCGGCCGCCTTCGCCGCCGCCAGGATGGTGTCACCCTTTTTGCACACAACATCCCTGCCGTTGATTTTTATATTTATCCGTTCGGTTTGATCGTTCATATTGATTTTGCTTCCTTCTTCCGCAGCCGAGTCCTCTACAGTCGCCCCTGCCCGACCCGGGTCAATTTCATTCGATTATTACCGCGCCGAAGCTGCAGTTGTCTCTGCACTTGCCGCACTTGATGCACTTCTCCCCGTCAATGACGTGAACCTCTCTGACCTTGCCGGAAATAGCGGACACCGGGCAGTTGCGGGCGCATTTTGTGCAGCCGCGGCAGAGATCCTTATCGATGGAAAAAGTGATGAGCTTGCGGCACTGTTTGGCCGGGCACTTTTTGTCCTTAATGTGCGCCTCGTACTCGTCCCTGAAATATTTGAGCGTGGTGAGCACCGGGTTGGGCGCCGTCTGGCCGAGGCCGCAAAGCGCTCCGTCCTTGACGGAACTGCAGAGCTCGTACAGAAGATCGATGTCGCCCTCCTGCCCTTCGCCGTTTACGATCCTCGTCAATATCTCCAGCATACGCTTGGTGCCTATGCGGCAGGGCACGCATTTACCGCAGGACTCTCTGGCGGTGAAATCCAGGAAGAACCTGGCCATATCCACCATGCACGTGGTTTCGTCCATTACCACCATGCCGCCGGAGCCCATTATCGCGCCGGTAGCGGACAGCTTCTTGTAATCGATCACCGTGTCGAGCAGATCCTCGGGAATGCATCCGCCGGAGGGGCCGCCCATCTGGACAGCCTTGAATTTCCTGCCGTCCTTGATGCCGCCGCCGATGTCGAAAATGACGTCGCGAAGAGTCATGCCCATGGGGATCTCCACCAGGCCGCCCTTTTGGATCTTGCCGGTGAGCGCGAAGACCTTGGTGCCCTTGCTCTGCTCCGTGCCCATGGCCGCGAAGGCCTCTCCGCCGTGATTGATGATCCACGCCACGTTGGCGAAGGTCTCCACGTTGTTGATGTTTGAGGGCTTGTACCAGTAGCCGCTCTGCGCCGGGAACGGCGGCTTCAGCCTGGGCATTCCGCGCTGTCCCTGAAGCGACTCGATAAGAGCAGTCTCCTCGCCGCACACAAATGCTCCGGCTCCCGCCTTGATCCTCATTTTGCACGAGAAGTCCGTACCCATAATATGCTCGCCCAGGAAGCCTCTCTCCTCCGCCTGCCGTATCGCAAGCGTCAGCCTTTCGATGGCCAGCGGGTATTCGGCCCTGACGTAGACCACAGCCTCTCTCGCGCCTATGGCGTAGCTTCCCACAAGCATTCCCTCGATAAGAGAATGCGGGTCGCTCTCAATGACGGCCCTGTCCATAAATGCGCCGGGGTCGCCCTCGTCCGCGTTGCAGATGAGATATTTCTCGTCGCCCGGAGAGGATTTGGCCGCGTTCCACTTAAACCAGGTGGGAAATCCCGCGCCGCCTCTTCCGGCAAGTCCGGAAACCTTGATAATTTCAATGACCTCGTCCTGCGTAAGGCCCTCGGTCAGTATCCTCCGGATGGCCTGATAGCCTCCGCTGCCTACGTAATCGTCTATGGATTCGGGGTTTATGATGCCGCAGTTTCTGAGGGCGATGCGCGTCTGCTTGCCCAGCCTCTCGGCGTCCTCTCCCGGCATCCTGTAAGGAAGCAGCTTACTCGAATCGGGGCCCTCCGCGGCAAGGATCTCCGCGAATTTCTCGTCAGTCCGCACGAAGACAGCCTTAACGCCGTCCTTCACGATATCGACAATGGGCTCCAGATAGCACATTCCGATACATCCGGTAATGGACAGCTCCGCGCCTGCAAGCGCACCTGCAGGCTCACCGGAACCGGCGGCACTTATCGCGGCCGCGAGCGCGTTATAGACCTTTTCGGCCCCTGCAGCCTTACCGCAGCTGCCCTCGCCTACAATAATCTTCAAGCTCATACCGCCGCCTCCTTCGTCCTGATGTCCTTCAATATCTCGCGGGTCTTAATGGGCGTGAGAGAGCCGTAAGTCTCGTCGTTGATCATCATGACCGGCGAGAGGCTGCAGCACCCCAGGCACGCAACCACCTTCAGTGAGAACAGCAGGTCGTCGGTGGTGTCGCCGTCGCCTATGCCCAGCTCGTCCTGAATGGCCTGGTATATGGAATCCGCGCCGTTCACGTGGCAGGCGGTCCCCTTGCACAGCAATATCAGATACCTGCCCACAGGCTTGAACCTGAACTGCGTGTAAAACGTAGCCACGCCCAATACCTTGGCGGGCTTGACGTCTGTCTTTTTGGCCACGTGCCAGAGCACCTCCTGAGGCAGATATCCGTAAATATCCTGCGCCTTCTGGAGGATCGTGATAAGGCTGCCCTCCGTGCCCGCGTACTCACTGAGGACGCCGTCAAGCAGCGAGAGGTCAACCTTGTTTTGCTTCGAAGAGCATTCGCACATTTTGTAACTCCTTAAAAGTTCTTATAAAGTTTGCAGGAAAATTCCCTGCAGAAACACATCGCAAAATTTGCCGTGGAAAGTCGCTTGGAAAAACGCCCGGAAAATCGCTTTGCCTTATTCGCTTTGAATTGAAAAGCGCAGCCGCTCTCAGTCTCCAAAATGCCGGGCTTTCAAAAATGCCCGCGGCGGCCGCACAACCTCTCAGTAAGGCGGGAATGCCGTCGCCTGCGGCGCAGAGCATTCAACCGGCGCTCACTTCAATTTTACAATTTCGGCAGATAATAATACCTGCCGAAAGCTTTCACAATAAGTCAGTATCGCGGCAACGCCGTCGCGGTAACGCCGGGGCAGCGGCCCTGCCGAGCGTCAGGCCGGCGCCCTTTTATAAACGCCGGTGCACTTAAAGGCCGGAGCAATTGCACTGCAGAACGTCAGGCCGGTTCCCTTTTTGAACGCCGGTGCCCCGTAAAAAGCCGGTTCCCCGTAAAAAGCCGGTTCCCCGTAAAGCTCCGGTTTTCCGTAAAACGCCCGTTCCCTGCCCCTGACGGCGCGTCAAATTCATTGCCCCTGATAACGGTCAAGCGCTTCGCCCCTGACGGCGCGTCAGCTATTGTCAGCGGACGTCAGTTACCGTCCGTCCCTCCGGGATCATCGCCGCCGGGAGTCTCGCTCTCGTCTTCTCCGCCGGGAGTTTCAGTCTCGTCACCGCCGGGAGTTTCGGTCTCGTCCCCGCCGGGAGTTTCGGTTTCGTCTCCGCCGGGAGTCTCAGTCTCGTCGCCGCCGGGAGTTTCGGTCTCGTCTCCGCCGGGAGTTTCAGTCTCGTCCCCGCCTGGAGTTTCGGTCTCGTCGCCCGTGGGAGTCTCGGTAACGTCCTCAGTCGGCGACTCATCGGGAGTCGTCTCGGGCGTTGGCGTAGGCGTCGGAGTAGGAGTCGGTGTGGGCGTAGGAGTTGCCTCAGTCTCGGCAGGCGGATTGGTGGGCCTCGGAGTCTGCGCCTCGGTTTCCTGTTCCGCAGGCGTTTCCGCGGTCTCAGTCGGCACCTCTGCCGTCGGCTCCTCTGTCTCGACTGACACAGGCGTTATGCTGGCGCCCTCTGTAGGCTGCTCCGAATTGGTATTTTCGGGTGTGGCCGTCTCGACTACCTGTCCGCCCGGAGTAGGCGTGGCGGCGGGGTTGGAATCCTTGGGCTTCTTGAACATTTCGACCACAAAGAAAACGAGTATCACGAGAATAATGAGGCACACCGCGAAAATGACCACCGTCGGCCACACGCTGTCCTTGCCGCCGTCATCCGAATCGAGGCCTATGAAGCTTCTGAAGGCCTTCTTGAAGCCGCCTTCGTTTTCCGTCTCAGCTTCGATTTCGTCGTCATCGCCGGATTCTTCAACGTCCCTGCCGTAATAGCCGCGGTCGTGCTCGAACCTGTTGGAGCCGTTGTCGATATCGTAGCTGCGAATGGACTCGCCTATGGACGGGTCGTCGTTTTCGTTAGAAAGATCAAGCTCAAATCCGCCGGAAGTCTCAACGGGAGCATCAATGGGCTCATTCGCGGGATTATTCACAGGCTCCGCGGGCACCCTCGGGGGCTCCCCGGCCTTGACGGGCGTCTTTGGGGCATCCCCTCCGAGATTCAGCCCGACAGGCATAAACGTAATAACCTCATCCTCGGGATTATCGGGCTCCTGCTGGCCTTTGTCGCTGCGGAGGAATTTATTGATGCCGCCGATTATTCCGGCACCGGGCTTGCGGCGCTCTTCGCCGCCGTCGTCCGTGCCGCCGTCCGCGTTAATATTGTCAGCGGTCTTTGGCTGGCCGGCTTGCCCGGACTGGCCGGGCGTCTTGGGTGCGCTGCCGTCGGCCCCGGGAGCTTCGCCCCTGTAACCGGTTCCCCCCGGTGCTTCGTCCCCGGAAGCAGTGCCTCCGCCTGAGCCGCCTGTGCCGCCTGTGCCTTCATGGCCCTCTGAGCCGTCCGTCTCGTCGAAGCTGACCTTAAGCTTATCGCCGGCCGCGGCGGCTCCGGCAGCAGCGGCGCCTGCGGCGGCTGCTCCGCGCGCTGTATCCGTTTCACCGCCCTTGGGCCTGGAGGCTTCGCGGGCGCCTGCCGCAACGATCTCCGCTGCCATGGCGGCAGTCGCAGCTTTCTTTTGGGATTCTTCGGAGGCCTTGTCAACGGCCGCCGCGCCTTCCTCGGAATATGCCTTTACAACTATTACGGAAAAATCGCCTACAGCGTCGTTCTGGTAAGCGCTCAGAACGTAAGCGGCAATGTCTCCGGGCTCGCTGCAGTCCTCGGCGGCTTCCGCCAGTACTTCATTCTCGATAAGGTCGCAAAAAGACGCGCCAAGCACGAAGAAGACCTCGCCTTCGGAGGCTTCCGCCGTCACAACGTCCGCCGCTGCCGCGTCCCTGTTCATTCCGAGATATCTTACAAGCTTCCTTCTCTGGGGGTGATTCCTGAGCTTGCCGCCGGGAATAATGCCCATATCGACCATTTTTTTGGCCTGTGTGTGCTCTGTGGTAAGCTCCTTCACCACGCCGTCCTTGACGGAAAAGATCTTGACGCTGCCGACGTTTGCCACCGTAACGGTATGGTCGTCCGTAGCAAGCACTGCAGCGGAGATCCTGGTATCGTTCACCAGATCCTCGTCCACGGCCTGCTGCACGTCCAGCGAAGCCTCCTTGAAGAAATTCTTGAAAAGCTTCGAAATATCCGTGTCGCTGTTCTTGATGTAGAACGCGTGGTACTTCTTCAGTTTCGCGAAGGAAGCGTACACAGCGTCCTTTGAAATATCGTCACCGTAGGAGCCGGACGCAATACCGAACATCTGCCTTCCGGGCTTGGCCGTCTTTTGAGAAAGCTTTATCTTGCTCCCGTCACTGTCCTCGGAAATGACCTTGGAGTTGAAATAGTAATTGTCGCAATATCTGTTTTCTCCGGCGCCCGGAAAATATACAACTGATGATTTGTAGCTTAACATAAACCGACTTCCTCACACTTGCAAGTTTCTATTAGCAAAAATGCGTTTTTATGATATCACTTCAGACTTTTTTTTTCAATGTTTTTGTTTGTTTCGCGAAGGCGCGCGAAGCTCCTCCGCAGTGTCCGCGAAGCTCCTCCGCAGTGTCCGCAAAGCATCCGCGCCGCACCCTTCCGCACTTCCTCAAAACACCGCAGAAGCCCTCAACGCGTCTCCGTCAGTGCATCTCTCAGGCGTATCACCTCCGCGCATATACCTCAGAGCGCTTTCCTCAGTACGCCGCCCTCTGAGCTTCTCATCCTGAGCGCTTTCCTCAGTACGCCGCCCTCGTAGCTCCTCACCCGGACAGTGCGGCAGACGGCCTTAAACGCGGCGCGGCCGGACAGTGCAGCAGACGGCCTTGAACGCGGCGCGGCCGGAGCATCAAACAAGCTGACGCTCCGGCCGTGTTTCAAACTTATTTCCGATTTAACCGCATCCGCCGGCCATTGGGTACGGCCCAGTCACCTGAGTCTGATACCGGCTTCCGGAGATCAACGGAACAATCCGGATATTTCAGGCGGCTGCCGCCTCCACGTATTCCTGAGCAGAGTCGCCGTAGAAGACGAGACTCCAAACCAGATTATAGGTAGCCCAGTCCACGTTTTCGTCGGAAATCAGCGTATAAAAATAGCTGTTAACGCTGAATCTGAACGTGTTTGACACCGCGTTTCCGTCCTGCATAAACACGGCGTACAGCACCGTGCGAAGCAGCGAAGGATTCAGCCCCTCAAATGTAACGTAGTATTCATTGTTCCCTATCGCCTCAAATTTGGAGGCAGGCACTGTTCTGCTGTACTCGCCGTTGTCGGTCACGAAGAGACTGAGTCCGTTCACGGATTCGGCGGAGACCTTCATTCTCACGTTGATTCCGTAATCAAGATACAGTCCAAAGGTTTCCCAGGTTACCAGAGGGCTTGCAACGGTCCTGTAGCTGCTGTTTATGACCTGAGTAAACGACACGGTTCCGCCTTCCGAGCCATAGGCGAGCTCCGCGGGCGTGAGGGCGCTTACAGCGAGACTGTCGACGTTGTAATTCATATATTCCTGGGCGCTGGAGCCGTAGGTGAGCGTGTCCACCAGGAGCTTTTTGAGCGCCGCGTCCACTGTACTGTCCGAAAGTGCCGCAAGCAGGTTCTTGCAGTATTTTACGATACTGTAATCAACGCGCGAGGTGGGAATCGTGTTTTCTCCCACTGTGGCGTATAGGGTCGCCTCAATATTCTCGTTCATGTAATGCGGAGCAATATCCTTGAAGGAGAACGAATAGACGCTGCCCTCGTTCTTATACTCGGTAAGAGTAATTTCCTCGCCGCGGAACATGATCTTCAGGAAGGGATCCGACGCCGCCGCATCGCTGCTCCTGAAGGGCGCTGAAGGAACCTTGAAATTGACGGACAGGTCGTTGGAGAGTGTTATTGACGCGCCCGACAATCTGATGTCAGGGTCCACGTTCGCCGGAATAACGTCAACCGTAACCGAATCCGAAAGTTGGGTTCCGTTGACGGAAGCCGTAATGACAGCCCGCCCCTCAACGTGTGCCGTAACGTTGCCCATACTGTCCACGGAGGCCACCGACGGATTGTCGCTGTTCCAGCTGATGCCCGTGAAGAGCGGCCCGCGGCCATAGCTCAGTCTGTCGCCAATGCCGCTGGCCTGCGCGGTTATCACCGCAGTATTCTCCAGCTCAACCGTTTCGCCCGGCTTCACAATCGTTTTGCCGTTGATTGAAAAGCCGGTGAGATAGGACAGCTTGACCAGCGTTTTTTGCGTCACAGGTCCTCCGAGACCGGCTACGCTCTCATCAAGACCTGACGCGGCAGAAAGATGGTTGGTCACGGTCAGCCTGTACTTGCCGGCAGAGCTGTAAAAGCCCGAAAGCCCGATGTATCTCATCCCGGGATCGATCATTGAAGTGTAATGGCCTGTCTGGGCATCGGTATTGTTGTTGATCCAGTCAGCCTTCTCCTCGTACCACTGCTCGATGCCGTACAGAATTCCTTCCACCGAAGCGTCAAGCATGTTCCAGGCGAGGTTCTCGCCGTGTGTGACCGCGCCGTAGCCGTTGTTGAAAACGGAAGAGTTCGAGGCAAGTCTGCCGTGTCCGACGTATACGGACGATTCCGCGGCGCGCATCGCCGCGACCAGCTCGACAAGGCGTGACCATTTAAGCGGCACGTAGTCGGCCGAGGTGAGAGGCACTGTCCTGTCATCGGGGCTGGGCACACCCTCGTCGCAGGCTTCTTTTCGGATCTCGTTGACCCTCGCAAGAAGCCTTGCCTTCGCGTCATTGTCCACCTTCACAAACTCACCCTCGAGTCCCATGAGAACCTCTCCGGTGCCCGGTATGCTGAAGTCGCCTTCCCTGTCGGGATAGCTGTCAGACGCCGTCACAAAGGTAAAGGACGAGAACGCCATCACCGCCGCCAGAAGCAGCGCAGCCAGTGCCGCGGGATTTATATGCTTCTTCGCGGTCTTTCCTTCATAATTCAATCCACTTTTCAAATTCATAATGCTACCTCTAAACTATATCTTGTGCAGGCCTCAGGCTCGTCAGGCGCGCGGGCCCTGAGCGTGGCCTTCAGTGCGAATTGTCCGGGCCGGTCAGGCAGACCCGACGGTCCCGGCGACGTCCTCCGCCCGCCGGTTCCTTACTGCGGAAATTATAACACAAAAGTGTCAGAATTGCAATATAAACAGGCAAAATCTGACATGGCGGAGCTTTCTTCACAGTCGCGTTTTTCGGGAAATCCGGCGTATTTCCCGGTTTTTTCGGATATTTTCGCGAATTTTCGGCGATTTCGTGCCAAAATCTCGCTAAATCTCTTTTTTTCTCGTTTTTTCTTGCTTTTTTGAACTCACGCCCGCATGTTTCAGCCCGAAAAGTCTCCTGATTTTGCGCAAAAATGCACTTGATCCCGCGTATATTTTACCGCCTGCCTGCGTGCCAAAACCGGCTGAGATCGCGCGGAAGACCGGCTGAAATTGCGCGGAGCCCCGGGATGAATTAGTGCGAAAAAACCGGCTGACCCCGATCGAACAGCCGGCTTGACCCGTGTAAAAATCCGATTGAACGTGTGAAAGCACTGCCCGCCTTCAGCGGAAAAGCCGCCCTTTTACCCGACGATAACGGTCTCTACCCCTTCGACCGCCGCCTTCTCGAGTGCCTCGTAGTCGTATTTTTGCTCCTCGGCCACCACTTCCTCAAGTGAGGGCTTCGTCTTCGGATGCTTCGGCGTGAAGACCGTGCAGCAGTCCTCGTAAGGCAGAATGCTCGTCTCAAACGTGTCGATTTCCCTGGCGATCTCGATCACGTCCACCTTGTCCATTGCGATGAGCGGCCTGAAAACGGGCATCCCGGCGGCGTCGTCCGTGCAGTACATCGCCTGCATCGTCTGGCTCGCCACCTGTCCGATGCTTTCGCCGGTAACGAGAGCCGCGCAGCCGTTTCTTCTCGCGAGAAGCTCCGCGATCCTCATCATCGACCGCCGCATTATTACCGTGCCAAGCTCATCCCTGCAATGCCCGTGAATGGCCAGCTGCACCTCGGTGTACGGCACGATCATGAGCTTTATTTCCCCGCAATACCGGGAAATGATTTTCGCTAGCTCGATAACCTTCTCCTTCGCCCTTTCGCTGGTGTAAGGATAGCTGTAGAAGTGGACGGCGCAGATCTTGACGCCGCGCCTGGAAATCATGTATCCCGCCACCGGGCTGTCGATACCGCCGGAAAGCAGCAGACAGGCCTTGCCGTTTGAGCCCAAAGGCATTCCGCCCTGAGCCTTGATGATGTCGGTGTACACGTAGCTCTCCTCGCGGATCTCGCAATAAAGAATGAAATCCGGCTCGTTGACGTCCACCGTCAGCTCCGGGAAGCTCTCGAGAAGAACGCCGCCCAGCTCGCAGGAGATCTCAGGGGAGCTCATGGGAAACGTCTTGACTCCCCTTCTTGACTCCACCTTAAACCTGATGCTGCCGGGACCCTTCCCGCCGCCCGCAGAAGCAATTTTCTCAGCGGCAGCCTTGACCGCGATTTTCGTCACCTCCTGAAAATCCGACGGGCAGCGAAGCGCCACACTTACGGAAACTATACCGAAAATACTCGTGATCGCCTTGCAGGCCTTCTGATAGTCAAAGCCGTCGTCCTTCGGGTAGACGTAGAACCTCGACTGGGACCAGTGGATCTCCGGGTCGCCTAAAGGCCGCAGCTTTTCCTTCATATTGCGGTAAAGGTTCTTCTCAAACGTGGACCGGTTGAGTCCTTTGAGCGCGATCTCGCCAATGCGGCAGAGGATTATTCTGTCGGATGAATTCTGTTTGATTTTTTCTGAAATGTCCATAGTCGTCCTTTGTTTCAGTTAGTCGGCGGGTGCCGAGTGCCGTCCGCGCGTTCCGAGCGGGCTTACGTGACGTGAGTTAATAGCTATGGGACGCGGGTTACAGGTCCGCTGCGCGGTGGCCGGAGGCCGGAGTGCGCTGCTGTAAGTCCGGAGGCGCTGAGCTCTCATCTCCTGTGCTCCGCCCTCTTCAGTTCCTTCACGGACTCGCAGATCCGCTCAAATCCCAGCCTCACGTCGTCCTCGGTGACGTCGCGGGCGAAGCTGATCCTGAGGCTGCCGTCGATGATATTGTCGGCGATGCCCATCGCGGTAAGCACCGGGCTCCTGTTCTTCTTGTGGGACGAGCAGGCCGAGCCGGTGGACACAAAAACGTTGCGCGATTCGAGCGCGTGAAGCATCACCTCGGCGCGCAGCGGCGCAAAGGAAACGTTCAGAATGTACGGAAGCGACCTCGCCGTGTCGGTGTTTATCCTGACCTTGTCGCCGTAGCGCCCGACCAGAAGCGACAGCAGCAGATCCCTTGCCTTCGTAACGTTCTCAAGCGCCCAGTCGATCCCGGGTACTGTCTGCGCGACTGCCTCGGCAAGGCCCGCGAGCGCGGGAAGATTCTCGGTGCCCGACCTGAGGCCCATTTCCTGGCCGCCGCCGCTCACCGCCGGAGCCAGCCTGACGCCCCTTTTCGCGTAAAGAAACGCCGCGCCCCTGGGCCCGTGAATCTTGTGCCCCGAAGCGGTCAGCATGTCCACGCCCAGCTCCTCCACGTCGATCCTGAGCTTGCCGTAGCCCTGCACGCAGTCCGTGTGGAACAGTATCTTTGGATTGATGCGGTTTTTGAGCTCCGCGATCTCCCGGATGGGCATGATCGCGCCGGTTTCGTTATTGACGGTCATTATCGAAATGAGGGCTGTGTCCTGCTCGATCATATTGATGAGCTCCGGAATCTTCACGATGCCGCCGCTGTCCACGGGGCACCTCTTAACGGTGACGCCTTCGGCTTCGAGGGCCTTGGCGGTTTCTTCGACAGCCGGGTGCTCCACCGCGGAAATAATAAGCTTGCGGGAGGCTCTCCTGTTGGCC
>JAGDAX010000084.1 GCA_017848335.1 Clostridia bacterium | reverse complement strand
TGCATGAATTCGGCGAACGAAAACGGATAGACCTCAATTTCAAATGTTCTGCCAGTGAACAGTGTTGCAAGGTCAGAACTGAGCAGGAACGCATTGGAGCCGGTGATATAAATATCGTATTTTTCAGTAGCATGAAAATTGTTAATAGCTTTTTCAAAGCCGTCGCACATTTGGACTTCGTCAATGAAGATATAGTTCGTCTTTCCCTCCTGATATGCCTGTTCCACATATTCGTTCAGCTTGTGATACTCGAGCAGTGGTTCATATTCGCTCAGACTGTAGTTGACATGCATGATGTTGGCATTCTTATCTGTCTGCCGTACATACTCCATAAACGCTTCCAAGAGCTTTGACTTTCCGCTGCGGCGTACACCGGTGATGACCTTGATATCCGGTGTTCCCATCACATCTTTCAGCTTGTCAAGATAAAAAGTCCGTTCAATCAGTTTCATGGCATTTACCTCCGATGCCCATATTATACCAGAGATATTTCGCAAAATCAATTGTAATTAAAAAATGCGAAATAGAATATTTAATAGGGTAGAGAGGGATTTCGGTCCCTCCCTCCCATTGCACCGTACGTACCGGTCAGGTATACGGCGCTACATCAAAACAGAAATTCAAGTACTTCTTGCGAGATAGTACGCCAACGGATCGACCAGACCAGGCCGGTCCTTTGTTTTGTAACCAAGCACCTTAGGGCTCAGTAAGTAGTTTACCACATCCCCGGCACATCTTCGGTACAGTCCCAATCGTGAGTTTGCAACTTTGAAAATTGCTTTTGGGCTTTGGTTTGTTAAGCAACCTTACCCGCCGTTTAGCCTTGTATCCGGTTTCTGTTCGTAGGCTCGCCGGCTTTGCTACACCGCTTCCTCCCCCGTCACCATTGCTGATGCCGGCTTGCGGTTCGCTACACTTGGCGGTAAATACCTGTGGCGGGACTTTCACCCGCAAGAACTGTGCCGTGCCCGGCACACGGGCAAATCAGCCCCCCTGCGTTTCCGTCAGGAGGGCTGAGACTTAAATCACAATTAATCTGCGGTAAACGGAAGCAGCGCAACGTGTCTTGCACGTTTGACGGCCACCGTCAGCTCCCTTTGGTGCTTTGCGCAGCTGCCGGTCATTCTGCGGGGAAGGATCTTTCCTCTCTCAGTTATAAAGCTTCTGAGCTTCTGGAAATCCTTGTAATCGATATGAACGGCCTTCTCTGCACAGAAACGACAAACCTTTCTGCGGGGCTTCTTGGAAGCGGGCCCCTTGTTTTCGTATTTGTCGGAGCTCTTACCATCTTTCTTTGCGTAAGGCATAACAGTTCCTCCTTTAAATTTCACGCTTTATAAAAGCGCACACAAACGATCAGAAGGGTACAAATTCGTTGGAATCCAAAGCGAAATAGCCGTTGCCGCCGTCCTGAGGCGCGTCAGCCTGTGCGGCTGTATCTCCTGCAGGAACTGCGCTTGAGTAGGAGCCTGCGCCCTGCGACTGTCCTTTGCTTTCGCAGAACTCAACGTCGTCCACAATAACCTCGGTAACGTATACCTTGCGGCCGTCCTTGTCGGTATAATCTCTGGTTTGAATCGAGCCTGTAAGCAAAATACGGTTGCCCTTGGCAAAATATTTGCTGACAAATTCAGCCGTCTGGCGCCATGCGACACAGTTGATGAAATCCGCCTTCTGCGTGCCGTCTGCGGCTCTGCGTCTGTCTACAGCTACCGAAAACGTAGCCTGGGCGATATTGGTCGTCTGTGTATATCTGAGCTCCGGATCGCGCGTTAAACGTCCCATGAGTATAACCTTATTCATAATGAATCTCCTTAACGAAAAGTATTCTCCAACCGGTTAAAAACCTATTCGAACTACAAATAAGCAATGAAATTACTCGGCATCTTTATTGATGATAAGGAACCTCAATATGCCGTCTGTGATTCTGAAAACTCTCTCGAGCTCTGCAGGGAACTCAGGCGGAGCCCTGAACGTAGTGAGATAATAGCAGCCCTCTTTGATATCATCGATAGGATATCTCAAGGCTCTCTTGCCACCCCACTCGTTGAAGGTCTCGATCTCGCCATGCTCTGCAATAAGCTTCTGGAATCTCGCGGCAACAGCCACGACAGCCTCCTCGCCTATCTCGGGATTAATGATGAACATAACTTCATATCTGACCATATTTTTCACCTCCTCTTGGACTTTCGGCCCTTAAACAAACTTAAGGGCAAGGACAGTATATTTTAACACATTTCGGAACACATTGCAATCGATTTTTTTACCCGTCCGCCCTTTGGCCGCGCCCGGATTTCACCCGGATTTCAGCGGATCTCAGCGCGCAAAGAGCCCGTGAAGTGCCCTCGGAGAGCCTGCGCCGTTCCCGTGAAGAGCCTTCGGAGATCCCGCGAAGCGCCTCGCGATCCCAACGTAAAGCCGCCTCAAAGCGCATCAGCGGCTTACGCACTCCGCCTCCGACAAACGATCCCACCTCCGTATCCGCGAAGGTGGGACCGTCAATTACTGCCGCAATTCAATCAATGCAGACAGCCCTGTCAGAACTGTTTCTTTTTGGGAATGAGCTTCAGGAGGCCTGCCAGATTCCAGAGGAACGATACGGAAGCAATTCCTGCGGCAACCGCCGCGACTGTACCGGCTGTTTTCGCCGCCTTCACGGACTTGGCGTCCGACTCCTCAGCAAGCGCGCGAATGGCTTCATCCTTGAGAACGGTGCCCGCGTTGATGCTGCTGCCGTCGCTCATAGTGAATATCAAGTCACCGTTTTCGTCGATCTTTATGTCCGAAATGCCGACTCCATCCTTGCCGTTTTCGCCGTCTTTGCCGTCGGCGCCGTCCTTACCGTCGACTCCGTCTTTGCCGTTGACTCCGTCCTTGCCGTTGGCTCCGTCCTTACCGTCGGCGCCGTTCTTGCCGTCTTTACCGTCAATACCGTTTCTGCCGTCGGCTCCGTCCTTGCCATCCTTGCCGTCCTTGCCGTCTTCGCCCCGGATCTTGCCGAGGTTCAGCTCCGTGCCGTCGGTGAGGGCTATTATCAGATTTCCGTTTTCGTCGGTCTTTATGCTGCCGATGCCGGTGCCGGTATCGCCTTTTTCGCCCTGTTCGCCGGTATCGCCCTTGTCGCCTTTGTCACCCTTGTCGCCGGTCGCTTTAACGCCGGTGCTGACCCAGGAAGTGCCGCTGTCCATAGACACCTCCCATTCATTCGTTTCGGGGTTGATCCTGAGAACAGGCGTGATACCGTCCTTGCCGTCTTTACCGTCGACGCCGTCCTTGCCGTCGACACCGTCCTTTCCGTCCTTTCCGTCCTTTCCGTCTTTTCCGTCAATTCCGTCCTTGCCGTCTTTTCCGTCGGCACCGTCTTTTCCGTCCTTGCCGTTGACGCCGTCCTTGCCGTCCTCGCCCCGGATCTTACCGAGGTTCATATCGATGCCTTCGCTGAACATGATAATGAGATTGCCGTCCTCGTCGATCTTCACGTTGATGATGCCCCTGCCGGCGTCGCCTTTGTCTCCCTTATCGCCCTTGTCGCCGGTCGCCTTCACGCCCGTGCTGACCCAGGAAGTGCCGCCGTCCATGGACACCTCCCACTCGTTCGTTTCGGAATTGATGCGCATAAGCGGAGTGATGCCGTCCTTGCCGTTTTCACCGACGATTCTGCCCAGATTCTCCTCCCGGCCGTCGGTGAGTATCATCACAAGCTCCAGGTCCTCGTTGACGTACAGTGTCTCGATTCCGAGGCCTGCGTCGCCCTGCTCGCCTATGACGTTTCCGAGATCCAGCACCGTCCCGTCAGTCAGTTTGACCACCAGCGACCCTTCGCTGCCGATCGTGACGGAGTCGATGCCCACGCCGTCCCTGCCGTCAGCACCGTCGGCGCCGATAAGGCTCTGCAGCCATTCCTCCACAGTTCCCTCAAACCCGCCAAGCACTGCCAGCTCGTACGCCGAAAGCGCGTGGGAGCGGCGGTAATAAGTCACGCTGTCGGAGGGCACGCTCTCCTTGGTGCCGACAAGTGCGCTGACCGTAAACGTGAAGGCATTCTTGCGCGTATCCGTCGGTATCTCGTACGTGTAGCTCGTATCCGAGGTCGTGAAAACAGTGACGGATCCGTCGTCGTTCTGAAGGTTGACCTTAAAGGAGTCTCCTTCCTCGGCCGTCCATTTGAGCAGCGCGGCCTCGTTGCCTTCACCGGTGG
Source organism: Clostridia bacterium (assembly GCA_017848335.1). Classification (GTDB taxonomy): domain Bacteria; phylum Bacillota; class Clostridia; order UBA1212; family UBA1212; genus UBA1212. The sequence goes on along the minus strand of JAGDAX010000084.1, from coordinate 3,681 downwards.
TGGCGTCCGAAACCGTGAGATTTCCGGGCGCTCTCACGCCTCTGCGGAGCGAAGTCACGCAGTAGCCGTAAACAGGTACGGAGCCCTTGCCGAGGTTGATCTTCCACTTGCCGAACTGCCAGATGAAGCCGTAGTTCAGAAGTATCGACTGGTCTACGCCGGAATGTCCCAGGTCGGACACGGTGCCCGACGAGGTGGTTTCGGTGGTCACGGTGGTGAAGCTTCCCTGGCTCCAGTTGTGCTCGGTGCTGGTGGAAACGCCTGCCCACACTTCACCGACCATCATCATGGCGCCGCCCGAAACGGTCATATCGAAATAGAAGCCGTGGGACGTCGACTTTTCCTCTGTGGTCTCATACGCAGCGAAGTACGCGCTGCTCGTGTCTCCCGTGCCAATTCCTACCGTGATGGGGGAGCCGTACGGAATGCCGTCGGTTCCCCAGCTCTGGCGGTATCTCCACGGGTTGCCCTCGTTGTCCTCGCCCGCCGCGTTCGGCACCAGCCATTGATCCGTGATCTTTTTGTATGAATTCTTCTGCGAATATCCCGCCTCCGAAAGCGACTTCATTTTCTTGTTGTAGCTGTCGACGTAGGCGTTGTACTCCTCAATGGAAGCAAGCGCGTACACAGGCTGGCAGGGCACCGATATGGTCATCACGTTGCCGCCGGCGCCGAACTTGTCGGTCTCCACGAAATTGCCGTTCTTGTCCTGCAGGAGATACTTGTAAATGATGACAGGCGTTTTCTGCATTACGACCTTGTCCTCACCGTTGGCGGTAAACTCGGTCGTGAAGGTCTCCGTAAAGGCCTTCGTGAACTTCTCCTCCCAGGAGCCGTTATAGCCTGAGCCCATTGCCACCTTGAGGCCTGGCACTGCCACCTCCGAAGAGATTCCTATCGAGAAGGACGAAGAGTTGCCCTTCGTCTGGCCCACGGTGTAGGACGTGGAGAAGGAGTAGGACGTTCCCGCGTTGCCGTAGCCGCCCTTCGCCAGCTCGTTGAAATAGGGGGGCGCCTGCAGTACTGCCAGCACGTTGGGGTCGGTGTATGCAAATTCCTTGCCGATATATTTACCCACGGTTCCGTCGTTGTCCACGTCCACCGCGATCAGAACCAGATTGGTCCGCGAAGACTTCGGTATGCCGTGATTGTGCAGATCGTACTCTTCCTTGGCTTTGTAGCTGTTTGTTTCGGTCCCTGAGGTGGAATAGCCCTTGACGCCTCCGTAGCTCTTGATCTCGCCCTTCTGGTAGACGTCATCGTAGGAGCTGCCGCCGGAGATGCCCACCATATATGCGTAGTCGTCGTGGTTGTCGCCCTCGTAAATGCGGTCGCCGCCGTCTTTTTGCGCAAGGACGTAGGCCACCTGCTCCCTGCCCGCGTTGTTGGAGTCAAAAACGCCCACCGAAACCGGCTGCAGGAACGTGAAGCGCACGCTCATGCCCTCGGCGTCCTTGTCGTCCTGACCGAAGAACCAGGACTGGTATTTGTATTCCAGCGTGCCGCTGGGATTGTACGTCAGGAAGGTGCCGTTGAAGAAAATATCTCTTGCGGCGCCCTGTCCGTTTGTAGCAACCGTCGCCACCTGGAACTGAGGCATTACCACGTGGTGGTCTACGCTGCCGCCTTTGTTGAAGTTGTCCTTGAGACTGTCGATAATGTCGCTGGTCAGCGTATTGATGGGAGTCTTGTTGTCCTTGTCGTACTTGAACTGCTTGAACATGAGCGCGTTGGCCTTCACTTTGCTGCCGCTTCCGGAGACGGAGTAAATGCCCGCCACCACGGAATTGTCGGCAAGCTTGACCTCGTTTGCCACGTCCTCGTCCTTGTGCCAGACGTCGATTCCGTATCCCGCCACCACAGCATCGTCGAAGCCGTCACCGTTAACGTCTCCAACGGCCACCGAAGGCGCCGTCATGGTAAGGTCGGCTTTTTTGCCGCTTTGAGAAGCAGCGTTCTTTTTTACAAGCTCCACGCCGGTCGTTCCGGAGGACTTGTTCACGATCGAGCTTCCGCTGCCCGAGCCCAGAGCGATGCCCAGGTAGGCATAGAACATGGACCTTTTCGTATTTTCCACAGTCTTGTAGGGGATGTCACCGATATAGCTCACCACCGCAAGGTCGTCCTTGCCGTCGCCGTCGAAATCGCCTGTGGCCAGGTCAGCCTGCAGCTTCTGCGCGGCAATGGTGCTTGAGGCCAGGTCTTTACCGCCGTACGAGGAATGAGTATAAGTCGCATGCAGAAGGCTGTCCGACTCCGCGCTGTTGTTCAGGTAATATATCTTCTCCGTGCCGTTGCCTTTCGACACGTAGAATTCCTTGAGCGTGCTGGTCGATCTGTCCGTGCTGGCAAAGGTCACGATCGTCTCCTTGCCGTCTCCGTTGTAGTCACCCGCTGTGATCGAAAGGAAGTTGGCGGCGTTGAAATTCTCGAAGCCGTCAACGCGGGATTCATTCTTGATCCAGGTCGCGTCGCCGAGCCACCTCGAGCTTTCAGCCTGCTTGCCGCTCTTAAGGTCGATAACGTTCAGCCTGAAGGTCCAGGTGCTCGAGGAATTGTCGAGCCCCACGTAGGCGACGTGTGTCTTTCTGCCGGTGCCGTGGGGGTCAAAACCGACGGCCTGTATAAAGCCCCAATTGGCAAAATCCCCGCTTCCGGTAAGCTTCGCCTTTCCGAGGCTCGTGCGGTACCCGTTAATGGCAGTGCCCGGCGAAATTCCCTCGTAAATATCAAACTTCAGCTTCGACTGATTAAAGCTCTTGTTCGTCAGACCGCCGTACAGATACATCAGCTCGTCCTGCGGCGCCAGGTTGAAGGGTATCCCCGCTGCGAATCCGTAGGGATTGGCGGTATTTTCAAACTCCTTCGGCTTGTCGTTGACCGCGAGAAGAGCGTCCAGCGATGAAGCCTTGTTCTTGTCTGACGCGCCGATATCGAACGGAAGCATCCCGATCGCCAATACCGCCAGGATCAGACTGAGCGTCGCCGCAGCAAGCCTCTTCATAACAGCGCCTTTAATGCTTTTTGTGCCTTTCTTTTCTTTCATGTCGGAGATTCCTTTCTCTTGCCCGAGAATCCTTCTCTTACGCGAGCATCCTTCCTCTCATAGGGAAGTCCTTCTCTTACGTGAGATTCCGGTCTTACGGGAGATTTCTCTGATTTTGTCTTTCTGAATATCACGTTATAAGATGTCCGGGGCCCGCCTTTTGCCGCGGCGGCAGCCCGAAAATAACGCAAGCAAAACTGCTCAACATACGGAACATATTATTGCGTAATTTCGCGATAATAAATAGAGTAATCCCCCGGGATTTTTTGTGCAAATCCGGCCCTTTTCGTTCGCGAAAGCGAAGCCGGTGCAGAGCGGACGTCTGGGCGCTCACCGCGGGAATATCCGCGCCCGGCGGCGGCTGTGTTCGCGCCCGGCGGCGGCCGTGTTCGCGCCCTGCGGCCGCAAATAAAAAAAACCGAATGCCGCCCTGCCTGCGATTTGGCAGGGCGGCATTCAGTGCCTGTTCCAAAAAATGCCTGACAAGCGAAACAGTGGAGACGCTTATCCAATTTCATGCTCGGATTTTTGTCATTGCGGAACGGGCAGACTGCCATGCCGTAACGGTTGACCCGGATGCCGTACATCTCTGCCGCCTGTCGGGTGGCAGCATTGTCTTTTACTGCTTCAAATAC
>JAGDAX010000083.1 GCA_017848335.1 Clostridia bacterium | reverse complement strand
GGGCTTGTCGGAGAACTCCTCGGTTTCGACCGCCCAGTCAATGAGCTTCGCGGGAATATTGTTTATGTTCTCGCCGTAGAAGCACACGTCGGCAAGGCCATAGTCGCTGGCCGCGCTGGTTGACTCGGAGAAGCCCTTAACGATGCCTTCAAACTCGTGACCGCTCTCCACCAGCGCGATATATGACTCAGCCTTCGCCCGCTTGGCGGCGATCTCATCCTCGCTGAGGGCTTTGCCTTCCGCGTCGGTCTTTGAAAGAAGCAAGTAGCGGATGGTCTTGACGGAGAAGGAGTTCTTGTCCTCCTCGAACACGGAGCGGAATTGCTCGTAGTGCTGCGCCTCCAGGGCCTTGTACTCGGCAAGCTTCGTCTCGTATTCGGCAAGCATTGTCGCGTATGCGTCCTTCTCCTCGACAGAGGCGTCGTCCGCAGGAGCTTCGGGGGCCTGGGGCATTTCCGCCGTGAAGGAATATCCGTTTTCGTCGGACCAGACCTGCTCGTGAAGCTCCGCGTAAACCTGCTGCTCGGTGTATCGCTTTGCTTCGTTGACGTTCATTCCGTACATGTAGAAGAAATAGTCGTCGCGGGACATTCCGGTTTGGGCCACTCCGTAGTCCGCCTCGCCGTCAATATAATCAAGCATCCGCTTCAGCGTTTCCTCGGACACGGTGTACTTGTCGGGCATGGTCTCGGAGGCCTCCTTGCCAAGCTGGTAGGCGACCTTGAAGCCGCGGGAAATGTCAAGAGTACGGTCGACGACCTTCGAAAGCATCTTGACGCCGTCCTCGTCCTCGCTGTAGAAATATTCCTTCATTTTGGCCATATTCTCCGCCTCGCCGAGGGTTTCATCGTACAGTCCCTCAGCGGAAAAATACATCTCGCGGAAAGCCTGATACAGGAAATAGTAGAAGTCGTTGGTATATATGGGCATGCCGTTCACCTTGCCGACGATCTCCTCGCTTGCCGGCGCGTCGTCATATCCGGCCGGCTGTTCGGTTTCCTGAGGCCCATCCGTGGGCGCATCGGTATCTGACGGCTCACCCGGTTTGGCGCAGGAGACAGCCATGGCCGCCACCAGCAGTGTGACGATAACCAGCGATAAGATTTTTGCAAATCCGTTCATAAAAGAGATTTTTGCAATTTTGTTCATAATAGATCCTTTCTTGGAGGCGAATCACAGGAGCTCGTACATATCCTGAGCATCGGCTTTTTTGGTTGATTCTGTAATTTTGGTGACCCTGAATTTGACCGGGCGGCCCGCGAAGGCGATCTCCACCACGTCACCCACCTTGACGTCGTAGCTGGCCTTGACCTGTCTTCCGTTGACAAAGACCCTGCCGCCGTCTGCGGCCTCGTTGGCCACCGTTCTTCTTTTGATCACTCTTGAAACCTTAAGATACTTATCGATCCTCATTTTGAAATTCCTCTGCAAGTCAATATATTCTGGAATGCGCCGGGATCGGAACCGCGTCCCTCACGCATCCTTCATTTTCGCGATAATACCGTCCGTAGCGTCACGCAGAGCCTCCTCGCACTTCACGCCCTTTTCCTCAGCCCGTCTGCAGATCTCGTAAAGCAGCGCGCCCACCTTATCGGGGTCGCCGAAATCGATCCCGACAATTGAATCCTCACCGATATCGCCGCGTGTCTCATTGTGCCGCCCGGCCTTGCGGATCTTCTTGGCGGCCTTCTCGGCCCTCATAAGCGCCGGGAACACCTTGGGGATATCCTCCAGATCCTGCGAAAGGCTCGTGAAGCCCTTTTCCTTCAGCTTCGCGGCGTCCCAGTTTGAGAGCGCCTCCGAGGGCGTGTCCGCCTTTTCCTCCCCGAAAATATGCACGTGCCTGCCGATCATTTTGCGCGAGCAGCGGTCGGTAATATCCTCGTACGTGAATTCGCCCGCCTCCTCCGCAATGACGGAGTGGAAAATCACCTGCAGCAGCACGTCTCCGAGCTCCTCGACGATCTTGTCCCGGTCGTCCTTCCTGATCGCGTCAATAGCCTCCAGCGCTTCCTCCAGCATGGGCCTCACAAGGCTCTCATGCGTCTGCTCCCTGTCCCACGGACAGCCGCCCGGCGCCCTCAGCTCCTCGACTATTTTATAAAGCTCCGAAAATCCGTACCTGCCGCTCTCGGGCACCTTTGGTTTTTCCCTCATAATTTTCCCTGCACCGACGCAACAATAATCACCGAAAGAACGGCCCCCCGCGTCCTCCGGGACACCTGTTCTCTGCGGAGTTATTGTAACATTTTTTCGTTATTCAAAAAAGCATAAAAACTTTGTTTGACAAATTTTAAGTAAGCGCCTGTCTGATGCGCTTTACGCGAGCAGACGCCTAAAACCATTCTGTCGCTTAACGTATACTGCCTTATGCTCAAAACCGCCTGTCACTTTGCCCTTTGGCGCACGGCGGCCTTTCACATAGCTTGAGGCACGCGGCAGCCGGTCACCTTGCCGCCTTACGCACAGCCTCCGCAACCGCCTCCGCCATCCTGCGGTATCCCTCACCGGTAAGGTGCAGCTGATCCGGACACTTGTAAAAATGCGGATCCTCCAGGCAGATCTCGTAAAGGTCATTCACTGCGACGCCTTCACGCGCCATAAAAGCCTTGGCCGCGGCATTGTAATTCACGACCCACTCGTTGTCGTAATTGATGCTGTCCGCGCCTGTTCCGGCCACGTCCGCCGCCTGTCCCTTGGCGAGAATCGGCGTGGTGGTGGCAAAAATCGGGATCGCTCCGTTCCGCCTTATCTCCGCGAGGATCCTTCCCAGGAAGTAAACGTATTCCTCCACCGGATGGATCGCCTCCACCATGGGCGCCTCGATATTCATATCCCAGTAGCCGTTGTTCCAGTGAACGACGTCAAAATGCCCGTGGTGCTTGAAAAACTGGTTCGCCTGCCAGAGCGTGTATGCCGCAAAGCGCCCGTTGTCCTCCGGGTCGTAAACCACCTCAAATTCGCCCGCTAAAAGCTCCTTCACGTAATCATCGTAGCCCATCCGGATGGAGTCGCCGAGAAGCAATACCTTTTTCATAGAAAAAGCCCCCTTCGCTTTGAATTTATGCTCTCATAGTATATCACAGTTTGCCCGTCAATAAAAAAGAAACTTTATTTTCCGGCATTTCCGCGCATTTTCCGGCTTGATCTACGCATTTCCCGGAAAATCCACGTCGCCCGCGGCCCTTCCCGCATCCTTTCGCGCTTCTTCACGCTTCTTCACGCTTTTTCACGCATCTTCGCGCTTCGTGCCGACAGTGTAAAATTTTAACGGGTGGTCTTGTACAACGCGCTGTACAACACGCTGTACAACGCGTTTCGCTCCAATTCCCTTGACAAAAAGCACTCCGCCCTATAATATAACGAAGGCGCGGCGACGCGCCGGTCAGCCTGACGAATAGGAGCAACCTTATGAGCCGGCCATCGGATTTCAGTTACAATGACGC
>JAGDAX010000082.1 GCA_017848335.1 Clostridia bacterium | reverse complement strand
GCGTTCCCGTTAATAACGTTCCGCCGGGTAAAGCATTTTCGATCCCCCGGGCAAAGCAACGCACGTCCGCCTTGCCCGGGCCTATACCAAAAGGTTTCAACCTGCCGTCAGCCGGTCGTCGGCCGGAGTTCGACCGAAAGTCAACCGAAGGTCAGCCGTCAGACGTCCGGCGGTCAACCCTCACCCTGTCAGTCGTCAACCACGGTGTCGCCGCCGTTTGCGCCGCCGAAATCACCGCCGAAGTCTCCGCCGTTCTGGTTGAATGCGTTGGGATCCTGCTTGTAGATATTCTCCGAAACCTTGTAGAATACCTTCTGGAGCTCCTCAGTGGCAGCCTTTATAGAGTCGGTGTCGTTGGAAGCCACCGCGTCCTTGAGCTTGGTGGTCGCTGCTTCGATTTCGTTCTTGTCGCCCTCGGAGAGCTTTTCGCCCATGTCGGTCACCAGCTTCTCGGTCTGATAAATGAGCGTCTCAGCCTGATTCTTGGTATCGACGGCTTCCTTGGCCTTTCTGTCCTGCTCGGCGTACTGCTCCGCGTCCTTGACGGCCTTCTGGATCTCCTCCTCGGTGAGGTTGCCGGAGGACGTGATGGTGATCTTCTGCTCCGCGCCGGTGCCCAGGTCCTTGGCGGAAACGTTTACGATACCGTTGGCGTCGATGTCGAACGTAACCTCGATCTGGGGGATGCCTCTCTTGGCGGGCATAATTCCTGTGAGCTGGAAGTTTCCGAGCGTCTTGTTGTAAGCGGCCATTTCTCTCTCGCCCTGGAGAACGTGAATATCGACCGCGGTCTGATTGTCTGCAGCCGTGGAGAAGATCTGGCTCTTCTTGGCGGGAATGGTGGTGTTCTTATCGATAAGCTTTGTGAAAACGCCGCCAAGCGTCTCGATGCCGAGGGACAGAGGCGTAACGTCCAGAAGAAGGATATCCTTCACGTCGCCGGTGAGAACGCCAGCCTGAATGGAAGCGCCGATGGCGACACACTCGTCAGGGTTGATGCCTTTAAAAGGCTCCTTGCCGAAGAATTTCTTGACGGCCTCCTGGACCGCAGGAATACGAGTCGAGCCGCCCACGAGAATGATCTTGTGGATATCATCGGACTCCAGCCCTGCGTCTTTCATGGCGATGCGCGTGGGGCCCATTGTCTTTTCGACAAGGTCAGCGGTCATTTCGTCAAATTTGGCTCTTGTAAGAGTCATATTGAGGTGCTTCGGGCCGGTGGCGTCCGCAGTAATGTACGGAATGTTGATATTGGTGGTCGTGGCTGCGGAAAGCGCGATCTTAGCCTTCTCTGCTTCCTCGCGGAGCCGCTGCATAGCCATTCTGTCAAGAGACAGGTCGATGCCGTTCTCATTCTTGAAGTTGAGCACGAGCCAGTCGATGATCTTCTTGTCGAAATCGTCGCCGCCGAGGCGGTTGTTGCCGTTGGTGGCAAGCACCTCGAAGACGCCGTCGGAAATCTCGAGAACAGAAACGTCGAAGGTACCGCCGCCCAGATCGTAAATAAGGATCTTCTGGTCGGATTCCTTGTCGAGACCGTAAGCAAGAGCGGCCGCCGTAGGCTCATTGACGATTCTCAGCACCTCAAGACCGGCAATTCTGCCCGCGTCCTTGGTGGCCTGACGCTGCGCGTCGCTGAAATATGCAGGCACAGTAATAACAGCCTGTGTGACCTTCTCGCCAAGGTAGCTTTCCGCGTCAGCCTTGAGCTTCTGAAGAATCATTGCGGAGATCTCAGGCGGCGTGTATTTCTTGTCGTCTATCGTGATCTTGCGGTCGGAGCCCATGTCTCTCTTGATGGAAATAATGGTCCTGTCGGGATTGGTGACGGCCTGTCTCTTGGCGATATCGCCCACCAGTCTTTCGCTCGGCTTGCCGCCCTGGGGCTTTGTGAAAGCAACCACGGAAGGTGTGGTCCTTGCGCCCTCGGCGTTCGGGATAACCACCGGATCGCCGCCTTCAAGCACTGCTACACAAGAATTCGTTGTTCCTAAATCTATACCTATAACTTTAGCCATAATTAATTCCTCCTTAAGAATTACGTTAAATTACTTTTTCAAATGCGTCAACCTTTGACGGTTCATCTGCTACGTCAACTTTTGACGGTTCATCTGCAAAACTTCGGCCCGTGATCTAATTTGCCACCTTTACCATACTGTAGCGGAGAACCCTGTCTCCCATGCGGTATCCCTTTTGGAACACCTCCGCTACAATGCCCTCGCCCAGCGTCTCGTCATCAACGTGCATGACCGCGTTGTGCAGGTTGGGATCGAAGGCCTTTCCCTCTGCGTCAATTTCCTCAACACCGTTCTTTTTGAGAATGTCCGTGAGCATCGTGTAAATGAGCTCATAGCCCTCCGTGTACTTTTGGGACTCCCCGTCGCCGCTGTGTACCCTGGCCCTCTCGAAATTGTCGATTATGGGGAGGAAATCCTTCAGCACGTCGGCCTTTATATCAAGATACCTGGTCTCGTTTTCCTTGGCGGTGCGCTTCTTGAAATTGTCAAAATCCGCGGACACCCTCAGGTACCTGTCCTTCATCTCGTCAAGAGCCTTCTTTTGCTCGTCAATCTGCTCCTGCAGCTTTCTGTCGTTCCTGCTCTCGCGGTTCTTTTTGGAAAAGAAGGACTTTTTGCGGTCGCCGCTGTCAGGTTCTTCCGAGCCCTCAGTTTCGTCTGAGCCTTCAGTTTCGTCTGAGCCTTCAGCTTTGTCTGAGCCCTCCTTATCTCCGGCGCAGCAATCACATCCGCCCGGATTCCCGGTCCCGGAGCACTTCTCATCACCGCAGGCGCCGTCATCTCCGCAGCCCTCGCCACATTCGCAGGTCTGATCGCATTCGCAGGTCTGATCGCATTCGCAGCAGGAATCGTTCCCCTCCTGCGAAGCATACCCGTCTTTTGTTATTTCTTCGTTCATATCATTGTCGTAAAAAGTCATTTTCTACACTCCCGGTCATATCTGGTCTTCACCGTTTTTATCTTCCAAAAGCTTCGGCCCGGCATCCGTCGCGGCCTTCTTTTCAAGCATACGCTTCATATATTCGAGGGACGAAATTACCTTCTGGTAATCCATCCTGGTAGGGCCCACCACACTCACCGATCCGATGCAGTTTCCGTCCACGTTGAATTTGGCGGAGACCACCGAGAAGTCGCTGAGCCCGTCGCTGGCATTCTCGGTCCCTATGGAAACCGTAAGTCCGCTCTCGTCGTCGCTGAGATTCACGATCTGCTCAAGCACGTCCTTGTCCTGAATCATATCAATGAAATCCCGGGCCTTGTCGACGCTGTCGAATTCGGGACATTTGAGAAGCCTTGACGCGCCCTCCGTAAAAAATTCATCCGCCTCGCACTGCCTTATGCAATCGAAAATGCCGTCCGTAATCGGAAGAAGCATATCCCTCGCAATATCGGCCTCATCCGAAATCCTGTTAATGGACATGAGCGAAATAAACTCAGCCGGCTTGCCTGAAAACGTCCTGTTGAACACGGATGAAAGCCCGATGATCCTGTCCGCAGAAATCGGCGCCGGAAGCTTCACGAGCTTACTCTTGATGCTCCCGTCAGGCACCATAACGACCAGCACGTTCTGATCGTCCACGGGCACAAGCTGTACGGCCTTTACGATTACCTTGCCGCTGCCCTTGGTGGTACCGATAGCGATATATTGCGTAATGTCGGAAATGATCTCGGCGCAGGCTCTGATGAGCTTGCCGTACTCTGTCATCTTGTCCTCAAGCTTTGAAATAATATCCGACGCAAGCTCGGGCCGTTCAATGGCGGGCTTCAGCATATTGTCAACGTAGGTACGGTAGCCTTTTGTGGAAGGAACTCTCCCCGAAGAGGTATGCGGCGAAGAAAGGTAACCCATCTCCTCAAGGTCGGCCATCTCATTGCGAATGGTGGCCGAGCTGAGCCCCATATCGTAGCGCTTCGCGATGGTCCTGGAACCGACCGGCTCGAAGCTTTCGATATAGTTGTCGATAACAGCCTTGAGTATCATCGCTTTTCTCTGATCAAGCTCTTTTTTGTCTTCCATCGCCGTGCACCCGCTTTCCAAACTACTGTTAGCACTCAACTCCTTCGAGTGCTAACCAGAATATACCACCAACGAAATTAATTGTCAAATGAATTTTGTTTTTAAGATAATTTAAAGAAAAAACCTGCCGCGGAAGGCTGCAGGTTCTGGTGCTATTGGACTGGATCTATGGGACGGGCGTTGTGAGATGAGAGCTTGAAGTTGACACCAAAAATGCAGACGCGGAATCCTATTCATTCACCGGCTGCCGAAAAGCTCCGGCCTCTGGCCACTTGCCTCTTGCCTCTATCCTTCAGCCTCTCTGTGCTAAACCTCACAACACCACCTTAAACGTCGTAACGTCCGGGCTGCCCTCACCGTTGCCGCGCCTGGAACTCGCCGAGATGTTCCCGCCGTGGTCCTCGGTTATGGCCCTGGCAATGGAAAGCCCGAGCCCGTAGCTCTTGTACTTTCCTTCATTGGTGCGGCTCTCGTCAAGCCTGTAAAAGCGCTCAAAGATCTTTTTGGTCTTGTCCTTGTCGATAAAGCTGCCGGTGTTGGACACCTCCAGCACCGTGTTCGCAAAACGGGTGTAGAGATTGACGGTAATGCGGCCGTTCTCGTTCACGTATTTGACCGCGTTGTCAAGAAGGATCGCCGTCAGCTGGTGGAGCTTCTCGGGATTTCCTTCCACAAAAATGCCGTCGTGAATATCGGTGTCGATCATGACGCCGCGCTCGAAGGCCATTGCGTCAAAGGTCATAACGGTCTCGTTCACGATGGAAGAGAGGTCGGTGCGCGCGAAGGTCTTCTGCAGGTCGCCCTTCTCGAGCCTCGATGCCGCGAGAAGCTCGTTAATAAGTCCGCTCATTCGCATGGCCTCGGACCTGATTGAGCCGACCCACTTGTTGTCGCCGGACTCGCTCTCAAGGGCCTCCGCGTTGGCATTGATGACGGCCAGAGGCGTTTTCAGCTCGTGGCTCACGTCGCTAATGAACTCGTGCTGCTCGTCCAAAGTCTCCTCGATCGGCCGCACCATTCTGCGCGAGACAAGGCTGGAAATCCAGACGCTCAGAATTACACCGATTGCCGCGATGGCTACGCTGTTCCCGATAAGGGAGCGGACCTTCTCCATAAAAGTGTCGTCGTAGCTGAACAGTATGAGCGAGCCCGTGGAATAGTCCTTGCGGGAGTAAAGGATCAGGTTCTTGACGCCCCTCTCCGTGGCGCCCTCGGATATGTCAAGAGCGTACTGCGCCAGCATGTCCGCGTTGGAATTGCTGAAGTTCGCACCGCTCAAAACGTGCGGATATTTAAAATTGCCCCGGAACGTATTGTCGAGCTCCTCCACAAAGACCGCGGCATTTGCGCCGAAGTCGTAAGAGGGCTTTGACCCGTAATTTGAGGAGTTGCCCCCGTAGCTGTAACCGGCGCCGCCGGAATTGCCGCCGGAATTGCCGCCGGAATTATTGCCGCCGGGAGCATTGCCGCTGTAGGAGCTGCCGCCTGCGGCGCCGTCATCTTCACCATACAGATCAGCGTCGTCCGAATCATTTTCGGACCCGAATACCTTGGGGACGATCTCCTTGAGCGTCTCCTCGGAAATGCCGTCCAATGTCTTGCCCATAGACTCATAGATCATTGCCGAATTCTGCTGGTAGAAAATCACGACCACAGCAAGGCTGATGAGAATGATTATCAGAGAAATCGCAATCGAGAGCATTAACGTCAGTTTTGTTCTTAGACGGCTAAGCATAAATCACTCCTGATAAATTAGCAACAGTCAGCAATGAGCGGCAATTCACTTCAAGAAGCGGCGACGCTCTAATCCTTCTCGGTGGTAAGCTTGTAGCCTATCCCGCGGACGGCCTTTATGATCACGTTGCAGCCGAGGAACGCCAGCTTTTTGCGCAGAAATGATATGTACACCTCCACGCTGTTGTATTCCGCGTCGGAGAGGTAGCCCCAGATCTTTTCGAGGAATTTTTCCTTGCTGAGAATGACGCCGCCGTTCTTCATCATATATTCCATCATCTGGTATTCCTTGGCGGAGAGCTGCATGGTCTTGCCGGTGGTGTTGCAGGTCAGAATGCAGTTTTGCACGTTAAGGCTGAGGTCGCCGTAGTTCACCAGCACGTCCTCGATTTCGCCCTTGCGCCTCGAGACTGCCTTAATGCGCATAATGAGCTCGGTGGCCTGGAAGGGCTTGGTGAGGTAATCATCCGCGCCCAGGTCGAAGCCGGTCACCTTGTCCTTGATGGTGGACTTGGCGGTGAGCATAATTACAGGGGTCATGATCCTGGACTCGCGAAGATCCTTCAGCACCTCAAACCCGTTGATTTTCGGCAGCATAACGTCCAGCACGATCACGTCGTAAATGCCCGACCTGGCCGCGTCAAGCCCGTCCTCGCCGTCGTAGAAGGCGTCGACGTTGTAATTATTGTTTTTGAGTATGCTGACGAGAGCGTCACTCAAAGACTTTTGATCTTCCACTAGCAATATTCGCATATAACCCTCCTGACTTAACCTTTAATTTACAGGCTTTAAACATTTTAGAACTCGATCTCGAAGAAACGTTCGGGCTGATACTGTTTGAGAGACGTATCCCGGCAATGCCCTCCGTCCGCCATTCGAGTACATCCGTCTGCAGGACAATCCCCTCCGTCTGCAGGTTAATTCCGTCGTCTGCAGGACAATTCCGTTGTCTCCTCTTACTTTACGTGAGCGAGAAGCTCCTCCATAAATGCGTACGCCGCCTCGGGATTGGCCGTCTTGGCTGCAACGCAGAAAACCATCGACTTCTCCTGCCCTGCCTCTGCGTCAAAAAGCCACAGAAGTCCGGTGTCCTCAAAGAAATCCGTTCCCGTGATATCGATCCCGTAAATCGCCTGCTCCACGAGAATATTCCCTTTGTCATCCGGCGGCGACTCGTAGTCGTAAAGCTCCAGCAGGTAGCTGTCGCTGTGGGACTCCTTATACCGCTCG
>JAGDAX010000081.1 GCA_017848335.1 Clostridia bacterium | reverse complement strand
TTAAACGGGCGGTCAAGCGCAAAAAAAGCCGTTCGGCGCCCGTTTAATTAAGGTGAATCTGTCAGTGAGTGCCTGACTCAAGGATTTGTTCATACGTTCGATACAGTCGGAACCCCGTAAAAGCACTGATTTGATCTCCTTTTCGAATTTATCCGCCAAAATTCGGGAAATAAATTGACAGGAAGCGCGATCTGCAGTCAGGACTGTGGACTTTAAGCAGACTATGAACGGATGATATAGCGGATCAAAAACTTAACAGTTGAAATGATTGCGCAGGCGTTATTGTCGGCGCTTTCGCAGGCAAAGAGGATGATCGAAATGACGGAGAAGGGGTATCCGTTCCGATGCAAAATGTGATATAATACGTACCGTAATAGTCGTTTGTGTACGGTAATTCCTGTCAGTTTAGTTTACCCGAATTCACGGTTTACCGGTAGATCTGTTTTTGTTATTATCGACGTTTTAATATCGCTGCCTGGGTAAACAGCATGAATGCTGCGCTTACCCGGGCATAACCGCACGCGGCGCACGGCCGTGCTTCAGCTAAAAAGGAGGATTTTTCGATGTTTGGTGCAATTTTGGGAGATATTATCGGGTCGCCCTTCGAATTTGACAGGGGCGGCAAGACGAAGGTTTTTCCGCTGTTTTCGAGGGCCTCCAAATTTACGGATGACTCGGTCATGACGATCGCGGTCGCTGAGGCGTTGATGGACAGCATAGGGCGGTCTGACGGGGAAACGACAGAAAGGCTTGTCGGGGCGATGCTCAAATGGGGGCGAAAATATCCTTACGCAGGCTACGGGGCGCGCTTTTCCCGGTGGCTGGAAGAGGAAGACCCGAAGCCGTACGGAAGCTATGGGAACGGTTCGGCGATGCGCGTTTCGGCGGCGGGCTGGCTTTACGGTACGCTCGAAGAGACGAGGCATTATGCGTGGCTTTCTGCGGCGGTGTCGCACGATCACCCGGAAGGCCTGAAGGGCGCCGAAGCGGCTGCAAGTGCGATTTTCCTTGCCCGAAAAGGCGAGACTAAGGACAAGATCAGGGATTTTATTGTGAGAGAGTTCGGCTATGACCTTACAAGAACCTGCGACGAGATAAGGCCGGGGTATCGCCACGTGGAGAGCTGCCAGAAGACGGTGCCGGAGGCGATTACCGCGTTTCTGGAGGGCGGGGATTTTGAGGACGTTATCCGGACGGCGGTTTCACTCGGCGGCGACTGCGACACGCTGACTTGCATTGCCGGGGGCATTGCGGAGGCGTACTACGGCGTCCCTGAATGGCTTAAATACGAATGCTTCAAGAGAGTGCCGGAGGAATTCAGGGCGGTGCTTGAAAGGTTCCAAAGCATGCGCGGCGGGCAGTGAAGCCATACTCGAAGCCCAGCTTGAGGCTCCACGCGAAGGTCTGCTCGAGGCTCCACGCGAAGGTCTGCTTGAGGCTCCACGCGAAGGTCTGCTCGAGGCTCCACGCGAAGTCCCGCTCAAACCGAACGAAGCTCCTCGCGAAGCCCTTGACGCGCGATAATATCTATTTCCGCGTATTTCCGGTATTTGCGATATTTCGCGGTAAATTTGCGTTTTTAGGCATTTTTTCCGCAAAAACGCGTCGATTCGCTGAAATTCGCGCTTGTTCTCGTTGCTTCGACTTGTTTCGCTTCGGTCTGCGTCGATCGTCGCGCAGTTTTCGTGTAATTTTCGGGCATTTTTAACCAAATTTCCGCGCTTTCGCGCTTTACAGTACTATTGTCAAATGCTATAATTTCGGCATCCTATTGCAAAAAGGAGGAAATTGTTGTGAAAAAGTTATTATCAATATTTGTCATATTGTCATTGCTGGCAAGCCTTCTTCTCCCGGGCATGGCTGTCTCGGCGGAGAGCGCTGTCCCGCACAAGAGCGAATACGAACTGTCGGATCAGAGCGAGGGGAACGTGGACGATGCCGGCAACGCGGCCGGTTACTGGATGCACCCCTTTGTTATCGGGGAAGAGCTTTCGGTGGAATTTGACTCGCCCATTTGGATGAACGGGTTCTCCTTCTACGCCTGGTGCTCCGATTTCGACCAGTTTATGGACATCGAGCTGTCCAACGGCAAGGGCGTCGTCGTGTGGACGGGCCGCAAGGTCTGCGCCGGCAACAACCTCAACGAGGTGGGCTTCGACAAGTCCTTCGCGCCGGGCACATACACGATCACGTTTATTAACGCGGAAAACCCCGATTATCCGGGCGGTGAGAACCAGCATTTCGTGCTGGGCTCCGGCTACGTCAGATTTGACCTTGAGCCCGGTGATATTCTCGTGGCGGGCTACCGCGGCAGCAACTCCCTGGGCGCCCCGCAGATCACCCTTTACGAGGGCGAAGCGGACCCGAACTACGTAGATCCCGATCCGACTCCTTCTCCCGAACCTACCGAGCTTCCCGCCGACGTGACGGCCACGCCCGAGCCGAGAGGGGAATATCCGCTTTCCGACAACAGCGACGGTCACTTCGACATTTCCGGCGCGGCAGCGGGTTACTGGATGAATCCTTTCACGATCGATGAAATGCTTGAGGTGTTCTTCCCGTCACCGATCTGGTTCAGCGGCTTCAAATTCTTTGCGTTTGCGCCCTCCAATGACGTCTACCTCGACATACAGCTTCTGGACAACAAGGACGACGTTGTCTGGTCCGGCCGCCACGTGTGCTACGGCGACAATATGCAGACCGTTGACTTCGACAAGTCCTTCCCGCCCGGAGATTACACGCTCACCTTCACGAACGCCGAGAATCCCAATTTCCCGGAAGGCGTTAACCAGTACTGGGTGCTCGGTTCCGGATACGTAAGAGCGGACCTTGACGAAGAAGACGTTATGGTGACCGGTGCGGTGGCCTCCAATACTCTTGGCGCGCCTGAGATCACGCTCCTCGAAGGCGAAGCGGATCCCAACTACGTCACTCCGGCGCCTACGGAGGCTCCTACCGCCACACCGACGGTTCCGCCTGCCGAGACGCCCGAAGCTACGGACGCTCCCGCAGAGACTGAGGCTCCGGCTCCGACCGAAGAGGCCAAGCCCGATAAGAAGGGCTGCGGCAGCTTCATCGCCGGCGGATTTGCCGCAATGGCTGCAGGTCTTGCATTACCGGTGATCGCGATGCTCAAAAAGAAAGAGGATTAAGAGCGGATCCGGGGAAAGTATTTTAAGATACTGAGAAAAACAGATAAAGAACAGATAATACTGATATCAGACGATAAGAACAGTAAGATATGAGCCGCGGGGAGAAGGCTTCCCGGATGGCTGAATAATGAAAGCAGGCCGGATGACTTTGACAGCGCATCCGGCCTGTATTAGTGATATCGTATGGGATCCGGACTTCGTCCTTTGGTGTCCGTCCTTTGGGCTCCGGCCACTGTCCACTGTCCTCTGCCCTCTGCCCTCAGGCCGCCTGGGGCCTTTAGCCTGCGGCGCGTTATTCCTCCTCAGGGAAATTTACGGTCCCGCGCACAAGGTACAGCGGCCTGTCGCGCACCTCGTCGCAGATGCGGGCAATATATTCGCCAACTATGCCGAGGCACAGGAGAACCAGCCCGGCCACGAACATCAATGCGATCAGCAGCGACGAAACCGGGTTGAGGGCCCCGAAGATTGCGTAGAAGATCAGCACGATGATCGCGGCGGCCATTGTGAGGCAGCCGAGGAAGGTGGCGAGCTTCAGGGGCTTGTAGGAGAAGGACATTATCGCGTCGGAGGCGAAGCGAAGCATTTTTTTGAGGGGGTACTTGGTGGTGCCGGCGTATCTCTTGTGGCGCTCGAATTCCACGGGGCAGCTCTTGTATCCCAGCCAGCTGACGATGCCCCTGATGTAGCGGTTGTGCTCGGGCACGTCCAGCAGCGCGTCGCAGACCTTGCGGTCGATGAGCCTGAAGTCGCCCGTGTCCACAGGGATGCTCACGTCCGTCATTGAATTCAGGAAGCGGTAGAAGACCTTGGCGGTGGCCTTTTTAAACGCGGAATCGCCCTCTCTTTTGAGACGCTTGCCGTAGACCACCTCGTAGCCCTCCTGCCATTTTGCGATCATCTCGGGAATGACCTCCGGCGGGTCCTGCAGATCCGCGTCAATTACCACCACCGCGTCGCCTGAGCTGTGGTCCATTCCGGCGGTGATGGCCAGCTGGTGGCCGAAATTGCGCGCAAAGTCGATAAGCTTCACCCTTGCGTCACGGCCGCATATGTCCAGCGCCTTCGGGAGAGTCGCGTCGCGGCTGCCGTCATTCACGAAAATCAGCTCATAGGGAAGCCCGGTCCCCTCCATCACTGCGGTGAGCTTCTCATAGGTGACGTCAATGACTTCCTCCTCGTTGTACATCGGTACTACCACTGAAATGACAGGCTTATTCATTAAAACACCCCTTTTGCCTTGAATTGAACAGAAGTTTACGCGAAAATTATACCATAGAAGCGGAGCGCGTTTCAAGAATTTCAGCGGCCGGCCGGGCAGGCAGACACGGGCAGCTCGGGGCAGCCCGCGGGAAGCGCATTCGCCCGTTTTTGTGCGAAATAATATGAAATAATGCGAAATAGTTTAAAATAGTTTTAAAATTCCGGCAAGGCGAGGGATTTGCGTTGTTTTTTTCGCGCCCCGGTTGTATACTTCTCCTTGCCGCGTTCTCGGAGTTTCAGAGCTAAGTTCGCGGCGTTTCAGCGCTAAGTTCGCGGAGTTTCAGCGCTAAGTTCGCGGCGTTTCAGAGCTAAGCTCGCGGCGTTTCGGAGCTAAGCTCGCGGTGTTTCGGAGCGGCTTGTGCGGCATGCGGTTTCGCTGCCCGATGATCAAAACCCGAAGCCCTCCGGAAAATCAGGGGCCAAAACCCGAACTCTCCGGAAAATCCGGAATCAAAACCCGAAGCCCTCCGGAAAATCAGGAATCAAAACCCGACGCAGGAGGCTGAAGACCCGAGCCTCAAAGCCCGAGCAGTGAGCTTCAAAGCCCGGGGATCAAGCTCCAAACCTCAAACCTCAAAACTCAACCTCTCCAGCTGACTAACAGATCCACCCGGTGTTTCCCGCATGAACAAAAAATCAGCCGAAATGAATATGACGGAGGGGCCGATCGCGAAGCAGATCGTGACGTTCGCGGTGCCGCTCTTTCTGGGCAATCTCTTTCAGCAGCTCTACAACACGGCGGATACCTTCGTGGTGGGAAATCTGCTGGGGGACAACGCCCTGGCCGGTGTCAGCTCGTCGGGCAGCCTTATTTTCCTGCTGGTGGGCTTCTTCAGCGGCATCGCCATGGGCGCGGGCGTGGTCATCGCCAGGCTTTTCGGCGCCGGCGACGTCAAAAACATGCGGAAGGCCATCCACACAAGCCTGGTGGCGTTCTTCGCGGCGGGGGTCATATTCTCGGTCATCGGAGCCTTCGGCTCAAGGTACATGCTTATGTGGATGCGGACGCCTCCGGAGGTCATGCCGGAATCCGTGGCTTACGTGCGGATGTACTTCGCGGGCCTGTTCACGATGGTCACCTACAATATCTGCATGGGCATTATGCAGGCGGTGGGCGACTCGAAGCACCCGCTTTACTACCTCATTATTTCGTCGGTCATCAACGTCATTCTCGACTATTTCTTCATCGGCGTCCTGAAGATGGGCGTCGCCGCGGCGGCTGTTGCCACGGTCATTTCCCAGATGATAAGCGTCATTCTGTGCCTGATAAGGCTCCTGCGCAGCAAGGAAAGCTACCGCGTCAGCGTCAGGGAGCTGAAGATCGACTGGAACATTCTCGGGACCATCATCAGGTACGGTCTGCCCTCGGGCATCCAGAATTCCGTCATTTCCATTGCCAACGTGGTGGTGCAGTCCAACATCAACGCCTTCGGGCCCGACGCAATGGCGGGCTGCGGCGCCTACAGCAAGATCGAGGGCTTCGCGTTCCTGCCGGTGACCTGCTTCAGCGCGGCAATGACGACCTTCGTCAGCCAGAATCTCGGAGCCGGAAACAGTGAACGTGCCAGGAAGGGCGCCCGTTTCGGCGTCATCACGGCAATACTTATCGCGGAAGGCATCGGCGGCCTGATAATGCTCTTTGCGCGGCCGTTGATCGACGCGTTTACGGAGAGCGAGACGGCGCTGGCCTTCGGGGTGGACAAGGCGAGGATCTGCTGCGGATTTTTCATTCTGTGCGCGCTGTGCCATTGCCTGGCGGCGGTGCTTCGCGGCGCGGGAAGAGCCATGGTGCCTATGGTGGCCATGCTGGCCTGCTGGTGCGTCATCAGGGTGAGCATCCTTGTCGTGCTGGTGCCCATCCTCAATACGATTGCCATCGTGAACTGGGTGTACCCGATCACGTGGTTTATGTGCGCGACGGTGCTGACGGTTTATTTCTTCGCGGTGGACTGGACGAGGCTGCCGGGGAAGCGGAAAATTTAAGCAAGCGCCGGTCTGATGCTCTTTACGCGAAGTACGCGGGATTCTGCGGCCTTGGCGGTTTTTGTATTACGGAGCGCCTAAAAAGCGGTCTGAAGCGGTCTGAGACGTTTTGAAAGCGGTCTGAAACGGTTTGTAAAGATGTTTGAGAGCGGTTTGAAAAAGGCTTAAAGCGGTTTGAAAACGGTTTGGAAAGGTGTTTGAGAGCGGTTTGAAAGAGGTTTAAAAGCGGCTTAAAAACAGTTTGAAACCGGTTTTAAGCCGCCGTGACGCCTTGCCTTTGGGAAACGGGTTTGCTAAAATATAGGCGCATTTCAGGGGCTGCCGGGGCAGGGCCTGACAGGGTCCAACGCGAAGGCGCCGGGGGCCCGGACACGGTGCAAGGAACACACGACCGACGCACGCCCGACGACAAGACCGGCACGCATTGCCGACGCACAAGACCGGCACGCACGCCCGGCACGCACTGCCGACGCACGACCGACGACAAGACCGGCACGCAATGCCGACACGGAGGAAACATATAAACCATGAAATATACCGCTTACGCAATCAGACAGTCAACCGACCGGTTCGTCGGCCTTCCCCCGGGAGCCGCTAAATTCGCGGGCCCCATGGCGGAGGCGGCGGCCTTTGTGGAGAGGAAGTCCCTTCTCGATCCCAAGCTCTGGTGCGTCTTTGTGAGCCAGTTCAAGAGGGGCAGCGAGGACAACCTTGACATGGGCTGGCGCAGCGAATACTGGGGCAAGATGATGCGCGGCGCGTGCATTACGTACGAGTACGACCGGAACGAGGCTCTTTACGCAGTGATGGAGGAGACCGTCAGGGATCTTCTTGACATGCAGGACGAGTTCGGCAGGATCACCAGCTACAACCTCGAGAATGAATTCCGGGGCTGGGACGTCTGGGGCCGCAAGTACGTGATGCTGGGGCTGGAGTACTTCCTGGAGATCTGCAGAGACGATATTCTCGCGGACAGGATCGTGAATTCACTGCGGCGGCAGGCGGATTACATGATCGCCAAGACGGGCTGCGGCGAGGCAGGAAAGCTCGACGTCACCAACACCTCGGAGGCGTGGGAAGGCCTTAACGCGTCGTCGATCCTGGAGCCGGTAGTGAGGCTTTATCACGTAACCGGTGAGGCGCGCTACCTGGATTATGCCGCAAAGATCATTCGCTGCGGCGGGACGAAGAGCTTTAATATTTTTGAGGCTGCGCTGGCGGACGAGAAGGCGCCCTGCGAGTACCCGGTCACGAAGGCTTACGAGATGATGTCCTGCTTTGAGGGCATTCTCGAGTTTTACCGGGCAACGGGCGACGGAAAATATCTTCAGATGGTCAGGAATTTTGCCGCCAAGGTCATTGCCACGGACGTCACCGTTATCGGGAGCGCCGGCACCACCCACGAGCTGTTCGACCATTCGCGGATAAACCAGTTCAACCCGGCCTTCAAGGGCATTATGCAGGAGACCTGCGTCACCGTGACGTGGATGAAATTCTGCCTGCAGCTGCTTGCGATCACCGGGGACGGAGCCTTTGCCGACAATATCGAGCTTTCCGCCTACAACGCCCTTCTGGGGGCCGTGAATTTTGAAGAAAATCCATTCAGGGGCGAGGTTTTCGCCTTTGACAGCTACAGTCCGCTGCTGAACTCCTCAAGGGGCCTTTCGGTGGGCGGCTACAAGACGCTGCTTCGCGGGCTTATGCACTGGGGCTGCTGCGTGGCAATAGGCGCCTGCGGCACGGGCCTCTTCCCCAGGTACGCAGGAATGCTTTCCGCGGACAAAAAGGCGCCCGTGGTGAATTTCTACGTCCCGGGCGAGATCGGATTTGCCCTGCCGGACGGCGATTTTTCCGTCAGAATCGAGACGGGGTATCCCTATCAGGGCGACGTGCGGATCGTGACAACGTCCGGCCGCGACAATGAAACCCCGCTCCTTTTGAGGATCCCCGCCTGGAGCCGCGAGACGGTCATTTCCGTGAACGAAAGGGAGGCGGATTTTACGGTCGAAAACGGCTACGCCACGCTTTCGGAGGCCTGGAAGGAGGGCGACATTATCGACGTCCGCTTTGATATGAGAGTGCGCGTCATAAGGGCCGCGGAGATCGATCCCGACGCTTCGCCGGAGTCGGTTTGCCACGCCGCGATAATGCGGGGACCCCTCGTGCTCGCCAGGGACAGCGTTTTGGAGGACGACGTGACCTCCGCGGTATGCTTCCCTCCGGGCGTAAAGTTTCTCATTCCCCGTGAAGTGAAGACCGGCTCCCTCGAGAACGGCGGCAAGCGGCTCACGGTCGTGCTTGAGACGGAAGACGGCCCGCTGGTGCTTTGCGATTACGCCTCCGCCGGCAGGGACTGGGGGAAGAGCGGGCCGGTGACGTGCTGGGTCAGGACGAAACAGGTTAGTGCCGAGAAAGGCCAGAGGCCAGAGAGGCCGGAGGATCCGGCCGCTGCTGAATGAAAAGGATTCCGCGTCTGCATTTTGAGGCACGAACGGTTCACAGGCAAGCGTGCTCAGTGAGGGGCTCAATATGCTGCGCGGTGGCCAGAGGCTAAAGGCCATAACGCGCGTTCCGCGCGCGCTATGGCCTGTGAGTTAACAGCTATGGGACGCGGGCTGCGAGTCTGCCGCTGCGAGTCTGCCGCTGCGCGGCTGCCCGGGCCGCGGTTGCCCGAACCGAAGAACACAAATGTATAACGAATTCATCAATATAAAAACAGTTTTCATCGACGTCGACGACACGCTTCTGGACTTCGGAAGGTGTGCGTCGGTTTCGATGCGCGCCGCCGCAGCCGCCGCGGAGATCACGCTTCCGGAGGACTTCGAGGCGTTGTTCCACCGCGTCAATAATTCGCTCTGGAAAAGGGTGGAGGGCGGTTCGCTGACGGTGCCGGAGCTGTACAAAATCAGATGGAATCTCATTTTCGGTGAGGCCGGAATTGACTTTGACGGCGTTGCCTTTGAGAACGTTTTTTTGAAGGAATTGGCGGGAAGCGCGGAGCACGTTATCGGCGCGGAGGAGCTTTTGGAGCACCTCAAGAGCCGGAATTACGTGCTGTATTCCGCCAGCAACGCGCCGCAGCTTCAACAGGAGAAAAGGCTCGCAAAGGCGGGCTTTTTGAACTATTTTAAGGAGATTTTTACGTCCGAGTCCGTGGGCGCGCAGAAGCCTTCGCGCGAATTTTTCGAGAAGGCAATGGCGCTTGGGGGCGTTGCCGACAAGGATTCCTGCGTCATGATCGGCGACTCGTTCGAGGCTGATATCAGCGGCGCGGCGGCCTTCGGGATCAAGACCGTCTGGGTTGACCGCAAAGGCGTTTCGGCGGAGCATCCGGGCGTGGCGACGCGTGTGGTGAAGGAGCTTGGCGAGATAAAGGGGCTTCTGTAGGGACTGCTTCGCTGCAGGGACGGCTTCGCTGCAGGGACGGCTCCCGGCAGGGGCTGCTTCGCTGCAGGGACTGCTTCGCTACAGGGGCTGCTTCGCGGTAAGGGCTGCGCCCGGCAACGGCTTCCCGGTTATTGCTTCGCGTGAATATATTATCGCGCAAAGACTGCTGCGGGAGCCTGCACTTTCTGCGATTTATGCCGGGCAGGAGCCGGGCTAAGAATGAGACCGCGGACACAGTACGCACAGGAGAAACGTGGCGGCAGACACAGGAGAAACATAGCGGCAGACACACGGTAAACATACAGGGCGGTGCTTTTGGCGCCGTTAAACGGGCGGTGATTTTCGGGCCTTTTACGCGGCAAAATCCCGATTTTGCGGAAATTTTCCGCTTTTTCCGGGCATTTTCCGGGAAATAATTTTATGTTTTACACCGTCGCGCAGATGTGGTACAATTTCTGCGGGCGGAAGGAAGCCCGGAGGAAAGAATTTGACGCATAAATGACGCCGGGTATGGCGAGGACTTCGCCGCGAAAATCGGCAGGAGCTTGCCGCGAAGATCAGCAGGACTTTGCCGCGAAAATCGGCAGGAGCCTGCCGCGAAGATCAGCAGGACTTTGCCGCGAAAACGCAGTGGAAATTGCAGCGGAAGCGCGGCTGAACCGGAGCAATTAACCGAAGCGGCAATGAATCGCATTCGCGGACGGACTGTCGGCAATTGACGCCGGATCCGGAAGGCATCCCGCGGGCGCCAAAGTGATGTGTTAACGGAGTGTGTTGTCTTATGATGGAGCAATCTTTGATATTGGAAAAGCTGAGGCCTGAGGTCTCGGAGCCCGGAAAATCCGGCAGGGTGATGACAGGCTATTACAGGTATCTCGGGTACAGGGATCACTACGACGAGCCGAACAGGATCGCCAGGGCATTCGCCATCCGTTCCATGTTCCTCAATACGTACAAGCATATTTACGACCATGATCTCATTATCGGGTCCGTGAGGGGGTTCTTCACGGCGGGAGACGATTTCAATATAAGCGACCAGGACGTCAACTGCGGGAACAACGTTGCCGCGTCGTACGGCGACAGGAGCTTTCCCACTAACAGCGACCATGCCGCGCCGGACTACGCCGTGTTCCTCAAGGAAGGCATTGCCGGGACGATTGAGAGAATTGAGCTTTCCCAAAAGAAGGCCGCCGAAAGAGGCGACGGCACCGGTGTTGAGACGCTGAAGGCCATGCATATTGCAATGTGCGCGTTCAGGGACTACGTGCTGCTTTACGCGGCGGAGGCCGAGAAGCATGCCGACGCCATTTCGGGCAGGGATCCGGAAGCCGCAGACGAGCTGCGTATTGCCGCCGGCATTCTCAGGAAGCTTTCGCACAGCGTTCCCGAAACCTTCAGGGAGGCTCTGCAGCTTATCTGGCTTGTGTATATTGCCTTCTGCATGGAGGGCCGATACGCCATGGCCTTCGGACGCCTGGACAAATTCCTGGAGCCCTATTACGAGCGCGACAAGGCAGCCGGCATTATCGATTACGACAGCGCCAGAGAGCTTATGATCGCCGCGCTGTATAAGATCAGGGAGCGCAGGATACTGTTCGGGGCGGACGACGTTTCCAATATTGCGATCGGCGGTCTTAACGCTGACGGAAGCGGCGGAATCAATGAGGTTTCGTATATCATTCTCGATGCCGTGGGCACCATGCAGATACCCGGGCCAAATCTTTCCCTGAGATATTACGAGGGGATCCCGGACGACTTTATGGACAAGGCCCTGCAGGTGGTTGGCACAGGTCTCGGCTATCCCGCGATGATGAACGACATGGCGAACATTCCGTCGCTTCTGAGGCACGGATATGCCCGCGAAGACGCCTTCGATTACTGCATGGTTGGCTGCATCGAGAATTTCATTCAGGGCAAACAGCCGCCCTGGAGCGACGGCAGGTACAACACCCCCAAATATCTGGAGCTGGCCCTGAACAACGGCGTGGATATGCTGAGCGGCGCGCAGAGAGGGCCTGAGACCGGCAATCCCGAGGATTTCAAATCCATGGACGACCTGATGGCGGCGCTGGAGACGCAGATGCGCTACGGAGCCTCCGAATACGTGGTGGGCTTTAACAACGTAAACGACGGTCTGAATCCCGCCCGGTACAACCAGGCCTTCCTGTCCTGCTTCTTTGAGGACTGCATCGGCAGAGGACGCGACATTAACGAGGGCGGCGCGCTTTATCCTTCCGTTCACGGAGCGGCGGTGATGGGCATCGGCACCATGGCGGACTCGCTGGCGGCGGTGGAGACCGTGATATTCACGGACAAAAAATACGATATGAAGACGCTGGTGGACGCCCTTAAGGCGGACTACGAGGGATATGACGAGCTGAGGGCCGCGCTTTTCGCCGCGCCCAAGTACGGCAACGACAACGAGGTGGCCGACAAGTACGCGGAGTGGTTTGTGAGCTTCCAGAACGAGATATTCTCGAAGCACAGGACAAGGGACGGCGGCGCGTTTACATCGGAATCGCATCGAACGTGAGCAATATTCCCGCGGGTACGGAGATCGCGGCGACGCCCGACGGGCGCAAGGCCAGGCAGCCTCTTTCGGACGCGGCTTCGCCCACCCACGGCAACGACCGCGAAGGCCCCGTGGCTGCGCTCAAATCCCTCTCGAAGCCTGATTATTCGCAGGTTTCCTGCGGCAGCGTCATCAACCAGAAGTACAGTCCCTCCATGTTCAGCGACGACGCCAACAGGGCCAAAATGAGAGAGCTCATCAAGTACTATTTCAAGAAGGGCGGCCAGGAGATACAGATCAATTCCGTGTCCCGCAAGGTTCTTGAGGACGCCATAGAGCACCCGGAGGAATACTCCGACCTGGTCGTCAGGGTATCCGGATTCAGCGCGTATTACAACAGCCTCGACAACGCCGTCAAGCTTGATATTCTCGCGAGGACAGAGCATGCCTGAAGACAAAAAAGCGCTTATAAGCCAAATACAGCATTTTTCCACGGCTGACGGCCCCGGCATCAGAACCACTGTATTCCTCAAGGGCTGCCCCATGAAGTGCCGCTGGTGCCATAACCCGGAGACCGTTGTGCCCGGGCCGGTGCTCATATATTACAAGAGGTCCTGCAGAGGCTGCGGACTTTGCGCCGCAGTGTGTCCCGAGGGGGCCCACTTTATGACACAGGAAGGCCTTCACGGGTTTGACAGGTCGAAGTGCGTCGCCTGCGGAAGGTGCGTAAGATCCTGCATCGGCAACGCGCTGTCGCTCTCGGGGAAAATGATGACCGCGGAGGAGGTTTTCCGCGACTGCATGAAGGACGAGGAGCTTTACAGGGCGGATCCCGGCGGGGTCACGGTTTCGGGCGGCGAGCCGGCTCTTTCGGCGGACTTCGTCGCGGAGCTTGCGGGCATGCTTAGGGCCAGCGGGGTGAACGTGATACTCGATACCGCGGGCGGCGTGCCTGTGGACAATTACAGGAAGCTTCTTCCCTGCGTGGACGAGTTTTATTACGATATCAAGGCTTGCTGCGAGGATGACCTTCGCGAATGGACCGGCGGCGACTTTGGGTCTGTATCGGAGAATCTCAGATTTTTGAAGGAAAACGGCGCGCGCATAAGGCTGCGTATGCCTGTGATTCCGGGATATAACGCGGGTGTGGAATATGCCCTCAGGACACGCGAATATCTGGCGTCGCTTGGGTGCGGGGATCTGCCCTGCGACCTGCTTCCCTTCCACAGATTCGGCTTCGCGAAGTACGAGGGGCTCGGTTTGGAGAATCCCTGCGCGGACACGGAGCCTTGCCCGCAAAGCGTGATTGAAGAGATGAAGGCGGCCCTTGGCGGCTGAACCTGCCGGACTACGGCTGAGCCTGCTGAACGGCGGCTGAACGGCGGCTGAACGCGTCGCGATCCCGTCGGGATTCGCGGGATTCGGTGTGATTCCGGAGTGCTTTGAGATTCGGAACGGTTGGGGAGATCTGCCGCACGGGAGAAGTCCGGTAAATCAAAAACAGACAAGGAATATGGGGCGGTGCGGCGAAGCTTAAGCCGCATACCGCGAGCCACGTACTATAAATATAAGGAGACCAGCTATGAAAACAGGAAAAGTTGCAGTAATGTCAGGCCCCAACAGGCCTTTTGAAGTCAGAGAATACCCGCTGCTTCCGGTGCCCGAGGGCATGGCCAGAATGAAGCTTCTCGCCAGCGGCGTCTGCGGCACGGACCTCCACATTATGAGAGGAAAGCTTGCGGTGGGATTTCCCGCCTGCATAGGCCACGAATTCATCGGAAAGGTGGAGGATATTCACGAGGCCGACTCCGCGAAATACGGAATTAACGTGGGCGACAACGTGATTGTTGATATTGCTGTGCCCTGCGGCGAGTGCATCCTCTGCAAGGAAGGCAACGACGCCAACTGCGTGAACATGGGCGTGACAAACGGCGGCAGACCTGAGGTGGCGCCGCATTTCTACGGCGGCTTCAGCGACTATAACTACACGAGCGTAAAGAACCTGGTGAAGCTTCCCGAGGAGCTGGATCCTCTGATGGTAGGCGTGTTTGCGTGCCCGGGGCCTACGGCTATTCACGCGGTAAGGCTCGGCATCAAGGCAGGACTCGATCCCGCCGGGGTCAACGTGGCGGTGGTTCAGGGAGCGGGCCCGGTGGGCTGCTTCGCTACGGCTTATCTGGCTGCGCTCGGTATCAAAGAGATACTGGTCATCTGCGGCGGCGCCAATGACAGGAGATCCCTGCTGGCAAAGCAGCTGGGCGCTACGGAGCTTCTCGATTTTACGGCACAGTCCATGGATGATATCGTGAAGTACGTTCAGAGCAAGAACGGCGGTCTGGGAGCGGACCTTGTATTCGAGGCCTCCGGCAACCCCAAGGCGGTGCCTCAGGGAATGGATATGCTCCGCAACAGAGGAATGTATCTGGTGCCCGGCCAGTACTCGCAGAGCGGCGGCATCGAAATTCAGCCTCAGATGATAACCTTCAAGGCCCTCAGCATTATCGGATCTTCACAGTACTCGATGGTGGACGTACACGAATACGTTAAATTCCTGAGCGAGCACACCGAGCTTCACAATCCCATCAAGGGGCTGGCCTCCTGTTACAAGGTCGAGGACATCAACAAGGCCTTTGAGGACGCCGGCGCCGGCAAGAACATCAAGACGGTGATCGTGCCCGAGTGATCCGGTGCGGAATAAGCTTTTTCAGCGCTTACTAAGAGATTTTTATGCGGCTCCGATAGTTACTGTTATTATCGGGGCCGTTTTGGTAAAATGCGCAGGGGGTTTGGAAATGCGCGGAGTTTGCATGATTGCGCGGAGTTCGCATGAATGCGCGGAGGGTTATGATCGCGCGGAGGTGATGACGAAATGGACAAAATCGGCGGCCGCCGGGATAAGCCCGGCGGCGTGGGCAAAGAGGCCGGAATGACAGCCGGCGGGCTTGTTCTCCTGCTGGAGAAGCTGATCGGCCGTATGGCGGCGTGCCCTTCCGACGACGTGCTTTCAAGGCTCGAGGAAATGCAAAAGCAGGAGACCGAAGAGAACGCCGCGGCAATTTACGGCTGTATGTTCAAAAATCTTGAAATATCACGCAGCACGGGAAGGCCGTTCTGTCAGGACACCGGGATCTTGCACTTTTACGTGAAGGCTGGGGCGTCCTTTGGACTGCTTGGCGGGCTCAACGAAATACTCGTGAACGCCGCGCAAAGCGCATCCGCGAGCGTACCGCTCAGGCCTAACGCCATAATGCCCTTTACGGACAAAAACACAGGGAACAATATCGGCCCCTGTTCGCCTTATATACACTGGGAGATCACGGACGGGGACGCCGCGGAAATAACCGTATATATGGCGGGGGGCGGCTCCAGCCTTCCGGGATTTGCGCGCGTTCTGACGCCTTCGCAGGGCTACGGAGCGATAGAGGATCTGGTGGCTGATACCGTGCGCACCGCGGGCGTGAACAGCTGTCCGCCCCTGATAGTGGGGGTCGGAATCGGGCCTTCTATGGATATTGCCGCGGAGCTGTCCAAAAAGGCGCTGCTGAGAGACTGCGGAAGCAAAAATCCGGAGGCGAACGCGCGGGCCATGGAGGAGAGGCTTTTTGAGCGGCTCAACAATATGAAGCTCGGCCCCGGAGGCACCGGGGGCAGCGAGAGCGTGCTTGCCGTGAACGTTGAGGCGGCGGTGCACCATCCGGCCACGCTGGCCATGGCTGTGTCCTTTGGCTGCTGGGCCACGCGCAAAGGGATTCTTGTGATTGACGGGGACGGGACCGCGAAGGTCCTGAGCCACAGCGGATTCAACGCGGATTGACGCGCAGTAACGCGGGTCGGCGCGGGTCAAGGGGTCGGCGCGGGTCAAGGGATCGGCACGGGTCAAGGGATCGGCGCGGGTCAAGGGATTATCGTGCAAAAGAGGTGAAGCTTCTTGGAATATCATCTGAAAACACCTATAACAAGGGAAGAAGTACTGAAACTGCGTTCCGGAGACACGGTCTACATAAGCGGCACGGTCATTACGCTCAGGGATGACGGCCACAAGCGGTACACGGAGGAGAAGGAGCGGCCCGGCATTTCGCTGGAAGGTATCCCGGTGTATCACTGCGGGCCGATCATGAAGCGGACGGCCGGAGGATACGAGGCGCTTTCAGCGGGGCCCACCACCAGCATGAGAATGGAGAAGTACGAGGCGGATTTTATAAGGCGATCGGGCACCACGTTCATTATCGGCAAGGGCGGAATGGGTCCGAAAACGCAGGAGGCCTGCGTCCGGTACGGGGCGGTGCACGGGATATTCCCCGGGGGCTGCGCGGCGGTGGCCGCTTCCTGCATCAAGGAGACGCAGCAGGTGATATGGGAGGACCTGGGAATGCCTGAGGCAATGTGGGTCCTAAGGGTCGAGGAGTTCGGCCCGGTGCTCGTCAATATCGATGCCTGCGGCGGGGATTATATGAGCGCGAAAATGAAGGAATACAAGGAGAACGACGCGAAGGCGCAGGGCAAAGGCTGAGCGCAGGGAAAGCCGGGCTCAGGGCAAATGTCGGGCTCAGAGAAAACGCGGGTTCAGAGAAAACGCGGGCTCACGGCGAAGCTGAGTTTACGGAAAAACGCGGGCTCACGGCAAAACTGAGTTTACGGAAAAACGCGGGCTCGCGGAAAAACTGAGCTCAGGGATACAACAAATTCAAACCGAAAAATATGGACAACACGCGAAACAAAAAAACGAATAACAGGCCGGAGGCACCCGGGCGCGACGATGCGGCGGGATTTAACGGCAAGATAATAAACTGGTACCCGGGGCATATGGCCAAGGCCGGCAGAACGCTGGAGGAAAACCTGAAGCTTGTCAACGTGGTGATCGAGCTTTGCGACGCACGGCTGCCCTTCAGCAGCAGGAATCCCAAGATCGACAGGATCATCGGCGGAAAGCCGCGGATACTCGTGTTCAACAAGGCGGATCTGGCGGACAAGGCGGTCAGCGACTACTGGATGAGCTATTACGCCTCCAAGGGGTATACCGTGGTATTCACGGACTCGCGAAGCGGCGACGGCGTCAAAAAGGTCGTAAAGGCAGTCAGGGACGTCATGGAGGAGAAGATCCAAAGAGGCCGCGAAAAGGGCAGAATAATCACCACGATCTACTGCATGGTGGTGGGCATACCGAACGTGGGCAAGTCGTCATTTGTGAACCGCGTCACCGGAAGGAGTGCGGCGGTCACAGGCGACAGACCGGGGGTGACCAGGGAGAAGCAGTGGCTTAAAATGGATGACAGCGTGTACCTGCTGGATACGCCGGGGCTTTTGTGGCCGCGCATCGAAAACCAGATGAGCGCCATGAGGCTGGCGGCCTGCGGAGCCATCAAGGACGAGGTGGTGGATACGGGCGAGCTGGCGGCTTTTTTGCTGGACTATATAGAGGAAAGGTACCCGGGCGCGCTGAAGGCCCGCTACGCGATCGACGCCGCGGAAATTGAGGCCGGGGACGAGCTGGACTACGTGTCGGGGAGTATTCTCGGGAATGAAAGGCTTCGCAGGGGGCTTGCTCTTCTGGAGGCCTGCGGCAGGAGCCGGGGATGTCTCGTGAAGGGCGGAGAGGTTGACCTTACGAGGGCCGCGGCGATTGTTCTTGACGAGTTCAGGGGCGGCAAAATCGGCGCCATAAGCCTTGACCATCCGGGCGTGATTGAGGAAAACGAAAGGATCATGCTTCAGAATCGGGAAAACGACGAGATGAAGCAGCAGAAGAGGGCGGCGAGAAAGGCCCAATACAGGAGAAAAAGGAAATGAAAAGACCGGATGCTGAGGAGCTTCAGCGGTTTGAGCGGGAACTTGCCGCCGGCGGGTGCAGGATAATTGCGGGTGTGGACGAGGCCGGAAGAGGGCCGCTGGCGGGGCCTGTGGTGGCTTGCTGCGCGGTTTTTGACGCGGAGAGGCCGTACCCGGACGCCTATGACTCGAAGCAGCTTTCCGAGAAGGCCCGGGAGAAGCTTTACGACGAGATCATGGCGGCGGCGATATCGGTGGGAATCGGGTTTGCGGACAGCGAGCGGATCGACGAGATCAACATTCTCGAGGCCACCAAGGAGGCTATGCTGGCGGCGGTGAAGGAGGCTTCCGTGAAGCTGGGGCGCAGTCCGGACGCGGTGCTGGTGGATCACGTGAGCATACCGGGGCTGCCTGCGGGGACGGTGCAGAGATCCGTGACACACGGGGACGCGCTTTCGGTGTCGATCGCGGCGGCGTCTGTGATCGCGAAGGTCACAAGGGACCGGCTTATGACGGATCTTGACGCGAAGTACCCGGGGTACGGGTTCGCAAAGCACAAGGGCTACGGCACGAAGGCGCATTACGATGCGATTCGGGAGCTGGGCGCGTCGCCGATACACAGGAGGAGCTTTCTCAAAAAGATGCACTGAGATGCACTCCCCAAAAGATGCACCGCTGCGGCGCGGGATTCTGCAGGCGAGGCCGGGAGGTTTCTAATGGGCAGCAGCGACAACCGCGATAACCGCCGCCGGGGCAACGTCGGAGAGGCGCTGGCCTGCGGCGAGTATCTCAGAAGGGGATATATTGTCGTGGAGCGCAATTTGAGGGCGCGGAAATACGGCGAGGCGGATATTGTTCTCGAGGATCGCGCAG
>JAGDAX010000080.1 GCA_017848335.1 Clostridia bacterium | reverse complement strand
TGCCAAAGCAATCAGTTTTAATCCGAGATGTCTTTTTGCAGTTATCATAGAGTCTTACACTTCCGAAAATATCATGTGCGTACAAATCATGTGATTCTTTTCCATTATTTATTCTACCAGTTATCGAGTTTAAATGCAATCAATTATTTGACTTTTAAGTACTAAAGGTTAATTGAAAAACGTAATGCATCTTCTTGCTTGCGTTTACTTCTTCCGAATTGCGTTTACTTTTTCAATTAACCGCTTTGCCGCTTTGCCGCTTTGCGATCCTCTGCCGCGCTGCCGCGGCTTTGCCATTGAACTTTGCCAGCTGCCGAAATCTCTGCCCTCCGGTCACCGCACAGCATATTGAGTCCCTCACTGAGCACGCTGACGCGTGAATCGTTCGTGCCTTAAAATGCAGACACGGAATCCGATTCGTCGCGCAGCGCCACCCGGCACCTGGCGCTTGATCCCTCAATCAAGCCTCATTCCAAAATTGATTTTTCGCGAAAATAAAGTATAATTAATGCGGACAACCAAAGCTATGGAGGCATGGGCATGCACGAATCCGGCGAAATGTATCTCGAGACGATCTTGAAGCTCGGAAAAATCAAAAATCACGTCAGAGCGGTGGACGTTGCCGAAGAGATGAACGTTTCAAAAGCATCCGTCAGCCGCGCCCTCGGCATACTCAAGGCGGAGGAATGCATTATCGTGGACCTCTCGGGGCACATTGCCTTCACCGAGAAGGGCCGCGCCATCGCCGTGAAGATATTCGAGCGCCACAAGGTCCTCTCCTCCATGCTCATTTCCCTTGGCGTGAGCGAGGAGACCGCCGACAAGGACGCCTGCAAGATCGAGCACGTCATCAGCGACGAAACCTTCAACGCCATCAAGAACAGGTTCTGACCGCCGCGCTGTCACAGCCGGCTCAAGCCGTTCAAACCAGCCGTATAAACCAACCGTATAAACCAACCGTATAAACCAACCGTTCAAACCTGTACCCAAAATGCCTTTAAAAAAGCTTTCGGGCGGCATTTCGTTTTTGCCGCCCGAAAGCTTTTTTTAATATTTCCCCTAAACGCAGGGCTAAGCTGCTATGCTTATTTTGCGTTCAGCTTATCGCAGCCGTTGAAGGCGTCTTCAGCAGCGGTGTATCCTGCCGCGAAGGAGACATTCTCGAGCTTCTCGCAGAAGTTGAATGCTCTCTCGCCCACTGTCGTGACGCCGGGAGCGACGATCTCCTTCAGAGAGGTGCTTCCGTTGACGGCGTAAGGAGCGATGCCGGTGATGCTTGCGGGGAGCGTCAGCTTCTCGAGCCTGTACGTGCCCGTGAACGCGCCGCCGCAGATCGACTTGATGCCGTCAGCGTCGGTCACCACCGTTTCATTCTCGAACGCATAGTATTTGAGGAGGATTCCGTCGCCGGCCACCAGATATTTAACGGTGGACCTGTTCAGCCAGACGGTGTTGGTGAAGGCGAAGCCGCCTATCTCGCTTACCGTGTCCGGAATCGTCACGTCCTCGAGGTTAATGCAGTTATAGAAGGCCATCTTGCCTATGGACTTCACGTTCCCGGGAATGACGAAGGTCTTGATACCGCTGCAGCCGTAGAAGGCATAGTCACCGATTTTCTCAATTGTGGACGGAAGAACGATCCTCTCCAGATTTCCGCAGCCGTAAAACGCGCTGGCTCCGATCTCCTTAACGCCCTCCTCGATAATGACCTCGTAAAGGCCGTCAGCGTAATAGAAGGCATAATCCTCGATCTTCTCGATATTGCCGGGAATCACCACGGAATAGAGAGCCTTGTTGTTATAGAACTGCTTCTCCTTCAGCTTGGTAATGCCCGTGAGGTCGACCGATATGGACTTGATCTCGGGGATCGCGGCTTCGCCGTTCTTTCCTTCCTCGGCATCGTCTCCATCTTTGCCGGTTTCGCCGGTATCGGAAGCGTCATCGCCGTCTCCGAATTCATCCTCGGGAAGGTCTATAGGCTGGGAAGAACCGCCTTCATCCTCAGCGCCGCCGTTTTCGGCAGCATCCGCGTTCTCAGCCGGATCATCACCCTTGTCCGCATCGGCGTCATTGGAGGCATTATCGGCGGCTTCGGCTACCGTATCCGCAACGACCACGTCAAATATCGCGCCGTCCACAGCCTTGATGAGCACGCCGTCGCCGATCACAAAGAGCTTGCCGCCGTCCTCAGCGGAGGTCCAGTTCTCAAACCAGGGGGTCTCGCTGAAGGCGTTGATGCCCACCTTGGCGAGCTTCTTGTTTACCGTCACGTCCGCGGCGGCCTTGCAGCCCGCGAAGGCTTCGCTTCCCACGAACTCAACGTTATTGCCGAGCACTATCGTCTTGATCTTCGAGCAGCCGCTGAAGGCTCCGTCGCCGACGGAAACCACTGTGGAAGGAATAATAATGCCCTCTCCGGCATTTGCGGCGGGAGCGGCAGGCTTGTCGTCCGCCGGCTCGGAATCATCGGCAATGGGAGTTTCGGCAGCCGGCTCTTCGGTGCCCTCGGCGCCTTCATTGCCGGAAGCGCCGTCCGTTGGCAGGTCGCCTGTTGGCGCCTCGGTGGCAGCGGGCGCAGGCGTCGGGGTTGCCGCCGGAGCGGAGCCCGCCTTTTCGCCGAAGAATTCGAGCGCCTCGCAGCCCTTAAAAGCATTTGCGCCGATTTCGGTCGTCTTGCCGGCCAGCGTCACGGTGGTGAGAGCACTGCAATTTTCGAAAGCGCTCTCGGGAATTACAGTCAGCGAGTTGGGGATCTTCACCTCGGTAAGCTTCGCGAAGTCCTTAAACGCGCCCTTCTCCATGCGAATGATCGTGGAGGGTATTTCAACGGTCTCAACGGTATCCTTGAGCTCGCTCAGAGCCTCGGGGCCGATGTTCTTGGTCCTTGTGTCAAATTTAACGGTGTCCGCGGGATTATCGGTGCCCTCGGGAAGTATGCCCGAGTAGTAGACCAGCACGCCCTTGCCGATCATAACGTAAGCGTCCGCGGCCTTTGCAGGTGCCTTTGCGGCAGTCTTTTTGGCGTCCAGCCAGTGGGTGCCCTCAAAGACCTTCTCGCCGATCGCAACCACTGCGGAGGAAAACTCGCCGCCGGTGCCCTTCTCGTCGGAGCCGAATGCCTCGCAGCCGTAAAATGCGCAGTCCCCGATGGAGGCGCATGCAGGAGCGTCAACACTGACCAGGCTCTTGCAGCCGTAGAAGGTATACCCGGCAATGGACGTGGCCGCCGAAAGCTTCACGGTGACCAGCGATTCGCAGTCCCTGAAGAGTCCTTCCCTGACTTCCGTAAGCGAGGACGAAAGCGCCACTGTCTCAAGCGCCTTGCAGCCCTTGAAGCATTCCTCGCCCACGAATGTGGTGCCGGTCTTCATTTCGCACTTCTTGAGCGCGGTGCAGCCCTCAAAGCAGGATCTGCCGACGGTTTTGACCAGCTTGGGTATGCTGATCTCCTCCAGCGAAGTGCAGCCGCTGAACGCGAATTCTCCGACCGCGGTAAGAGAGTCCTTAAGGGTCACCGTCTTGACGGTGGTACAGTCCTTAAAGGCATTGTCCGCGATAACCATAGTTCCATCAGGAATCTCGGCATTTTCTTCGTTGCCGATATATGCCACCAGCGTGACGCCGTTCATGACGTATTTCGCGGCGTCGTATTCAAGCTCGATGTCCGGGAGACCCTGCTCACCGGGATCGACAATAATGGCCGGTCCGGGCGTTACTTCGGGTGTCTCCTCTTCGGAATTACAGGCCGCCATCACGCCTACAGTAAGGCACATAATCGCTAACAAAGCAATGAGTCTTTTCATAAGACAGTTCCTCCAACGGAAACTCATAATGAGTCTCTAAGATACGAATTTATTTTACATCAATTTCGGGCTTCAAGTCAATCGAATTCACCGCCGGGCGGCAAGACGACCGGCAAGTTCACCGCCGTGCGGCAAGACGACCGGCAAGGCCGGAGATTTCCGCAGCCGGTGAGTGAACAGGATCCCGCGTCTGCATTTTGAGGCGCGAACGGTTCACGCGTCAGCGTGCTCGGCGAGGGGCTCAATATGCTGCGCGGCGGCCGGAGGCCGGAGCGCGCTGCAGGGCTGCCGGGCGCCCGGCGCCGCTCAGCTTCTCAGGTGGATCTTCTCGATGGCCGAGTCGATGAGCGGAATAATGTCCTTCTTGCGCGACATCAGCCTGTCGAACCTTATGTATTTGTCGTCGGGCCTCATCTGAAGCTCGCGCCGCACCTCGACCGAAAGCGGCCCGGTCACCCACATTTCCGTCCTGGCGGTGGAAAGCTCGGTTATCATCAGCGCCAGCAGGTCAAAGCCCCCGTCAAGAGCGGCGCCCTCCATATAGCTCAGTATCTCCGGCTTCTCGTCCTTGATGTAATCCATATTGAGGATCGTGATCTGGCTGATGCCGCAGTGGTAGTCGTTGAAGGACACGCGCTTGAAGTCCTGGCTGTAGATCTCCTTGGGGGTCTTGCCCTTGAGCTCGGAACCCGCCGTGAACATCTTGCCGGCGAACTCGTCAATGTTGATGCCGCAGATCAGGGAGAGCTTATCGGCGGTGCGCCGGTCGATCTCCGTGCAGGTGGGCGATTCGAACTTCAGCGTATCGGAGATTATTGCCGCGCAAAGAATGCCCGCGATCTTGGGCGACGGACGCCTCCCCATGTCGAAGTACATATTCGCGATAATGGTGGCCGTGCTTCCCAGCGGTTCGTTCTTGAAAAGGATGGGCGCGGAGGTGGTCATGTCGCCGACCTTGTGGTGGTCGATGATCTCAAGCACCTCGGCCTCGTCGATGCCGGGACAGGTCTGGGACTTCTCGTTGTGGTCCAGCAGGATTACGCGCTTCTTGCGCTGGGAAATGAGGTGGAACCGGGAAACGAAGCCGCACACGTGGCCCTCGTCGTCCAGCACCGGGTAGCTCCGGTAGCGGTTTTTGCCCATCTGCTCCTTGATGTCCTCAACGTAGTCGTTGATGTTGAAGCTCACGACGGCCTTGTCGGTGCCGTTGGTCCTGCACATTATC
This sequence comes from Clostridia bacterium, assembly GCA_017848335.1. GTDB lineage: Bacteria > Bacillota > Clostridia > UBA1212 > UBA1212 > UBA1212. The sequence continues at coordinate 32,001 of JAGDAX010000080.1, read as the reverse complement.
GAGCCCACGGGAATGCTCTGGTTAATGAGCCTCACGGTGGTGTAGGTGTCCAGAGGCGTCTTCAGCACGAGGGTCTTACGCGACGCGGCCAGCTTTAAAATCTCATTGCAGGGAGTGTGGCCGCAGGTGATGATGAGGCAGTTGGCGCCGGTCTCGATGGCCGTCCGCTGTACGTCTTCGCGGTCGCCGGTAATGACGATGTCGCCCACCTCTGAAAACTCGGCCAGCGTCTCGGGAAGTCCCGCCGCCACGGTGACCTTGCCGGTGGAATCCAGCCACGAAGCGTCGCCCGTCACCACGTCCGCGCTCAGCGTCTCGAGAATATTGTCGAGATGCGTGCCGTAGGTGCTGATGGCGTTGTAGTTGGAGACGTCCATGTACTTCTCGGTAATATCGGAAAGAGAGACGATGCCGATGAGCTTTTCGTTGTCGTCCACCACCGGAAGCGTCTTGGTCTCGGAGCCCTCCATGAGGTTCCAGGCCTTCTTGATGGAAGTATCCGGCGAAAGCTTCTCGGCCTTGTCGATCTTGAGGTCGCAGACCTGGGTCTTCACGGTCTCGAGGAAGGGCGGCACCGGCATCTGGAAGTAGTCCAGAATAAAGGCGGTCTCCTTGTTGATCTCCCCGAGCCTGCGGGGCTCCGCGTTGAAGCCCAGCTTGCCCTTGAGGTCCGCGTAGGCAATGCTCGAGCAGATGGAATCCGTGTCCGGATGTCTGTGCCCGAAAATCAAAATCAAATCTTTGTCAGTGTTCTTTTCCATGTTGCCTCCTTAGGCAAAATCACGCTGTCCGCGGGAGATCTCCTGCATGCCCGGGCAAGTACCGGCTGCCGGCGGTTTGCATATTCCGTCCGGCGGCAGCTTTGGATCAGCGCCCGTCAAAGGATCTCCACCTCTGTCTCAAGCCGGACTCCCGTTCTGTCAAATACGACCTGCCGGACGTGCTCTATCACGTGAAGAACGTCTCCGGACGTCGCGTTCCCGTTGTTTACTATGAAGCCGGCGTGCTTTTCGGAAACCCCGGCCCCGCCGAAAGTGTACCCCTTAAGGCCGCACCCGTCAATAAGCTTCGAAGCGTGATGCCCCTCCGGCCTTTTGAAGGTGCTTCCCGCGCTGGGAAGGCTGAGCGGCTGGCTTGCGGCTCTTCTCGCGGAATAATCCCTGAAGACCGCCCTGATCTCATCCGGGTCCCTGCCCGGCTCAGGCAGCCTGAAATCCGCGCTTATTATGACTCGCTTTTCTGAATCGCAGAAAATACTGTGCCTGTAGGACAGCTCCAGCAGCTCCTTCGGCGCGGTCACGATCCGTCCGTTCTCAACGTAAGTACACGCGACGATCACGTCGGCGATCTCGGAATCGTAAGCCCCCGCGTTCATTCTGACGGCGCCTCCCACCGTTCCCGGTATGCCTGCCAGCCTTTCAAAGCCGCCCACGCTGTATTTCAGCGCAAACAGGTAAAGCTCCGAAAGCGTCGCCGCCGAGCCCGCTCGGATCACGTCCCCCTGCATTTCTATCCTGCAGAAGTCGCCTCCGGGCACGACAATAACACCCCTGAAGCCCTCGTCCTTCACGAGCACGTTGCTGCCCTTTCCGAGCACGCAGCAGCGAACCCCCGCGCTCTCGCAGACCGCAAGAAGCTTCAGCAGCTCCTCGGCATTGCGGGGCGCAGCCAGCACGTCCGCCGGGCCGCCAGTCCTGAAAGTCGTATGCTGCGACATCGGGGCGTCCTTCTCAGCCGGGCACACCGCCTTTATTTCGTCAAAAAGTATGTCCTTGCAAATCATGCCTTCCGCACCCGTAAGCCGTCCCGGTTTCATGCCTTCCGCTCTCGTAAGCCGTCCCGGTTTCCCTAAATCAGGATAAAAACGATCAGCAGCACCGCCGCGGCGCCAATTATCGCGCCGCCGAACACCTTGATGCCTCTCATATCCTGCCACTCAGGAATCTCTTCCTCGCCTTTTTTGTGAATAATATGCCAGATCTCCTCGGCGAAAAGGATCACCGCGCCTCCGGCCAGCGCCACCGCGCCCACCGTAATAGCCTGCCAGAACTTGATGAACCTGTCCTTGCCCTTGACCATGAGCTTAAACAGCTTCTCGGTGTACACCGCGAAGGGATCGCCTGTGCCTTCACCGGGCTTCACGCCCACCTCAAAAGTCTTCTTGTCCACCGTGTACGTAAATTCCGAATCGTCAATGCTTATGATGACCACGTCGCCCGCGTCGGTGGCTGTGCCCGTCGATTTCTTGTCGGGATCCTTGAAATAAAACTCGAGAGTCTTGACGCCGTCCTCCTCAGACACGACAATATACCTCACGCCGTCCGCCACGCCGCCTGTGTTGCTGCGCTCAAAAAGCGTCAGGAACGTCAGCAGGCTGACCCCGACAAGGCAAATCATTATGAGCAAAATGTTGCGTCCTTTGTACACGGTACGGCTCCTTCACGCAAGGTTCATCCTCATGCCCGCCAATATTTCCCGGCGCCCGGGCAAGCGCCTTCGGTCCCTCAGTATTCCGAGGCCCCTTTGCACGCCTCGTACATCCTCCGGGCACTCTCAGGGCTGTCCTCGCCTTCCCGGTTCTTGACCGGCGCGAACTCAGTCTCCCTGTCGACCCTCAGTATTGCCAGATCCTCCAGCTTCTCGAAGGCGTCGAAAATAAACGCCTCAAACTTATACGCGTTCGGCTTCTCCGGCATCACCGTTTCGCCGTTCTCCGCGACGTATTTTGTCTTCTTACGGGCCGCGTGGTACGGAAGTCCGCCGCCCTCGTCAATTATCCTCTGTATGCCCTCCAGGCTGAATATATTGCAGAGAATATGGGCCTCTCCGTACACAAATTCGCCCTTATCGTCCCGCATCCCAGCCATCTCCTTTGAGATTTCGGTGTATTCTATCACGTAGGGCCTGCCGTTCCGGCGGCAGAACACGCCCACGCCCTCGTCGGCGCTTCGCTTGAGAAGAGATTTGGCGGCGGCCGGCGCATTGCTGCTCTCCGCAAAGCCTATGAAGAACGGATCGCAGATCTTGAGAAGCACGTTGTCGATGCCCCCCACGAATACCCACTTAATGCCGCGCCTCTTCATGTCGTCGAAGCAGCCCGAGCTCTCAAGCGCCGCGAAGATACCGCCGTGCCCGTCTGCGCCCTCCTTGACGTGCCCCTTGGAATCCAGCACGATCCGGCCCTCAAAATCCACCATGGGCAGCATATTCTGCACAAAGAAATGGATCTGTCCGGCGTCGTACCCAAAAAAGCCGTGCTCGCGGAAGAAGGCTCTGGTGTCGCCGTCATTCTCGCGGCTCGTCATAATATACCAGGGAATGGCCGCGCCGAACCTGCGGGACGCCCTGAGAAGCCTTTCGCATTGAATCTCAAAAAGCGACGCGTGCGAAGGGAGCCCTATGTCGTAAGTGCCCTTGGGGCCGTCGTGACCGAGCCTGGTGCCCTGCCCCCCGGCCATAGTTACCGCCGCGAAGAGACCGTTCTCCAGTATGCGTTCGCCGATCTTATTGTACAGCGCAGCCCGGTCCGGGCCGATTTCCTTCTTGACCGTGCATTCCATCGGCTCAAGGACAGGTTCGTCCGCGGGGTCGCCTCCGCAAGGAATCTCATTGCCCCGGGAAGCCTTGACGTCCCGGAAGTCACGGTCTCCTTCCGACGCCTCGCGGTACAGCTTCAGCACCTTCGCGAAGTCAATATTCTCTATCTGCCCGACAAGGCCTCTCTGCTCCTCAGGCGACAGCTCGTCGTAAAAAGCAAGCAAATGAGCTTGTCCGTATTTTTCAAGCTCGCCCTTCAAAAAATCAACGTCAGGCATAAACAAAAATCTCCCGCAAAAATAATAAAGTGCGCTGGGCTTTTCGCGTGCGCACGTTTATTATAGCAGTTTTCGGGGACGTTTGCAATTTTGTCAGTTGCTGCTGTAAGGCCAGGCCAGGCAAGGCCAGAGGCAAGAGGCTAGAGGCTAAAGGCCGGAGGCCGGCGCGCATTCCGCGCGAGTTGTGGTCTGTGAGTTAACAGCTATGGGACGGGAGTCATGGGACTCGGGTTGCGGGTCAGCATTCAAGGAAGCAAAACTCCCGGCCAACAAAACCCCAGTACAGCAAAACTCCCGGCCATCATAACTCAAGGATAACAAACTCCCGGCCATCATAACCCGCGCGCAAACGGCCCCCTCGTCACACGATTCTGCCGTCGGAGATCTCTATGACCCGTGCGTTTTCGAAAACGATCGACGGATCGTGCGTGACGAACAGTATCGTCGTGCCCGCTCTGTTTTCGTTCTCCAAGATGCCGAGTATCTCCGACGCGGTGCCCGAATCAAGCGCTCCTGTCGGCTCGTCGCAAAGGAGCAGCTTGGGCTTGTTTACGAGGGCGCGGGCAATGGCAACGCGCTGCTTCTGCCCTCCCGATAACGTGTCCGCCTTCCTTTTTGCGTAGTTTTTCATTCCGACGCGTTCCAGCGCGGCAAGAGCCGCCTTCTTGCAGTCGCGGAGCTTCATTCCACGCTCGAAAAGCAGCGGAGAAATCACGTTATAGAGAACGCTCTGATGGTTTATCAGATAGTATTCCTGGAAAACAAAGCCGATGTGCTTCTGCCTGATTCCGGCTCTTACCGCGTCGTTCGTGCCGTTCACTTCACGGCCGTCAAACAGATAGCTGCCCTCAAAGGTATCAATGGTTCCCGCTATATTGAGAAGTGTGCTTTTCCCTGAGCCGGAACGGCCGCGGATAACGATAAAATCGCCGGCGTCGACGTTAAGAGATACGTCTCTCAGCGCGAAGAAATCGCCGTCATCTGTCTTGTAGCGTTTACTGACGTTTTTAAATTCAATCAGCCCCATACGTTTTTCTCCTTTACAGAAACCAACACGCTGCCTCTTTTGAACGTCGTCAACAGCGTAAGTGCGGAAATTACAAAATAGAACCCGGCGAATGCGCCCAAAAACTGCAGGTAGATCGGAAGGCTGTAGATCGCGCTCCCGTTAAAGCCGGTTTCAATGAACATAAGCGGAGGCTTACCGATACTGCTGAAGACGATATAGAAAACCATATCCGCCGCTAATGAAAGTATGAACGGTGACAGCGAGGTTGCGAGCGCAAGCATTGCCGCGTAGGAATCCCTCATTCCTGCCAGCCTCAGCTTGGTAAATTCGTCCGCGTTAAAGTAATAAAAGATTATCAAAAACCCCAAAGAGAATATAATTATTACGAAAACCAGAAAACCGGCCAAAAGAATGGTCTCCTTTGACACCGTGTTTGACGAATCAATGTCGAGCAAGGCGTCATCCCGAAATACAAGCTTGATGTACTGGTTCGTTTCCAGCATTTCATTGACTCTGTCCGAGACTGCCTTGCCGCCGTCAATGTACTCTAAGAAAAATATCTGCGAAAAATCATCGCTGGTTGCAATGTCATAGGAGTTCAGTTTATTCACGACCGCGTCGCTTTTCTTCAGGACAAGCCAGATTTTATTGCCCTCAAAGAAGGAAAGTGCGCCTGACGAACTGAATCTGTTTACGCTGGGAAAAAGGTAGGGCCGCGTAAAACGGGCCGTAACTTCCACAGGAACCGCAATTCCCCCGAAAGTAAAATCCACAGACCGTCCCCTGACAAGCCCGAACGGATCCATAATCATCGCCTGCAGCTTTCCGTCCGTCGAGAGCCCCGTCTCACTGAACCCGGTGCCCCGGGGAAGCTCTGAAAACCCGCGCCAGAATTCATCATCAATTATCAGAAGGTCGACACGGACACCCTTGTGGCGTACCTCCGAGAAAGTACTGACCTGACTGTAGATGCGTATGCCGTCGATTTTCTCAAGCTCGTTTATCATTTCTTTAGCACTGATTTTTTCGTTCATAAAATCAGCAGACATACACTCCACCATATTTTTATCGTAATAAAGCGTCTTAAACGGCTTTCTGTAGGCCTCAAAGGTCGAGATCAGGGCGGAAAGGTGCAGCAAGACAAGGCCCGTCATAACAAACACGATACACAAAACGATTATTCGCAGGATATGTCTCCTGCAGATATTGATATAAAGATACAAAAATCTTCCCATAAGCGATCCTATACCCTTCCGGCTATTCTCTTTTCGCCGCGAAATCTCTGGCGGATCTCACGTAAAGCTTGACCGTATAAGGCAACAAAGCCAGACAAGTGGCCAAAAACATCAACGCGGCAATCGTGAAGTAATCATGGCTCCTGTAGCGCATTACCTTCTCTCCAAACGAGACAGTTCCGAATATTCCGTTGGCAGTCATCCAAAACAGGAGGAGCGCCGCCGCAACAGGCACCATCACCACGACAACACGCGTGATAAACGAGTAGATAACGATCTCTGCTCTCTCAGCCCCGATAAGTCTCAGAACAGCATCATTGGTGACGTTTCTTTCATCGAAATAATTAACGACAACCGACATCGCGGCAAGGGCAAACAGAATCAAAACAAACATTAAGGCGATCTGGGACGAGCGGTTTTGAGCAATTGCGCTTTGCGACGACCGCGAAAGCTCCAGCTGCGGCCAACGGCTTTTAATCAAACTTATCAGTTTGTTCTCATTTTCAACCCCTATTTGGTCTTGAAAATAAAGTATGACATATTCCGGAACCCCTATACTGTTTAAATACGTCGTGTGAGGCAGATACACCATATAGTCACATTCTCTGCCTGTTTGCCTCGTCAAGGGCCTTATCGTCCCTATTACAGGATATTCGCGGCCCTCAAATCGAAAGACGTCGCCCTTCTCAAAAGGTGTTTCTCTACTATAAATGATGCATACATCATCGGCTTCTTCGTATTCCTTCTCCTCAAAGAAAGTCCTTCCGTCCCTCACAAAAACGTCTTTTTCGAAATTGGACATACTGCTTTCTCCAATGAAATCAAAAACTTTTTGTATAGAATTTGCATGCAGCGTCCTATATGTGACGGAGCTTATTTCACCGAAGGACCTGCAGGTCTCCATCATCTCAAGGAACTCGTCTTCATCCTTTATGACTCTTGTTGGGTCGTATATTGAAAAAAAGCGGTAATGGCTCTCCGCAGACTGCGGCTGAAACACAGTTTCCACCGCAAGTCCGTAAAGAAATGCCACGAACACGGTAGAGAAAAGCACCGTGACAATCAATGCCGCAAACAATCCTCTACCGGTCTGTGCATACTCAGCTATTCTGTGTCTGACAATATAGAGCAGCTTCAAGTGTCAGTCTCCCTCTATTTCAATCGAACTACCATTTCTACGGACGAAATAATCATAATGTCTGACATTGATCTTGTTTCCTCCGCTGACCTGGAAGATCTCCGCTTCATATCTAATTTCTTCCGCCGCGCCGGCATTGTTTATCCGGCACGAAAGATTGATTTCAAGATTCACCTGTGTCGGATGCGCAGACTGCTGAAAATCAAGGTAATCCCCTCTCAATATTCCTACTCTGCCGAAGCAATAGTGCTCCGGCACAGGTTTGATTGAAACAGCATTTCCGGTCTTTTTGGTTACTATACCAAAAAATGACGACCCTTTGGTATACGTTCCGTCAAAAACAGGTTCATTATTGACGTTTCTGTAGAACGTATACGTCTGAGTTGCCCCCAAATTATAGTAGGTAACCGGGAAGCTTGAATGGTTGTACCTGGCAAACACAATTGTTGTCAGTGCAGCACATATCAGCAGCACCACCGCAAAAAACGCAATAACTTTCTTCATAATCTTGATCCTCACTTTCAAAATATAGTTATTTATTATCGGAGCCGGTCACCTTTACCCGAGAGCAGTATGGCAGGCTCTTCTTTGAAAACCGTCTGCGAACACGTAAGCTTCTGAGCATAAATATCAGGTGCTGCAGCAGTCACCGTCTACGGCAAATATTCTCTCTGTACAATAACCCTACACAGTAAAGTCAATCTCGACTGCGACGCTGTCGCAACCTGTGACGCCATTATACACGACCCGGCTCGGATTGGCAAACCCGAAATTCGCGATATTTCGCCGTATTTTTCGATATTTCAAAGTTTTTCCCGGGAAAAGCTCTTCATTTCTCACTTTTTCGCCTTTTTTCTCTCTAATTCTTCGTTTTTTGAAAACGAAGACCGTCCTCGCCTTCAAAAATCCCTGTCAAAGTTCTCGTCCCGCGCCCTCGAACCCCCTTGTCAAAAACTCTGAAGCTGCCTTTGGAAGCCGGGGCCGGCCGGTTCCCGCAGAGCTTGTCCGTGAGAACCGGCCGGCCGCCGACAAAAAGAAAGTTGCCCCCTAAAAACAAAAAACCTCCCGTGGCCGGCAGGGAGGATAGACTGTCAGGCGCCGATCAGACGCGGCACCGCAGATTATTTGAAACGGTTAATTATCCCGGGGAAATTTGCCTTAGTGGGCCAAACATACGCCAAAGCCGGTTCCCCGTGCGGCCTTACTCAAACTCAAAAAAACACATAAGAATTTAAAAGAACCCGAAAGACTTCAAAAGAACGCCCACCGGCTGAGCAGCAGCCCGGGTATCACCACGATCAGGAAGAACGCCCAGCTTATCAGCGTGAATACCAGCATAAACCTTTTGCCGGTGCCCGGGTATTCCCTTATGTATATGCGGTAGTTGATGACCGAGGCGAGGGATCCTATTATCGAGCAAAGGCCCGCCGTGTCCGCGCCGTATATGAGCCCCGCGAAGTTTTGAGAGAACGGGTACAGCACAATGGTCGAGGGCACGTTCGATATTATCTGGCTCAGTCCCAGCGACCACCAGTATTCGCGGCCGGCCACCGCCCCGGACAGAAAAGCAGCTATCCTTTCGTTGCCGCCAACAGACTGCGAGAAGATGAAAAAGCACAGGAACGTGACCAGCAGCACGTAGTCGACCTTTTTGAAGATCCTCACGTCCGTGAAGGCCACCGCCGCCAGGACAGCCGCCAGCACGAAATACCAGTACCTGAACCGCGTAACCACCGTAAGCACGACAATGCAAAACAGAACGACGTAGACGATCCTGCGAGGAAGGTTGTCCTTCGCGGGCTTGGCGGTGTCGGCGGGCTCGATGCTCTCCCCCGGATTCCTGCGGTAGAGAATCAGTATGAACACGGCAAGAAGCACCGCGGACATTGCGCAAAGCGGCAGCATGTGAAGCATGAAGTGCCACACCGTGACGTTCACCTGTCCGTAGAGAAAGAGGTTTTGGGGCGACCCGAAGGGCGTCAGCAGCGAGCCTCTGATGGCCGCAATGTTCTGCAGCGTGATCACGGGCAGTATGTATTTTTCCTTACCGCCTCCGCGGAATACCATTATCGTGATGGGCACGAAAAGGATGAGCGACACGTCGTTAGTGACGAACATGGAGCTGAAGAAAACGCCGAAAACAAGGAAAAAAGTCAGCGCCGTGAGCTTTTTGAGCCGCGACCCCAGGGCCACCACCGGAGCCAGAACCGACTCCTGCTTGAAGCCTTCAAGGACACAGAGCATCATGAGCAATATGCCGAGCGTTCTCCAGTCAATGCCCTGAAGGAGCTTCGCTGAGGGAGGCGTGATGAAGAGGGACGCCGCAGCGGCCACGACGGCCACCACGAGCATTATTTCTTTTTTGAGGAAAGAGGTCAGCTTTTTCATTGCAGTCCTTCATCACGCTTGTCCTTTAAGAGTCCGTCAGGTGCCGGTCAAGCGCACCGTTAATCGTCCGGCAATCGCCGGTCAGTCGTCCGTCAGCCGACCGTTAATTTGCCCTGCTCACGGAAGGCGCACCCCCGGTCGGAGCCTGCCTAAAGTGTCTCCCACAGCCTCGCGGAGATCCTGAAGAACAGCACCGACAGCCCCGCCGCGACCGCCGCCTGGAAAACCAGCGCCGGTATCAGCACCACCGGGAAAAACATACAGATCGGAATAAACGCGCCGAACAGCGTTGTGATGCCGAAGCCCGCCAACATTACGAAAAGCACGTTGTAATTCTGCTTGATAGCCACGTTTTCGTCTGTCCAGTCGAGCTTCGGATTATGCGTCTCAAGCATCAGCCCGAAGCTGCCCGCCAGGGCCGCGAAGCTCAGCGCAGCGACGCAAAGGAGCACTGTCGGCAGAACGCCCATCTCCAGTATGATTCCCGCCGCCGTCACGAATATCGCCGCCGGAATGCCCGCAAACAGCTCGTGCACTGCTAGCTTCATGGCAAGAATGCCGGTCGTGCTTACGGGCATCGTCTTCAGTATCCACAGCCGGTTGCCTTCCAGCGAAACCGACGACGCGCTGATGGGCGTCCAGAAGAGCACCAGCGCAGTGGCGGACAGAACCGTCACGGGAAGCATTGCCGGGCTTATTGCGACAGACGGCCCTTCGCCCGCGGGATTCTGCATTGACGCGATAAGAGACCTCAGCCCCGGAGTGTTGAAAGCCGCAATTACCGCAGCCACGATGAACACAATCGAGCCAAAGCCGCTGTTGATGAAATAGCCCGGGTCTGTCACGAAGCGTTTGATCTCGCGGCGGAAAAGCGCGCCCAAGGCCGAATTGGTCCTGGCAGTCCGCGCCACGTAGACCTTCTTTTTGCGGCCCTTCCTGGTGGTCACCAGCGCGATGAAGCTCCCCGAGAGCAGCAGCATGGCCAGCGACATCGACGCCGCCACGATGCCCAAAAATATCAGGAAGTACAGCCAGCTCCCGCCGCTCCCCTCACCGTATGAGAAGAAAACCAGCAGCGGTGTGGTCCGGAACACCCTGACGGCATTAGCGGGATCGTCGGTGATCAGCTTCATGACCTGATTGCGCCCAAAATAGAAGAAGTAGTACGCAAAGGCGGTCACCAGCACCGACACGACGGTGACGACCTTCTTGCTCCCCAGCTTCGCCGCGATCAGAGCCAGCAGCCACCCCAGGAAGCATGACAGCGCCAGCACAAAGAAGGTCATCGCAATATACATCACCAGGCTCATCAGCAGCACGTCCGTCCGGAAGCCCGACGAGATAAAGAACACCGCCACAGCCGGAACGTAGGACAGCACCGTGTAGATCACGATCATTAAGTAGACGCTCAGCATCCTTGACGCGAGAATGACCGACGGCTTCACGGGCATCGAAAGCAGCAGCTCGTTGTCGCGGGGCATGTAAAGGATCGAATACGTGGTGAACATACCGCCGATAATGCCCAGCATGAGCGTGATAATTCCCGTGAACGCGAAATAAAGACCGCCGTATTCCACCGGCAGCAGCTGTCCGGGCACGTCGGGGCCGCCTGCAAGCGTGGTCGCCGTCAGAAGGTAAAGCGCCCCGAAGCCGAAGCTCATGGAAATGCCCGCAAAGGCGAACAGTATCGCAAACCCGGCAAGAGCTCCCGCCGACCTGCGTTTTCCGGTCCGGCGGTTAGTGAGGATTCCGGAAAGCATCTCGTACATCTGCTTTTTAAGCAAAACCTTAAGCATAATATCGCCGCCTTTCCGTCTTTATTCCTGGAGCTCGAGAAATACCGACTCAAGCGACTCGTCGCCGCGGACCTCCTCCATTGTCCCCGAGCGGATCAGCTCGCCGTTTTTAATTATCGCGACTTTGTCGCAGAGCTTCTCCGCCACCTCCAGCACGTGGGTGGAAAAGAAGATCGCCCCGCCGTCATCGCACATTTCGCGCATCAGCCGCTTGACGGTGTGCGACGCCACGGGATCAAGGCCCACGAAGGGCTCGTCCATCAGTATCAGCTTCGGCTCGTGAATCAGCGCGCTGATAATGGCCAGCTTCTGCTTCATGCCGTGCGAATACTCCGAAATATTCTGGGCCAGCGAGTCCGTCAGCTCCAGCGCGTCGCCGTACCTTTGGATAAGCTCGCCGCGCCTTGCCGCGTCGACACCGTAAACGTCCGCCACGAAATTCAGGAATCTGATCCCCGACATATATTCGTAAAGGTCCGGGTTGTCCGGAATGTAAGCCATGACCTTTTTACAGGCGATGGGGTCCGCCTTCACGGAGTGTCCGTCCACGTAAATGTCGCCGCTGTCGAACTTCAGGATTCCCGCGATGCTCTTGAGCGTGGTGGTCTTGCCGGCGCCGTTGTGTCCGATGAACCCGTAAATCTCGCCCGGAGCGATACTGAGGTTCAGGTCCTTCACCGCGGCTTTGTCGCCGTAATACTTAGTCAGGTTTTCGATTTTCAGCATATTTTTTTCCTCGCTTTGTGTGGTGTGGTTTTTGAGTGATACGAAAAGGTTGGATGCCGGAGGCCGGAGGCCGGGGGAGCTGCGCGCGTTCTACGCGACTACCCTTACGCCCTTCTTCTCCAGCTTCTCCGCGAACAGCTTCAGATCCTCTGCCGACGGCACAAGCGCCTCGTTCACCGAGACGTCTCTGCCGAGAGCCTCCTCCTTGGCTCCGCCGTAGGGGTGGTAGGGCAGTATTTCCGCGCCTTCGCAATTGCTGAGGCTTTTGAAAAGCTTCGCGGCGCCTTCGATTCTCGCGCGGTCGTCGTTCACGCCCTTGATGAGAACCAGCCGGAGCCTTGACTTGATGCCCAGCGCGTCACAGGCCTTGAGATTGTCAACGTCGGTCCGCTGGCGTGCGCCTGTAAAGAAAAGGAGCTCCTGATCGTCCCCGAGCTGGTCGTCCCCGAGCTGGTCGTCCCCGAGCTTGTAATCCCAGAGGAGCAGATCCACAAGGCCTGCCAGCTTCGGCACGACGGCGGGATCGAAAAAGCCGGACGTTTCCACGACGGTGTTGACGCCGTTGGCCTTGCAGAGCTTCAGAAGCTGCAGCGTTTCGTCCTCCTGCATAAAAGGCTCGCCGCCCGATAACGTAATTCCGCCGCCGCCCTCGTAGAACGCGCTGTCGGAAAGCACCTCCGCGAAGACCTCCTCCACCGTCATGTCGCGTGAATCAAGCACAAGGGCGCCTGTCGGACACACCTCGGCGCATTTTCCGCAGGCGGTGCAGTATTTTCTCTCGAGAACGTGCAGCTCCTCTTTAATGGTTACGTCCGGGTCGTTGGAAAAGTCTGCGTGCTCTCCGGGGTATCCGCCCGGTTCGAAGAAGATCTGGCAGGCGTTGGGGCAAGCCGCTTCGCAGGCGCCGCAGAGGATGCATTTGTTTTTATAGAACATTATTTCCCTGTCGTGCTTCTGAGCCTCCGGGTTGTGGCACCATAAGCACCTTATCGTGCAGCCCTTGAGGAACACGGTGGTGCGTATTCCCGGGCCGTCGTGCATGCAAAAGCGTTGGATCTCAGTTATTCGCATTGTTTCTCCTCAGGAAGCTGCGTTGAAGCCTCCTTCTCAAGGATCCGTTTCGGATCTGTTTTAGTTTTCTTTTGATTTTTCTGTGCCGGAAGCCGCATTCCCGCGAAGATCCTTATCGCCGCCGAAGGTCTTGTCGCCGCCGAAGGTCTTGTCGCCGCCGAGGGACTGGCCGATCACCATATTCTGCCACTCGCGGTTTAACGTCACGAATCTTGCGTTCCAGCCCGAAACGCGCACCGAAAGCGTCCCGTAATTTTCAGGATGGGCCTGCGCCTCCAGGAGGATCCCCGGGTCCTGCACGTCGATCTGCATAAAGAAGCCGCCCAGCGAAACGAAGCCCCGCATAAGGCCCTTCAGCGCAGAAATCCCGTCATTGCCTTTAACGCACTGCGGCAGAAGCCTGACGTCAAGCGCGGCGCCGGTACCCATGCGGACCAGCGGGCACCTGCAATAGGAGCGGATGACGGCTGTGGCGCCCAGCGTGTCCGTGCCCGGCGTGGGCGAGAAATTGGCGGCCAGCACCTCTCCCTGCTTCCTGCCGTGGGCGGCGGCAAGCCTTCCCGGGGCCCATTCAAGCTGGCGTCCGAAGGTGCTTACGCCCGGCGCAAAATCGTACCCGAAGCCCTCGTTCTGGCTGTCGCAGAAGTCCGCAAATTCGCCGAGTATCCGCGCGGCAATTCCGTCCGCCTCGTCATTGTCGGTTCCGTAGTAGCTGTACCTGTTCAGCATGTATTGCCGGAGGGGCTCGCTGCCCTCCCAGTTGTCTCTCAGGATCGCGAAAAGCTCGCCAAGCGTCACCAGGCCGTCGTCAAAAACCGACTTTTTGATCGCGTACAGGCTGTTCACCGCGTCCGGCAGGCCGCCTATGTGCGGCGACCTCACCTGATATGCAGGGCCGCCTTCAAAATACGAAAGCCCCTTTTCGATGCAGCCGCGCTCAAAGACCGAAATTACCGTGCAGGGAAACGCCGCCGCGAAGCCTCCGAAGCTGCCGTCCGGATTCCTCCTGTAAGAGGCCTTGAACGAGTCGCCGATGCCCTTCACCGCCGCGCGCAGATCCTCCGAAAAGGCCCTCAGCACGGACTCGAAGTCCGGGAATTCATTGTCGGGCCCGTCAATATTGTAACCGCGGAAGGTCTGCTTCTCGAGGATCGCAAGGGCGTCAAAGGGGACGTAGGTGAAATCCGTGGTCCCGGGGATCTGCACCTCCCAGCAGCCGTCGTTGGCGAATTCGCGGGCCTCCCCAAGCGCATAGCCGCGCCGCAGAAAAGCCTCGATAATAAGATCCTCGTTGTATACCGCGACGGTGCCGCCGCCGAGCCTGATGACCTGCGCCGCCTTCTCGAGAAGCCGGTCCTCCGAGCGCCGCGAGAGCCTCACCGTGGTGGGAAAATCGCTTATCCCCAGCTCTTCAATGATATCCAGCACCAGGTAAGTGACCTCGTTTGTCACCTCCGAGCCGTCCTTCGCGATACCCGCGATAACAAGGTTCTGGTAGTGCTGGGCGTCCCCCGAGCCGCAGTCGCCGCCGGCCACCCATTCGCAGCCTTTTATGAAAAAGTGCGCGAGAATCTCGCGGGCCTCGTCAAGCGTGAGTATCCCGGCCTCCAGGTCGCTGCGCAGATATTTTCCGAGCATGCGGTCAATGCGCCCGATGCCGGGCCAGCAGCCGCAAAGGCGCGCAAAAGCAAAGCAGGCCCAGATGCACTGCACCGCCTCGCAAAAGCTCCCGGGCGGCCCCGCGAGAAGAGCCTCCAGACTGCGGACGTTTTGGGAATAACCGCGGCCTGCGGGATCGGATCCGGCATTTTCCGCGTCAAGCCTTCTGAGCGCGTCGATATACCGCCCGATCCACAGCTCAAAGCAGTCAAGCGCATTCAGAACGCTTTTGGAAAATGCCTCCTTCGGCGTACCCTCAAAGCGCGACGCGGCAAGCTCAGCCTCGCGGCGAAGTCCGGGCAGCCCGTTTTCGAGCACAAAATCAAAATCTATCGTAAGATGGCTGACGCCCGGAAACAGGTATTCCCCGTTGGCCTTGGCGGGCACGGTATGTCTGACAGCCGCGCCAAGCGTTGCCGCGAGAGAGATCCTCTCACCGGGGCATATCCTCACCGGCGCTTTTTCCGCAATTCGCCTTATGGCTAAATCGTACCTTTCGAGAGGCGTCATACCCTCGAGGCCCGGCTCCCCGTCAAGGCACACCGAGTCATTCCTGAGCGTGTCCAGTCCGTATTCATGGTGAAGGGACCGGAAAGCAAACCCGCGCGTCTCCTCAGAAAGTCTGACAGGGCGCGCAAAGCCTTCCGGCGTGTAAAATGTGTATTGTGTGGAAGATGCGTGTTTCATTTTGATCCAATCCGACAAGTACTTTCCTTACAATTCACGGCTCACGGCGAAGATGCCGCAGCGGTTCACGGCTCACAACGAAGATGCCGCAGCGGTTCACAGCGGCTCGTCCCATTTGACCGCCGCGCCGTGGCCTTCAGCCAGCCCGTCGATCACCCCGCGAAGGGTCTCCTCAAGGGCGGCCTCGCGCTTCGCGGATCTGCGGCCCTTGGCGCGGTAGATCTCCGCGGACAGAAAAGCGTCACAGCTCACCGCAAAATCGTCGTCCGTCACGTGCGGAAAAAACGACACGCTCGCAATATATGCGATGAAGCCTCCCTCGCTCTCGGCAGTCAGCTTCACGGCGGCGCCGTTCCTTTTGACCCCTGCGAATTCCGCCTCAGCCCTGAAATAGCGGCTGTAAACGTCCACGGCTCTCATTGCATTGCACCTCGATTTCCCGCGATTTCCTGCGCTTTTCCTTGCGATCTCCCCGGCTTTTCCGGCGCTTTTCCCGCGATTTCCTGCGCATTTCCCAAGCTTTTCCCGGGATTTAACCGCGCCTTCCGCTGCGCTAAAATATCTTTACCAGCAGCAGTTCTCCTCCCGACAGCGTCACCCGGGCGGTCTTGCCGGGCAGCACCTCGTTGCTGATACCGTATTGGTAGTCGCACCTTATTATACCATTTTTGAGGCAATATTTCGCCTCCTCAATCGTGATTTCCCCGGCATTTCCGGAAATATTGACGAGCGAGAAGAACGCGAAGCTGTCCGGGATCAGCGCAGGAGCCTTGTCGGTGACGATCTCCGTCTCGGAATAGTCGTCGACCATCAACGCCCTTTTGCCAAGCCCGGCAAGGTAAAGCAGTATCGAAACGTTGCCCAGCGTGTGGTCGAGCCTTCCGCCCGCCGCGCCCAGCAGCACAAACTCGTCGAAGCCCATTTCCACGGCTTTTTTGGCGGCGAAGAAGGTGTCGGTGTCGTCCTTCTCGCGGGGGAGCCTTATGATCGGCGGGCACGAAGCGCTGTCCGCGCACGTTTCCCCAAGGCTGTCCGCGCACTTGCCTTTCGTTCCCGGAGGGATTTCATTCTCGCGCGAACCGGAATCCGACGAGCCGAAGTTCAGCGAATCAAGATCCCACGAATCGAAATCCCCTACGATCAGATCCGGCCGCAGGCCGAGCGGCTCAAGGTGCCTGAGTCCGCCGTCGCAGAATATGCAAAAATCTCCGGGCAGGACGTACCTTCGCGCGATATCATATCGGCCGATCTCCGCCGCGCCTACAATAACACATCTTTTCATTTGCGAACCCGTCACCTCGCGACGCGCCTTTACGCGTCACAGAATGTCAATATATTCCCCGTTGAGGGCCTTGTTCATGCTCCTCACGGCGCAGAACTTGCCGCACATGGAGCAGGTGTCGTCGTGCTCCGGCGCTCTGTCGTCGCGGATGCTTCTGGCGGTCCCGGGATCCAGCGCACATTCCCACTGCCTGTCCCAGTCGAGCACGCGCCTCGCGTCCGCCATTCTGTCGTCAATATCCCTTGCGTGGGGGATCTTCTTGGCGATGTCCGCCGCGTGGGCCGCGATTTTCGACGCAATAATGCCCTGCTTCACGTCCTCAAGGTTCGGAAGCGCCAGATGCTCCGCCGGGGTCACGTAGCAGAGAAACGCCGCGCCGCTTGCAGCCGCCACAGCGCCGCCGATGGCCGACGTAATGTGGTCGTACCCGGGAGCGATATCCGTCACCAGCGGCCCCAGCACGTAGAAGGGCGCGCCCATGCAGACGGTCTGCTGGATCTTCATATTGGCCTCGATCTGGTCCAGCGGCACGTGGCCGGGGCCCTCCACCATCACCTGGACGTCCTTTTCCCAGGCTCTCTTGGTGAGCTCGCCAAGCCTCACCAGCTCCTCGATCTGGCACACGTCGCCGGCGTCCGCAAGGCACCCCGGTCTGGAGGCGTCGCCCAGCGAGATCGTCACGTCGTATTCGCGGCAGATGTCCAGTATCTCGTCATAGTACTCAAAGAACGGGTTCTCTTCTCCGGTCATGCACATCCAGGCAAACACCAGCGAACCGCCCCTTGAAACAATGTTCATTTTCCGTTTGTGCTTTTTGATCTGGTCGATGGTCCGGCGGGTGATGCCGCAGTGCAGCGTCACGAAGTCCACGCCGTCCTCCGCGTGAAGCCTCACCACGTCAATAAAATCCTTCGCGGTAAGCGTCGCCAGGTCCCTCTGATAATGAATCACGCTGTCATAGACGGGCACGGTTCCGATCATTGCCGGGCACTCCGATGTGAGCTTGCGCCTGAAGGGCTGCGTGTTGCCGTGGGACGACAGATCCATTATCGCGTCCGCGCCCATATTGACCGCCGCCATCACCTTCTGCATCTCGACGTCGTAGTCCTTGCAGTCCCTGGAAACGCCTAAATTTACGTTGATTTTGGTCCTGAGCATCGAGCCCACGCCGTTTGGATCCAGCTTCCCGTGAAGCCTGTTGGCGCAGATCGCCACCTGCCCCTTTGCCACCAGATCGCGAATCTCCTCCGGCGTCCTGTATTCCTTGCGCGCCACGGTTTCCATCTCCGGCGTGATAATGCCTTTGCGGGCGGCGTCCATCTGTGTCGTGTAATTTCTCATTTTGCTTTCCTTTCCGTCGGTATCGGCGTTCTTATTCGTTGCGGCCGTTCGTCCGTTCCCGGTCCGTCACATTCATGGTATAGTTGTGCATCAGCGGGCCGCGGCCCCTGCCGAGGTCCAGCCCCGCCTTCAGCGCCCCGATAATATAATTCTTCGCGTTAATTATCGCGTCCTCGAGGATGTCGCCCTTCGCGAGATTCGCGGCAATCGCGGACGACAGCGTGCAGCCCGTTCCGTGGGTGTTGGGATTGTCTATCCGCTCGCCCCTGAACTCGGCAATTCCGCAGCCGCAGTAAAGGTAGTCCGTAGCGTCATTCACGGAGTGGCCGCCCTTCACGAGCACGCAGCAGCCGCACTTTTCGTATATCGCCTCTGCCGCAGCCTTCATTTCCTCAGCGGTTCTGATCTCGATGCCTGAAAGCACCTCCGCCTCGGGAATATTGGGCGTCACCAGCAATGCCAGCGGCAGCAGCTTCTTTTCCATCACCGCCACAGCGTCTGTCTTCATGAGCCGCGAGCCCGCCGTGGCCACCATCACCGGGTCAACCACGATATTCCGCGCCCCGTATTGCGCAAGCTTCGCTGCCGCAGTCTCGATAAGGGCACCCGACGGGATCATCCCTGTCTTGACGGCGTCCGGGAACACGTCCGAAAACACCGCGTCAAGCTGCGCGGCAAGCATCTCAGGCGTCACCTCGCTGACCGCCGTCACGCCAAGCGTATTCTGCGCCGTGATCGCGGTGATCGCGCTCATGGCGTAGGTGCCGTTCATGGTCATTGTTTTTATGTCTGCCTGAATGCCGGCTCCGCCAATGGAGTCGCTTCCGGCGATCGTAAGTACGGTTTTCATTGATTTCTCCCTGCCAAGGCGTCCGGCTTCCGGTCGAGCCGGGGCCCTGTTTCCGTGCGATCCGGTCTGCGGTCCTGCCGCAGGCTATCACTGCCGCCGGTTATCACTGCGTCCTGCGGCTCTGCTGCCGGCAGTCGCTGCCGCCGGTTATCACTGCGTCCTGCGGCTCTGCTGCCGGAAGTCGCTGCCGCCGGCCTTCAATACCTGCCAGGCGCCGCGCTTTCCCAGTCTCCGATATATTTTTCCGCGGCTTTCCGCATCTCGTTCTGCCTCTTCTCGTGGGGCTCGTACACCGCCACCGTGTGAAAGCCCGCGCTCTTCGCGGTCCTCAGGGCGTAAAGCGCGTCCTCAAAAACGAGGCACTCGCCCGGCTCCGCGCCAAGGCGTTCCGCCGCCTCCAGATACACGTCCGGGGTGTTCTTGCCGATGCCGCGGTTCTGGCACGAAAGCACGAATTCAAAATTTTCCAGCAGGCCCAGCCGCCTTAATGCCGCCTCGGCGAGCTCCATGCTGCTCTCAGTGGCGACGCAGGCTTTAATGCCCGCAGATCTCATTCCTGCGAGGTATTCACGGACACCGGGCCTTGCGTCCACCTCGTTTTCGTAATACCAGGCCAGACGCCCGTTGACGTCGCTCACGATCTCGTCGACGGTCATATCAAGGCGGTAAAAGTCCTTCAGCAGCGCGGCGCCTTCGCGGAGAGAAAGACTGCCGATACTCTTTTTCAGCTCCTCGTCGGGCGGCCGGTCCATGCTCTCAAAGAAGTCCAGCAATATCCTGTCCCACACGTGAAGCGAGTCCAGAAGAGTGCCGTCCATGTCGAAGATCGCCGCCTTTATGCCGCGGCCGGCACAGGTAATCTCCGCGGATTTTTCCCTGAGAAGCGCCGCCGTAGCCTCAACGTCGGGAGCGCCGAACAGTGCCGAAATGACAGCCACGCCGCTTATTCCGGTGCCTTTAAGCCCGTCAATATTATCCGCGTCAATGCCGCCCACCGCCACCGCAGGAATATCCACCGCCGAAGCGATCTCAAAAAGCTGCTCGGGCGTCACGCGTATTGCGTCGGTCTTGGTGGGTGACGGAAACACCGCGCCCACGCCAATGTAATCCGCGCCTTCGGCTTCGGCCTTTTTCGCCTGCGAAACGGTCTTGCAGGTGGCTCCGATTATAAAATCCTGAGGCGCCGCCTTTCGTATTTCCGCGACGCTCATATCCTCCGCGCCCACGTGGACACCGTCGGCGCCGCAGCGAAGCGCCACCTCCGGATCGTCATTTATTATCAGCGGTACGTTGTATTTCCCGCAAATTTTCTTTATTTCAACAGCTTCCCTCAAAAGCTCATCCTCAGGGAGTGACTTTTCGCGAAGCTGCAGCATGGTCATCCCGCCGCGTATGGCCTTTTCCACAGCCCCGGCCATCGGAACGGTCTCAAAATACCTGCGGTCGGTGATCCCGTAAAGGGCGAGCCGCCTCTTGTCAAAGCAGAGCAGCTCCGGGCGGCTCGCTGTCATAAAATCGCCCATTATGCAGGCGCCGGCTGCGCCGGCGGCCCTTACGGCGGCGAGGTTTTCTTTTTTGACGCCGCCGATGGCATACACCGGAACCGAAACGGCCGCGCAGACTTCCTTGAGAAGCCCTGTGCCCTTGCCGGGAAGCCCGGGCTTGCACGAGGTTTCAAAAATATTTCCCAGGACTATATAAGTCGCTCCCAGCCTTTCGGCCCTGAGCGCGTCCTCAAGAGAGTGGCAGGACGCCCCGATCCCGCTGAAATACCCAAGCGTCTCCCGGGAAGCTTCGGCCAAACCATCCAGAGGCAGCTGCACGGATTTAATATTAAGCGCCTTCGCGATATCCGCGTGCCCGTGAATTATCAGCCTTGCGGCGGAGCCTTCAAGGATTCCGGCAGCCTTCCGCGCAAGCTCAAGATATTCCGCGTCCGGGAGGTCCTTTTCGCGCAGGACAACAGCCGAAACGCCGGCGTTCCGGAGCCTTGCAAGCCTCTCCGCGAAGGGCTCGCGGCATTGTATTCGATTGGTGACCGCAATTATTTCAAACATATAGACCGTATTTCTTTTTTTACCCGCGAAGCCTCCGGCTCCGCCGCTTTCATTCGGGCCGTTTTTACCCGCGAAGCCTCAGTCCGCTCCGCCTTCACTCACATTTTTCAAACGTACAAATAATCGTTGAGCACCGGCTGGAGCCCCTCGTCCTCGATGTCCTTGTACATGCCGTTCAGCGACCTTCCGTCGTTGATCTCAAACTGCTCGTCGCCGGACTCGCTGTCCTGCCCTCCGCCGGATCCTCCGCTTTCACTGCCGCCGTCATTGCCGCGGTTCCTGCCGCCGTCCTTGTCCCTGCCGCCGTATTTGCTTTCGTGGTCGCCGATGCCCGTCGAAACGCCCGCGGAAACCTTGGTGGCGGCGATCTTGACGATACCGTTCCTGAATTCCGCGCTTTCACGGGAGGACACCGTGATTCCCACGTAAGGCAGGAAGATCCGGTAGGCGCACAGTATCTGGCAGAGCTCCTTCTCATGCACGTCCAGCGGGTTGATCTTATCGTTGTTTATTATCGGGCGCAGCCTCGGGCAGGAGAGGGACATTTCCGCGCCGGGGTATTTGCGCTGCAGAAAATACGCGTGAAGAGCGGTCGCCAGCGCATCCTTCCTGAAGTCGGACAGCCCGAGAAGAGCCGAAAATGCCACGCCCCTCATACCGCCCATCAGCGCGCGTTCCTGCGAATCGAACCTGTAAGGCCAGACACGCTTGTGCCCCAAAAGGTGCAGCTCCGCATATTTTTCCACGTCGTATGTCTCCTGGAAAACGGTCACGTAGTCCGCGCCGCACCCGTGAAGATACCGGTACTCGTCCACGTTGACGGGGTATATTTCAAGGCCCACCATACGGAAATATTTGCGGGCGCACTTCACGGCTTCGCCGATATATTCCACGGGGCTCTGACCGCGGCTTTCGCCGGTGAGAATGAGTATCTCCTCCATGCCGCTGGCCGCGATGACCTTCATTTCCTCCTCGATGCGCTCCCGGCTGAGCTTCATGCGCCGGATGTGATTGTAGCAGTTGAAGCCGCAATAGACGCAGTAATTTTCGCAATAATTCGCGATATAGAGGGGCGTGAAAATGTAGACCGTGTTGCCGAAATGCCTGCCCGTCTCAGACCTTGCCCGCCTTGCCATTTCCTCCAGGAAGGGCGCAGCCGCCGGCGAAAGAAGCGCCTTGAGGTCCTCAATGCCGCAGTTGTCCTTTGAGAGCGCCGCCCGCACGTCCTCCGCCGTGTACAGGCCGGAGTCGTAGCTTCTCACGTGGCTCATCACGTTTTCGCAAACGTCGGACTTTATGACCTCCATCCCGGGAAGGTACTCAAAAGGATCCTTGCGGGAGGACGGCTCGCTCTCCAGACGGTGCTTTTTTGTCAGCGCCTCCGGGGAGAGAAATTCGGAATCCACAAAATAATTATTTTCCAAGCCGCGTCACCTTCGATTTCTCTTCAGCTTTTTCCGTCCTTCGGGACGTTTTTCAGTCCCTCAAAAATCCCGTCAGCGGCGACGAGGATTCCGCGCCCCTTGCCAGCACTCTTCCAAGCCCTGAAAGGTATGCGCTTCTGCCGGCCTCGATGGCGTGCTTAAAGGCCATGGCCATAAGAGGAACGTCGCCCGCCGTTGCAAGCGCGGTATTGGCCATTATCGCCGCCGCGCCCATTTCCATTGCCGCGCAGGCCTGCGAAGGCTTCCCGATGCCGGCGTCCACGATTATGGGCACGTCAATTTCATCGATCAGGATCCTGATAAATTCCTCTGTCGCAAGGCCTCTGTTGGAGCCTATCGGCGCCCCCAAGGGCATCACAGTGGCGGCCCCGGCGTTCACCAGGTCTCTTGCCACGTTCAGGTCCGGGTACATGTAGGGCATGACCACGAAGCCTTCCTTCGCCAGGATCTCCGTCGCCTTAACGGTCTCCTGGTTGTCCGGCAGCAGATATTTCATATCCCGCATGATCTCGATCTTCACGAAGTCTCCGCAGCCCAGCTCACGGGCCAGCCTCGCAATGCGCACCGCCTCCGAAGCATCTCTGGCGCCGCTGGTATTCGGAAGCAGCGTCACGCCCTTCGGAATATAGTCGAGAATATTCTCGTGCTCCTTTGTATTGGCGCGCCTCACCGCCAGAGTGATCATCTCAGCCCCGGCATATTCCACAGCCGCTTCAATGAGCTTCAGCGAGTACTTGCCGGAGCCCAGTATGAACCGCGAATTGAACTCGCGTCCGCCTATTATCAGTTTGTCGTCTTTCATTTTTTACTCTTCTTTCCTGCCTGAGCCGTGGCTTCGGCCGCCGGTTTCATCTGTCGGTTTCAGCCCCTGCTTCGGCCGCCGGTTTCATCTGTCGGTTTCAGCCGTGGCTTCGGCCGCCGGTTAAATCGGTCGGTTTCGGTTGCCGGTTCTATTTTTCGTCCTCCGGGCGCAGGTTTCAGCCCGCCGGTTCAAGCCCCCGGAACGCCCGCTCACGATCCGTAATCCCGCCTGTTTTCCAAAAGATCCTTTATCTCCGGGCTCTCTCCGCAGATCCTGCACGAAGGATCGCGCTCACCGGTACCCGTGACCCTCACCGTTCCGGCGCCGCAGTCAAAGCTCATTATCCTCCCGGCAAGCAGCTTGCCCTCGCCGGTCAGGAATTTGATGGCTTCGAGAGCCTCCGCAGACCCTATCATCCCCGGAACTGCCCCGAGAATACCGGCCTCGCTGCAGGTCGGGCACTCCCCCTCGGGCGGCACCTCTCCCAGCAGGCATCTGAGGCAGGGCGTCTTGCCGGGCAGACAGGTCATCACCTGCCCCCCAAGCCTCACCACGCCGCCGTGCACAAAAGGCACCCCTGCCAGCACGCAGCCGTCGTTTACCAGGAATTTATTCCCGAACCCGTCCGTGGCGTCCACCACGAAATCATATTGCGAAACCGTCGCGACAATATTTCCGGGCGTCATCCTGCCGTGCAGGCTTATCTCAGTATCCGGGCTCATCCCGCGCACCTTCTCCGCCGCGGAAACGGTCTTCGGCCGTCCGACGTCGCAGGTCCGGTGAATTATCTGCCGTCCGAGATTGGTGAGCTCCACGTTGTCGAAATCGGCTATCCCGATCCGGGCGACTCCCGCCCTGGCCAGCGCGATAAGAGCAGCCGATCCGAGAGCCCCTGCTCCCACAACCAGCACGCTTCCCGGTATCATTTCGCGTTCCTGCGTATTTATGCCCGTGGACATCAGCCGCCTCCTACAAAATTCACGATTTCGGCCACGTCGCCGTCCTTAAAAACCACGCTCTCGAACTCGTTCTTTTTGAGGATCTCGCCGTTAAGCTCCACCGCCACCCTGAAAAGGCTGTAGTTCGCCCCGACAAGATATTCCTTCACGGAAAGTCCCGCGACGTCCTTTTGTTCTCCGTTAATTTTTACCATGAACGTCTCCCGATACAGTATTCACTGCGTATATCGCGCAGTAATATTACTCAGTGTATATTGCGCAGTATATATTGCGCATGCTTTGGCATATCTGTTTGATCACGGATCTGTTTGATCACAGATTTGTCAGAGCTCGGATCTGTTTGAGCGGCGCCTGCCGATAAAAAACGAGAAACCGCCCAACGCCCTACGCTAAAAATGGCAGCTTCTCTTTCACATTCAAAGTCCCTACGTTGGCATTACCCAAATCAGGTTCGGTCGAAGGTCATACCTTCCTCTCAGCCTGTGATACAAGCTCCCAATAATATTGAACCGCGGCCCGGATTTTGAGCCCGCAAATAAGACCCCAAAGCCCTGCGCCCGGCACCTTGTATTATACCTCTGCGGCCCCGCCGTTGCAAGCATTTTCCGCGCTTTCCGGTGCGTGCGGGTGCGTGCGTGCGCTTCGCCGCTTATCCCGCAGCCCCGTTTCCTCTTTGCGCGCCTCGTCTGTCGCTTCACAAGCCTGGTTGCGCGCCTCGCCTGTCGCTTCGCAAGCCCCGTTCATGCCCCGTTCGCGCGCCGTTCGCGACGATAGTGTAAAATAAAACGGGCAGCACGGAATGACGGGATGCGCCCGGATTCCTTGACGGCAGCCTTCTCTTTGTGCTAAACTCAAATACACAAAAAGGGCCTCTCAAAGCCCTTTGATCAACCGTTCAAAAAATCCGAAAAGCAGGTGTTATCATGGCAGAAACCATTTATACGATTCCCGTAAGCGAGGCCTTTGAGGCCGACTGTGAATGCCCGGTCTGTGAACTCAGAAAGCGCTTTGAGGCAAGCACCATAGATTACTTCGCAGGCCCTTCCCTTATGGAGCCCGACACGAGAATACTCACCAACGACGTCGGCTTCTGCGGCCGCCACTTCGACCTGCTGTACAATTCGCAGGCCAAAAAGCTGGGTCTCGGCCTTATGCTGGATACCTACATGACCGAACAGATCGCACGGATCGAAAAATACTCGAAGGGCGTGTCCGTCGCTTCTACGGCTTCCGCCGCTTACGCAGCTTCCGCCGATTCATCTGATCCGGCAGACGCCGCAGGTTCCGCAAACGTCCCGGATTTCGCAGACGCACCCGCGGAGCAGCCCAAAAAGCGCGGCCTTTTCGGCAAAAGAACCTCCGTTTCCGAAGGCTCTTACGGAGGTCTTGTCAAGTACCTCAAGAAGCACCTGTGCGACTGCGCGGTGTGCCAAAAGCTCGACTACACCATGTCCCGCTACGTGGATATCATTTTCCACCAATACCGGAGCGACAGTGATTTTCGCGCCAAGGTCAGAAATTCCAAGGGCTTCTGCATACCCCACACCGCGCTTCTGCTGGAGCTTGCGCCCGAGAAGCTGTCCGGCTCCCGCCGCGGCGAATTCTGCGACCTCGTCGTTGCTCTTCTCAAGGAAAACCTGAAGCGCATCGAGGGCGACGTCCTCTGGTTTACGCAAAAATTCGATTACCGCAACCAGAACGCCGACTGGGGAAATTCGCGGGACGCACTGCCCCGCGGGATCCAGAAGATGACGGGAAACACTGACGTGCTGTGAAGCTTTCGGGCGTCATCCCGGGCTCTCAATGCGGAAACGGTTCAATTCTTCCTGTCCGCGGAAGCGCACCGACTGCGGAAGCGCACCAACCGCGGAAGAGGTTCAATTCTTCCTGTCCGCGGAAGCGCACCGGGCCTCCCTGCTGACTCACTTAATCCACGAAGACCCTGAATTCCGCCACGTCATCCGGGCTCCCCTGCTCGAAAATAAACGAATATCCGTATGTGCCGTCCGGATTGAAATGCACCTGGTAGCCGTCGTAGCTCTCGACACTCGTGTCGTACTTCTCGAAGGCGCCGGATGCATTTTTCTTTTCAATGACGGGCCGCACAAGCTTTGTGAAGCCGTCCACCCTGACCGCGTTGCGGTTGCGGCCGCCGGTGATCGAAAATTCGGCTGCGTTGCCTTCGCAGACAATGCGCGGAAGGAAGGGCTCCTCCGCAAGCCTGCCGGTGGATACGTTCACGGCAAGGGGCTTCAGAGCGGAGTCCTCAAAGAGCCTCTCCACGTTCTCGCAGGTGTCGCGGTTTGTGTTGCCCCAGGGCACCAGCAGGAATTCCATGTATATCGTATCGCCCTTCTTAAAGGTGAATTTACCCAGATCCAGGGACAGCTCGGTGACGTTGTACATAACGCCGTCGTAGCCGTTGCGGAGGACCATATTGCCGATCCAGGCCTTGCCGCCCAGGACCGCTTCGTACTTCTTGAGCACGAAGGCCTCGTTCATGGGGTCGTCGCTGTTGGAGCCGTAGAGAGCGAACCAGAATTTGCCCTTCTGGAGCTTCACGGTGTTGAAATTCTCGCCCGAGAAGTCGGTGACAACGGTCTTTACGGAGCCGTCCTCGGCAAGGTAGCTCAGCTTGTCGAACTTCTGGTCGCGGCCGTCGAAGTAGTGGAGCGTGAAGCTGCGGCGGACGTCTTTCACGGTGAGATCCTCCAGGAATTTCAGCGAAAGCGTGTAGTAGCCCCGGTTTTCGTCGGACTGCGGGAATTCCATGTGGCGCAGCGTGTACTCGTACTTGCCGCTGTCCGCCTTGTAGCTGTACTCCAGGTCCGCGTATGTGGGCCCGTAGGATCTGATGCTGCTGCCCGTGTACTCGGAGCGGTTGAGCCTGCCTTTGTCATCTATATAGGAAACAAACTTGTTGTGCCCTCCCGCGGTGAACTGGGGCTGGCTCGTCCACATAATGCCGCTGGGGCCCCTGAAGTCGGGAAGCGTCCAGCCGTCGCGGCCGTAAACAAAATACGGAGCAATGCAATTGGACTCGGTGACGCCCGTGGACAGATGGTAATATGAAACGTGGAACTGGATCGAGCCGATCTGCTTCAGCGGGAAAATGCCCCAGTTCTGGTAAAGGTGCATCTGCGTAAAGCTCAAGGACTCGTTGGCGGCAAGCTTCAGCGGGAAGAACGTGTCGGAGTAGGGCACGTCCGTGGGATCGTACAGCGGTTCCTCCTTTTCGCCCGAAAAATTCTTGCACACCTCCATCG
Organism: Clostridia bacterium; assembly: GCA_017848335.1. Classification (GTDB taxonomy): domain Bacteria; phylum Bacillota; class Clostridia; order UBA1212; family UBA1212; genus UBA1212. Next base: position 4,475 of record JAGDAX010000080.1, on the reverse strand, counting down.
GTATGGGCACAAGCGTACCGTTCCCGTCAAGGATCGCGCCGCTTTCAATGCACTCCTCGCCGGAGTTAAAATCCATGTAGACGATTCTCTCGTTGGAGTCATTTTCCACTGTCACGGAGGCGCTGTAGTACCGGTTGTGATTTTCCGGCTTGTATGCCGTGTTGAAGGTCGTGCCCTTCATCGTAAAAACGTAAAGCCCGCGAAGCGCGTCGTAGCCCTTGTACCTGGCGGAGGAATTCGTCTCGGTGACGGTGATTCTTGACGCGTCAAGGGGATTCCTCTCCAGATAAGCCGCCGTCGCGATGCCGCTGAAGCTGTGCGTGCCGTCGTAATAGAGCCTGTTGCCCCAGGTGGCGTCACCCTTGTCCCTGATGCTCAGCTTACCGCCGAACTTCTGCCGCACCACGTAGAAGCCGCCCTCCTCGCTCACGGTCACTTCCTTTGTTTCGGAGCCGCCGTCGGGAATAATGATGCCGCAAACGCCTGCCTCCGCAACGTCAAAGGCCACGTACTCCACCGTGGCCGGGTCGAAGCTCAGGTCGCCGTGTGTTCCGTTCACGTCCTTGATCTCCAGCGAGGAAACCTTGCTCTTGTCCACGCGCCAAAGCGTCCCCATCTCGGCCAGATCGTCGATCTTTGCATAGGACACCACCCTGAACTGCTGGTGAAGCTTGTCCGGGAACGTGTGGTATATCTTCTCGGCCTTCAGCTTCGGGGCCTGCGAATTCGGCTTCGCCGCCCTTATGGCCGACACCCTGACCGTGTCCTTCACGGTGTCGCCGATGTCAAACCTGACGCCCTTCAGCGTTTCTCCGCCCTGGATCGCGGAAATATCGACAAGGTACGTGTGCTCCTTGCCGTCGGGCAGTACCGCAAATTTGAGCGCCTGCTTATGGTTGAAATCCCCGCCGTCGTCAATGAAAAGCTCGCAGGTGGAGGCGGTGCCGCTTACGGTCATCGTAATCTGTATCAAGTTGACCGAAGTCTTGGGGATCGCGAATCCTTGTATCACGAAGTACGGGTCATAGGCCGACTTCACCGTAAACTCCAGCTTGCCGGATTTCATTATCGCCTCTCCGTCCCGCGCAATAATGCCTCCCTTCGCCGAGCCCGCCGCCGCGAGAATATCCGTCGACGCCTCGAAATTGCCTTCCGTTGCCGCGACGCCAAAGATCAGATCGCGCACGTGTGTCTCGTAATAGTAATACCCCAGCCGCGTGGTGTTGACCCTGCCGCTGATAAGCGAGTACCTGTCGCTCCACTCCACGCCGTTGCTGTCTATCACGTAAATGTCCATGCTGTCCGTGAAGTACGTCCTGCCCTCCGCGCTGTCGAAGGACGCCGGGCCCTTGTCGGTGTTCTCCCCGAAAAGCCTGTAGCTGAGGGCCATGCCCCGGTTTGTGATCATGTAAACGTCTCTCTCGCAGGAAGTATACACAGCCTGGACGCTGTTGGCGACCTGGTTGGCGTACACCACGGACGCGGCCGCAGGGGTGTCGTTCGAAATGTCCCGTGGCACGGGCGTCGGCGTCGGGATCTCGGTCTCGGCCGGCCGGTTCGTCCCGCCCGTGCAGGCCGCGCCAAGCAGCAGCACCAGTGTCAGCACCGCAGCAAGACCGTATTTAAGCATTTTTTTGTTCATTGTCACTTCTCTCCTCTTGGTGGGAAACGGTGGGCTCAGTTTAGCACAGAAGCGCGGAGGTTGTCAATTGCGTCGCGAAGCGCACCGGACTCTTGGCACTTGGCACTCGCCCCTTCTAACAGCGCACTTGGCCCTCGTTTCTCCGCCTCAAATGTGATATAATGTCTGCGAAGGCGGATTTATTCGCGGGCTTGAGGAGCCTGATTTCCGGGCTCAGAGTGCGGTATTATCGCGCCGCGGCGGGTCGTATTCCCGCGCATCGGCGGACTTTTTCAGAAACGGAGGGGCGGCTTGAAGGTTTACGCGTTGGTTGGCCAGAGCGGGTCCGGCAAGAGTCACCGGGCGCCCTGGATCGCCAGAGAAAAAAACATCGAGTACATTATTGACGACGGGCTGCTTATCAAGGGCAGCAACATCGTCTGCGGCCGTTCGGCCAAAAAGGAAAAGACCAAGATCGCCTCCGTCAAGACCGCGGTTTTCGTGAACGACGACCATGCGTTCGAGGTCTCGCACGCGCTCAAAACCATGAAGGCCGAGAGCGTTCTTATTCTCGGTACCTCCGACGGTATGGTGAAGAAGATCGCCGAGAGGCTGGGCTTCGCGGGCATCGACGAGACGATTTACATTTCGGACATCGCCTCCCCCGAGGAGATCCAGCAAGCCCTCAAGACCCGCCGCAATCAGGGCAAGCACGTTATTCCGGTGCCGACAATGGAGCTCAAGAAGGACTTCTCGGGCATTTACCTCGACCCGCTGAACGTTTTCAAGAAGAACCAGAACGGCTATATGGAGTCCGCCGGGGAAAAATCCGTGGTGCGGCCCGCCTTCAGCTATCTCGGCAAATTCACGATTTCGGAATATGCCATCTACCAGCTCATAGAGCACACCTCGCTGTCATTTCCCGCAGTGGCTAAAATCAGCCGCTTCAGGGTGACGAGCATCGCCGACGGCATCAACGTCGAGGTGGATTACGTGCTCAATTACGGCTACCCGATTCCGCAGCTCATGTCAATGCTGCGAAGGGCCATCACCTATGAGATCGAGTCGCTCACGTCGCTCAACGTCAAGAAGCTCATCCTCACCGCCAAGAGCGTGGTCGTGTGAATCCATCGGTCGCGAGAAGCAAACGGTCGTGTGAATCCATCGGTCGCGTGAGCCCGTCGGCCGCGCCGGAGCAACGTCCGCTCCGTTATCCGTCTTAATTCAGCAATAATGTTCTCCGAGCGCGGGATCTCCCGCGCATTTTCAGTCTTCCGGGTAGAAAATAAGCCTGTACAGCCTTGCGCCGTCGCCGAAATAGAAGTTCACGTAGTAATCGCCGTTCACCATGAACATCGATTCGGATTCGCGGTCCGTGTCAAGGTGCACGGTCGTCACGTAGCTGCCCTCCCAGTCGTACACCACGAGAATATTGTCCTTGCCGGAGCCCTTGGGGCTCATGGGAAAGTAGATGAAATCCTCGTCGGAGCCCATTCCCTGGGCGGTGTATTCAAGCTCTTCGCGGTTGATCGACTTGGTCACCTTGAGCGTATTGTCGAGGAACCGCAGGTTCTTGCCGCCCTGGCTGATGGCAAAAGCGTCCCGCTCCGGCGAATAGGTGATGGCGCCTGCCCCCTTGGAGATCTTCACGGACTGGGTGACCACCTCAAGAGTTTCGGGGTCCACCGTCGTCAGGATCGTGCCCTCCGACGAACCGTGGGCGACGTAAAGCAGATTGCGCGCGGAATCGTAGGTCATGTCGTTGCCGTGGAAAACGTAGATCGGATCGCTGCGCTTAACGAGCCTGCCGGTGCTGAGCTCGTGCTTGGCAATGATTGCCTCGCCGTCGGCTGAAGGCTTCAGTATGAAATAGGCGTACGTGCCGTCGGAGCATGCGCCCTGGCCCACGTAATTCCCCTGATATGCCTGGCTGTGCACGACAAGCCGGAACCCCACCGTGAATTTTTTTCCGCTCTTGATAAGCTCGTTAAGCTTGTACCGTATCTCCGGCGTCGGCGTCGGTGTGGGCGTGGGCGTCGGCGTCGGTGTGGGCGTCGGCGTGGGTGTGGGCGTCGCAGCAGGAGTCGGCGTGGGTGTTTGAGAAGGCGTCGGCGTCTGAGAAAGCGCCGCAGTAGGAGTCTCCGCAGGCTCGGACGTACCTGCGGAAGAAGGCTCCGGCGTGCCCTGAGTCTCGGGTGCCGCCGTAACCGCCTCATCCGGTGTGGCCGTAACTCCTGCGTCCGGAGTCGCCGTATTTGCCGCATCCGGTGTATCCGTAACCGCCTGACCCCCGGTCGCATTTCCCGCCGTAGAATCGTCTGTCGGCCCTTCCGGTTGAAGCGGCCTTTCAGACTGAAAACCCGAAGGTTCCGCGGTGGCGTTGTCAGCGGCCGCGGTGTCACTGCCGCCCGGTATATTGTCGGGCACCCGAACAGAGTTCACGCCGCAGCCCGCAATTATCGCAGCGCACGCGACCGTCAGGGTCAGGGTCAAAATTATGTTCAAGATCATGGTCAAAATCAAACGTTTTTCTTTCATAAAATCACCTTCCGGGATCGTATTGACCATTTTATAACATAAAAAAAGCGGATAATCAATTCCGCTCTCACGAATTTATATTCCGCTTTCAAGAATTTGTATTCCGTTCTCACGGATTTGTATTCCGCTCTCACGGATTTGAACGCCGCGCCTGTAATTGCGGACTCCGCGCCTCTGACCGTACGCCGCGCCTCTGACCGTATTTCCGCGTCCTGATCCTTGAATTACAGATCCCGTTACATAGTCACCTTAAAAAGTCACCCTGCTTATTCCTCTGCCGACTCCTCTGCTGATTCGCCTTTCAAGCTCGCAGCCC
>JAGDAX010000079.1 GCA_017848335.1 Clostridia bacterium | reverse complement strand
TTGTAAAGAGGAGCGCCTGCAGGCTTTCTCTCACCGCAGTTGGTGCAGAACTGGCCTTTATTTACGGTTCCGCACTTGGGGCAATCCCAGCCGTCAGCCTTGGACGCGGGCTTCTTCTCGCCGCAGTCGGGGCAGAAGTTACCGGTCGCGGTCTTGCCGCACTTGGGGCAGATCCAGCTTTCGGGAGCCTCAGGCTTCTTGGCGCCGCACTCAGGGCAGAAGTTGCCGCTCACGGTCTTGCCGCATTTAGGACAGGTCCACGTATCAGCTGCGGCAGCAACGTTGGGAGCCGCGGTCTGCGTCATGCCCTGCTGCGAAGCCAGCTGGTAAAGGTTGCCTGCGTTCATTCCGCCTGCGTTCTGAGCAAGGCCGAGTCCCAGGAATCCGGTCATCGCGCCGCCTTCATTCTCGGCAGCCTTCTTCATAGCGTCGATCTGAGCCTGTGTCATACCGGCAGCGGCCAGGTCTACGCGGCGAAGTCTTGCTTCGTACTGAGCGTCACTGATCTTCTTTTGATACTCTTCGTCGAGAACGATAGGATTGAGGGCTACCTTCTCAACCACGATACCTCTTCCCTCACCCCAGGACTGTGACAGCTCTTCATTGCAGGCGTCACCCAGATCCTGCACGTGGAGCGAGAGCTCGCTGGGTCTGATCTGCTTTTGCGACAGTCTGCCGAGAGCCGGCTGCAGCGCCGCCACGAATTCGACCTTCATGGTGGAGGCAAGCTCGTCTTTCTTGTACAGGTCGTGTACGTTGCCGGCAATGCTTGTATAGAACAGAAGCGGGTTGGCGATCCTGAAGGTGTATACACCGGAGCACTTGATCGGAACGTCGATGTCCAGAGCGATGTTGTTGTCCACTACCTTAAACATGATCGGGCTCTGAGTGCCGAATTTGTTGTCAAGGATTTCCTTGGTGTTGAAGTAGTAAACTCTCTGGTCCTTACCGGTGTCGCCGCCGTACGTGAACCTTCTGCCGATGATCTTAAAGGTATCGAGAATATTTTTGCCGAGCTTTCCCGAGAATATGCTGGGCTCCGTGGAAGAATCGTACGTGAACTCTCCGGGCTCGCCGCAGGCTTCAACGATACGTCCCTGCTCAACAATAATCATAAACTGTCCGTCAGCAACCACAATACCGGAACCTCTGGAAATGATGTTGTCACTTGCCTTGGTGTTAGCGGATCTGGCATTGTTGATGACCTTCTGTCCCTTGACCATAAGCGTGTCATTGGGCAGCGCTTCGCAATAGAAGAATTCCTTCCACTGATCCTGAAGCGCGGAACCAACGGCGCCTTTACCGGCGGTGAGAAGGTTGCTGCCTAAATCGATTATACCTCTTAATAATCCCATTTTTTTCTCCTTTCGGTCTAACTGTTTACCTGTTAATTAAACTTCGTTATCTCAAAAAACGATGTATTGCGAAATTACGTTTGTCAGCCAAGTCTTACCGTGTATTATTATACCCCTCAAAACTAATTTTTTCAAGGGCTTTCGACAATTTTCGGAGTGCCGGGTGCCGCTGTAAGGCCGGAGGCCGGAGGCCGGAACAAGCGCACGCTTAAGCGTGAACCGTGCGTGACTCAAGCTGCAGACGCGGAATCCTTTTTGCCCGGCTCCGGCCAAAGAGCCTTTCGCCCGGCACAGGTCCGCAATTCGCAGCCGCCCTCAAAAAAACAGTTTACAAGTTTTTTTAATTGTGTTATACTATTGCCCGTCCTCGGGGTGTAGCTCAGTTTGGCTAGAGTGCTTGCTTGGGGTGCAAGAGGTCGCCTGTTCAAGTCAGGTCACTCCGACCAGGATATAACGCTCATGACTGCTTTTCGGTCGTGAGCGTTTTTGTTTTTCGGTATCTCAGGATCGGGGGATCATTATCGGGCTTATTCTCAAGTACGTCGCAAGGCTCATTCCCGGGCTTATTCTCAAGTACGTCGCAAGGCACATTCCCGGGCTTATTCTCAAGTTCGTCGCAAGGCTCATTCCCGGGCTTACCGCCGGGCTCCTCCTCAGCCGTTTTGCCGTAATCCTTCAGCGTCCCGCGCCGATTCCGCCGCCTTTTATTTAAGGTGCATCGCGGTCAGTCCGCCGCCTTGAGAAGCACCTCCGCCGACGGCCCCGGTATCCTTCCCAGGTAATCCGGCCCCACGTTCAGAAGATAATTCATCCCCCGCTCGTTAAGGTGATGCCTGAGCCGCCTTATCTCTTCGGGCGTCTTCCAGTTATTGTCGTACGACTTGTAGCCCCAGGTGTCATTGATCGTGCAGGGCGTCTCGAAAAGCATGCCCTCCTTGGCGTCCTGAGGAATCTCGTTGTCCTCCGCGGAAACGTAGTCGCCGTAGCCGTTTCCGATCCGCGAATTGATCAGACAGTCCGGCTGGTACGACTTCACGAGCCTGAAAAGCTCATCGGTCTGGTCGGGATTTATTGTCACGGGCACGTCGAACCATATAAGGCAGAGGTCTCCGTACTTGGTGAGGATCTCCTTCACCTGCGGCTTGATCTTCTCCTCGAAGCAGATCGAATAATCCTTGTGCGCATCGTCCGGAAAATCCCAGTTGTTCACAAGATAAGCCTCGCTGCCGCACCAGGTCTTGCCGGCCGTATATCCGCCGCCGTGAGGATGCGCCCAGTCGAGGTCCTGAGAATAGTAAAGCCCGAGCCTCAGCCCGTACTTTTTGCACGCGAATGCCAGCTCCTCCACCACGTCGCGCTTGAAGGGCGTAGCGTCGCAAACGTTGTAACCGCAGACCTCCGACTTGAACATCGCGAAGCCGTCATGGTGCTTCGACGTGAAGACGACGTACTTCATTCCCGCGTTCGCAGCAAGGCGCACCCACTCCTCCGCGTCGAAGTAAACCGGATCGAATGCCCCGGCCAGCTTCGTGTACTCAGAGAGCGGTATCCGGAAATATTGCTGGGCCCATTCGCCGATAAGGCTGCCCATCCTGCGGCCCTGCCATTCTCCCGCAAGAAGAGAATACAGTCCCCAATGTATCATCATGCCGTATTTTGCGTCCTTGAACCATTCCTTCGAATTCATAATGTCACCCCTGTAAACTTTTTGAAACACAACGCGTCAAGCCTTCCGTTTCGTGAGTTTATTGTAGCTGATTTGCCCGTGAAGTGCAACAGTGTGATACATGAGGGCCGGGAAAAGGCTGAAGGCCGGAGGCCGGAGGCAAACGCGCGGTCCGCGCGAGTTTTGGGAGGTGAGTCAACAGCTACGGGACGGGAGTTGCAAGTGCGCTGCGCGACCATTGAATCAGATTCCGCGTCTTCAATTTTAGCGCGAACGGTTTACGCGTGAGCGCGCTCTTGTTCCGTCCTCAATATGCCGCGCTCAATATGCTGCGCGGTTGCCAAGAGTTCTCCGCGGGTCGGGCTGCGAGCGTTCCTTGCCGCGTCCGCGGACGCAAGCCCCGCATCCGTAAAAATTAAAAAAAGCCTGTCCGCGAGGAACAGGCAATGGTGACTCTTACGAGAATCGAACTCGTGTTTCCGCCGTGAGAGGGCGGCGTCTTAGCCGCTTGACCAAAGAGCCACAGCTTTCGACCTGCAAGAGTATAACAGTTAAAAAAATGTTTGTCAACAGTTTTTTTAGAAAAGCAGACAAAGAAACAGACAAAGGCCGACAAAAGACTGCAAAAGCCGTCAAAGGGTGAAGCAAAAAAGTCAACTTCGCTTACGGCGGCCTGAAGCAACCGTGTTCTCAGCAATATACCTCGGTTCCGATCTTCTCGCCTTTCAAAACTCTAAGCACGTTCCCGGGATCCTTGATCTCAAATACGCTGAGGGGCATATTGTGCTCGAGGCAGAAGGCAGTGGCGGTGAGATCCATCACCTTCAGATTCCGGGCCAGCACGTCGCTCATGGATATGCGGTCAAACTTTTTGGCATTGGGGTTCCCGGCGGGATCGCTGTCATAGACGCCGTCGATATTTTTGGCGAGCAGAATTGCGTCGCACGAAAGCTGCGCCGCCCTGAGAGCCGCTCCGGTGTCGGTGGTGAAAAAGGGACTTCCGGTGCCGCAGCCCAGGATTACGATTTTGCCGGAGCTCAGGTATTCATCGGCTTTTGCTCTTACGTAGAGCTCGCAGATCGCGTTCATCTCGATAGCGGACATCGCAACGGCGGGCACGCCCATCTGGCGAAGCTTGTCCTTGAGGGCGATTGCGTTCATCACGGTGGCCAGCATACCCATGTGATCCGCATCGGATCTGTCGAATGCCGGATTCTTGGCGCCGCGCCAAAAGTTTCCGCCGCCGACTACGATTGCGATTTGAACGCCTGCTTCGGTAACCGCCTTCTTGAGCGCGAGGCAAAGCTTTGTCAGCACGTCTTCGTCGATTCCGTGCTTCTGCTCCCCTGCCATAGCCTCTCCGCTGATTTTGATAAGAACGCGTTTGTAAATACTATTCATTGTTTAATGCTCCTGTAATATATGCTTCCTTGAAGGCCGGACGGACTTGCCTGTACGCCGGACGGACTTGCCTGTACGCCGGACGGACTTGCCTGTACGCCGGCCGGACTTGCCTGTGCGCCGGACGGACTTACCTGTGCGCCGGCCGGAATTCCTGCTCTGCAGTCCGGCCTGACTGATCAGCCTTGTCTGCCCGCTTCGCCCGGCCAAAACCATTCGTGTCTTAAAAAAACGGCCGCACCGTCTTTGAAGGAAAATGCGACCGTTTCGTTTAAGCTATCAGCCTTTGATCTGTTTCATAACTTCCTCAGCGAAGTTCTCTTCTTTCTTTTCGAGGCCCTCGCCCATCTCGTATCTGACGAAACGTCTGACCTTGATGTTCTCATTGAGCTTCGCGATCGTCTGTGTGAGAACGTCCTTGACCTTGATCTCGGGGTCCTTTACGAAGCTCTGCTCCAGAAGGCAGAAATCCTCATAGTACTTGGACATACGGCCTTCGACGATCTTTTCGACGATCTTCTCGGGCTTGCCTTCGTTGAGAGCCTGCGCCTTGAGCACGTTTGCTTCTCTCTCAAGAGCTTCCGCGGGAACATCCTCTTTCGCAATGTAAAGGGGCTGGCTGGCTGCGATCTGCATTGCCATGTCCTTAACGAACTGCTTGAAAACGTCGTTGCGCGCCACGAAGTCTGTCTCGCAGTTGACTTCGATAAGAACGCCTATTCTGCCGTTTCCGTGAATGTAGCTCTCGACCACACCCTCGGAAGCGATCCTGCCGGATTTCTTAACAGCTGTCGAAAGTCCTTTTTCTCTAAGGTAGTCGACCGCCTTAGCCATATCTCCGTCACAAGCCTCAAGAGCCTTTTTGCAATCGGCGATGCCGGCCTGTGTTTTCTCCCTTAACTCTTTTAAAACTGTCATATCTACAGCCATGATAATATTCCTCCTTATTCAAAACTTTTGATGGTGCCGATCACCTGTCGCGGCAATGGATCACTGCTCCGTGATAGCTGCCTCAAGCTCCTCCACCTCAAGAGCCGCATTGCCCTCGACAGTTTCCTGCTCAGCGGTAAGCTCGATCTCGGCAACCTCCTGCTCAGCGCCCTCGCGGCCCTCGATGACAGCGTCTGCCATCTTGGCAGTGATAAGCTTGATGGCGCGGATAGCGTCGTCGTTTGCAGGAATCGCGTAGTCCACGTCCTCAGGGTCGCAGTTGGTATCGACAATACCTATAACCGGGATACCGAGCTTTCTGGCTTCGAGCACAGCGTTCTTCTCGGCCTTCGGGTCAACCACGAACACCGCATTGGGAAGCGACGTCATGGTGCGGATGCCGCCAAGGTTCTTCTCGAGCTTGTCCTTCTCGAGCCTGAGCTTGATAACTTCCTTTTTGGGAAGATAATCGAAGGTGCCGTTCTCTTCCTTCTCGGTAAGCTCGTTAAGCCTTCTGATTCTCTGCTTGATGGTCTGATAGTTGGTCAGCATGCCGCCCAGCCATCTGTTGTTAACGTAGTACATACCGCAGCGGTCTGCTTCCTCGGCAATAGCGTCCTTAGCCTGCTTCTTTGTGCCCACGAAGAGCATCGTGCCGGCCTCAGCGGAGAGCTGCTGCACGAAATTGTACGCCTCGTCAATCTTCTTGGCGGTCTTCTGAAGGTCGATTATATGGATACCGTTTCTCTCCATATAAATGTACTCGGCCATCTTAGGATTCCATCTCCTGGTCTGATGCCCGAAATGTACGCCGGCTTCCAGCAATTGCTTCATTGAAATAACACTCATTTTTAAAACCTCCTGTTTTTTTCCTCCGGATTCGTCATCTGACTGCGGGAACCCGACAAGGTCACCTCCGCGGCCATCGAAATCCGTGTGAATTTCAATATCCGAGGTATGATACCACAACGCCGGAATTAAATCAAGCGTTTTTTTATGTTGAGTGCCAAGTGCCAAGTGCACTGCGCGTCACGCTGCTGCGTCACGCTGCTGTAAGGCTCGAGGCAAGAGGCCAAAGGCCAGAGAGCGCTGCGCGGAGACCAGGTGCCGCTTCGCGGCAGCTATGGGACGTGAGTTAAGAGCTACGGGCGCGAGTTAAGAGCTATGGGACGCGAGTTAAGAGCTATGGGACGCGAGTTGTGAGTCTGCCGACAGGCGATCCCCTGCAGGAGACCCTCAGACGAAAAACAGGATACGGGTCAGGGAGTGCCGCCTTGCGCGACAGTCGTCTGTTCCCATATCCTGCAAATTAGCTGAATGATCGGGCCGGGGTTTCAGACCGTAACTCTGGCCACCGCTCGGCGCTCTCCAGCCTCCGGCCTTTTAGAAGCACCTCCGCGCAGCACGCTAATCACTTGGCATTTAGCACTAAGTACTTAGCACTCGCGCGGAACGCACGTCTGGCCTCTTGTCTCCGGCCTTCGGCCTTTTTCGGCACCCGGCACCAAATCCTCACCCCGCATAGATCGTCTCCCAGGTATCGTTGGCTTCCGCTTCCAGCTTTTCCAACGCGCTGTCCACGGAAATCTTGCCGTTTATTACGTCCGGCACGATGTTCTGGATCGCGGTAGTTACGATTGTCGCGATTTCGGGCGGAAGCACGCACTCGATGCGGCCGAAGGTATCAGCCTCAGGGAACGAAATAAAGGCGAAGTAGTTCTTGCCATTCACGGGGTCGTCTCTTCTGTCCGCGAAGGGCACTCTCCAGAACCTGTCCTCAGCAAGGGTCCTCACGTTCGGCACCGAACCGCCTTCCTGACCGTTGTATGCGCGCTGGCCTTCCTCGGTATAGAGCGAAAGCACGAGAGCTGCGGCGGCGTCGGCGCTCTTCGTTCCGTTAAATACCACAAATCCCGTGGCGCCCGTACCGACCTTGTGGGTAGGTGTGGCAGGCATTGAAACGATATCCCAGTCGGTGCCCTTGCTCTCATATTCCTTGCCTATGCTGCCGAAGGACGGGAACACCAGCGTGGCAAAAGCCGACCTGTAGCCCGTGAAGTCTCTGCGGGCCTGAGCGGACGTATTGATCGAGTTCGCGCCTGTTCCGTTCTGGTCGACAGGCTGGTAGTTGAGAATGTTCTCCTCGACAACGCTTATCATCTCATTGACGCCCTGAAGAACTCTCTCGTCGCTCTTGAAATACACCTTCTTCTGCGCGGTATCGTAGTACTGACCGCCCCAGCCCTCAAGGAACATAACGGACACGGGGGTGTAGCCGAGAGGCATTGACGCGCCTACGACTTTATCCTCGGAATCCTCGTCCGTGGTAAGTCTGCGGCAGTAGTCCTTAAACCTGTCCCAGGTCCATTCGCCGGACGACTCAAGCTCGATGGGATCCGTAAGGTTTGCGGCCTTTACGAGATCGCGGTTATAGTGGAGCAGCATATGGTTGTAGTCTCTCAAAACCATATAAAGCTTGCCTTCGCAAACGCCCATTTTCATGATTGCCGAGAATACGTTCGAAAGGTCTATATCGTAAGCGTCAACGTAATAATCCAGCGGCATAAGGGCTTTTTGGACAATTGCGTAATTGTATACCTTCGTTTCGTCCAGGAAGAACACGTCGCCGACGCTCTTGGAAGAAATCTGCGCCTGAAGAGCCTGCGGTGAGACGTTGAACTCGGCGTTGACCTTGACGTCCGGGTACGTACTGTTGAACGCGGAAATCCAGTCGTTGATGGAGCGCTTCTCGGCTTCGGTTACCGTCATGGTGTACTGAAGCTTGATCTTGCCGGAGGGCGCGGGAATATAATCATCCGCCAGAATGCCCTGATTCGGCACGTATTCGTTACACCCGAAGGCCGCGATAGTAAGCATCACGGCAACCGTCAGCGTAATCAGTTTTAATATAAGCTTGGCTTGTCGCATTGTTTACCTCCCAGGTAGTTTAGTGACTTCATTATAGAGAAATGAAGCGCTGATTGCAATCGGTTTCGAGCCCGTGGCTTATGTTTTAAGCTTATCTTCAGGAAAGTGTTCGGAAAAGTCTTCGGAGAAAGTCCCCGGTGAAGGTCTGCCCGAAGGAAGGTCTGTCCGCAGGAATCACTGCCCCGGGGGAACGCCCGTTCCCGATAAGGCTTCGCCGCCCTTTACCTGAGCCTCTCCTTACCTGAGCCTCCCTTGCCTGAGCCTCCCTTGCCTGAGCCTCTTCTTGCACGAGCCTCTCCCTACCTCAGCTTCGTACCGCATTCGGGGCAGAACCTCAGCGAACCGTCCTTGAGCCGGTAGCCGCAGGTGGGGCAGAATTTGATTTCCGACTGGCTCTCCGCCTTGTTCCCGGTCTCCGGCAGGGCCGTGGCCGGATCGTCAGGCTTCGCGGGCGTTTCGGGTCCGGGCTGCGCGTCGTTACTGCCGCCCGCCGCTCCGTCTCCCATACCCATACCCATTCCCATGCCCATGCCCATAAAACCGTTGACGGGCATACCGAGGGGGCTGATATCCGGATTGTACGTCATGGTGCTGACAACAGGCGCCCTGGCGGCGTCCGGGATCTCGATCTTGTCCAGCATATCCTTGCGCGCAAACACCGAAAGCGGCACGCTTGCGTCATAAACGATCATTCTCGAGGTCAGCATATCGGGCTCCACCTTAAACTGCGTGTAGGACGGGAAGTTCGAGTCGATGAGATTGTCGGGCACGATGTACACGCTCTCCCTGTCGTACGTGTAACTCACTACGTGGAAGCCCCGGCTCTCACCCATGATTATTATCTTGTTGCCCTTGATGGTGATCTTGCCGAAGAAATCGTCGCGGCCCTTCCATTCGTACCAGTCGCCCTGCAGTCCTTCCAGAAACTCCGCGTCGCGTATGATAATGTGGTCGAAGGGCCCGTTCTCCACCTTCTTCAGCGTGTAAAGCGTTTCGCCCATTATCGTGTAATAGTAAAGCATCTTCAGCTCGCCGTTCTCGTAGTCCAGCGTCCTTATCATAGTGAACGGGTCGTCGTCGCAGTCACGGGAAAGGATGCCGTTCTCGAGGATCAGCGGCGTCCTTTCGCCTTTTTCCACCGATTTCGCATCATAGAACAGCTTTGTCTCCAGCATGATTCTGCGGGCGTAGTCCCTTATCGTAATGGCGTCGTCCCTTATCTCGATATAATAGTGGTAGCCTTCCTCCCAGAATCCGTTGATTTTGTCAGAATATTTCATCACAAATCCCCCTCTCAGGCTTTTTTATCCGCGACAATTCCATTCGCGTCAATTCAGTTCGCGTCGATCTCCTCCGCGTCAATATCTTTCCCGGCAGTCTCCGCCGCGTGGCCTTGCTCCGCCATAATTTCCTTTTGAACCCTCTCCGCGACTGAGGCCATCAGCGTCAGAAAACTCTTCCTGAACGCGCCGTAATTCGCCGGATACGCGGACCCCATGGCATTAAGGTTCATCCCGTCGAAGCAGAAGGACACCTGAAACCACTCCTTGTTGTTGTGATCCGGGTCCATCCCTTCGTAATTGTACCACTCGATAAGGTCATACCGCCTTATGAGCGCGTCGATCTCCTCCAGACCGGTTAGCCCGTCAGGCACCTCACGGTTGATATTGAGGCTGCCCTTCGGGAAAAACTCGCCGCTGACAGACTTCACGGACAGGGAGAAATTGTTGCCTCTGCCGCCTCTGCCTATCTGAAAATTGTACTCGTCGCCGCCCGAATCGCCCCTCTGTTTGAAATAAACCAGCGCAGAAGAAAGGCTGCCCTGTATGCCGCGGCGGATGATATTATCGCGGGCTTCGGTCTGAGCCTTCTCGCTAAGAGGCTTGAAGATTTCATCGATGCGGTCCTCAAATTCACGGTAGCCACGCGGGAACGCATTGGTTCCGCTTGCATAGAGGTGCTTTCCGTCGTTGAAAACGATCTCAAGGGAGAAGCCGCTGCCGTCAAGAACCATGGTGTTGTACTTCGAGAAGCCCTCCCACTCGGCAATGCGCCCGTCAAGGTAAGCCTCCCAAAGCTTCTCCGCATACGAACCCTCCGCAGGAGTCTCCATCTCACCGTAATCCGGGAGCAGCATCGACTCATAGGAAAAGTGCCAGCCGCCGTCCTTGCGGCAAAGCCTGTAATGGTAGCTGTCGCCGCCGATCGAGCCGTTGTAGCTATAGCGGAAGGAAGCGATGCCGCTGGTGTTGTCGGCGGCATCAGGGCCAAGGCCGTCCTGTCCCTCCTCGCCGTCATAAAAGCGCGGTACGGGAGGCTTCCTCTTTCGGTTGAGCAGCTCTTTAATCCCTTTGAACAAGTCTTTTATTCTCATAAAAATCACTCTCCCCGGTCAATCAAGCATATGCCCGAAAACAACAGGCGGCAGCGTATCTCATCGGAATGATTTTAGCAAATGGAGCGGGAGATGTAAATATTTGTCGTAAGTGAGCTTGAAAGCGGCTGTAATGCTTGAGTGTATAGGCCAGAGGCCGGAGGGCGCACGTTCAGCGCAAGCGCTGAGTACCGGGCGCGTTGCGTGAGTCCGGAGCTGACAGTTATGGAATGTGAGTTGCGGGTCGTGAGTTAACAGTGGCCCCCGCGCAGCTGTTCGGTACTGCTGACTTACAGCTCGAATTACACAGCTTACAGTTTAAAACCGGCGCGTGACCCGCGATAGCCTTTCCTTGTTCCGGCACCGTGCACCGGGCACCGGGCGGGTAGCCTGTCGCTGTCAGCTTTTTGATTTCTTCGTTAAAATAGCTCCCCATAACAATGTTAGAACGGCTGTCTAAAAAGAAGCAGCTGATGATGCGCGGAAATAAACCGCGTAGCCTGCTCACAGGAGCGCAGCCCGGAGGATCGCTGCACGGAGGATCGCTGCCCGCAGGATCGCTGCACGGAATTGCTGCTCCGCCGGCACTGCGGACGGCTCGCGGCAGTGCCCCTCAGTCTGCATTCGCGGAACGCCCGTTCAGGCTTTCCCACTCCTCTTTAGTGACGGCGGTGACGTATCCCTTCCTGCTCTCGCCAAGCGCAGGCACAGGCACGTCGTCGCTGGCCCAGCGGAATTTGAAGCCGCACTTCTCCTGAACGCGCCGGGATTTTAAATTGCCTTCGAAATATCCCGCAAAGACCGTTGTGACGCCAAGGTCGCAAAAGGCATGCCGCAGCAGCTCATTTGCGGCCTCCGGCGTAAGGCCCTGCCCCCAATAAGGCACTCCGATCCAATAACCCATCTCGCACTCGTTTTCCTTATCGGTAAGGTCGGTATCAAAATGCAGCGAGATGCTGCCCACCGGAAGCCCGGTAGATTTCAGGACCATCGCATAGGTCTCCGGGACCGCCAATATCTCTCTGATGATCCTGCGGCTGTATTCCACGTCTGTATGCGCAGCCCAGCCGCACGGAAGGCCGACGCGAGGGTCTTTCGAATACTTAAAGCACTCCTCAGCGTCGGTCTCTTCCCAGGGTCTCAAAATCAATCGTTTTGTTTCAAGAATCATTTCAATACTGTCCTTGCAGGACTGTCTTTGCAAGCGTTTAACGTGCGCGGGGTTCCCACGGTTTCCTCACGCCGCAAGCCGCTGAACGGACGGACGGTATCACAGCGCCAGAAGCTTGTCGATCGCCTCTCTCATCGCCGGAGCAGCCTTTGCGTGCTCGCCGCCCCACATAATACTTCTGTGTCTCCAGGACTCAAATTCAACGCTGACCACGCCGTCATAGCCGATCTCGTCAAGCGCCGCGAAAAGCGCCTTGAAATTGACGTTCCCCTCTCCCAGCAGCGGGAACACGAATTTGCCGTCCTCGGGAATACCCACCGCGTCCTTGAGATGCACGTGGAAAATCTTGTCCTTGCCGAACTGACGGATAATGAACGCAGGATCGTTGATCCCGTAAAGCGTGTCGTGGGAAACGTCCAGATTAACGCCCAGTGATTTCGAGCCGTATCTGCTCTGGAGGAAGCTGTTGGTGTAAAAATCGTGGGCAAGCATTCCCCAAACGTTCTCAACGGCCAGCTTCACACCGTAATTCTCGGCGGCGGGAATGATCTCGTCAAACGCCTCGAAAACCATATTCCAGGCGTCACCGTACGAAACGGAAGCTCCGACCCTGAGAGCCGAAGGATCCCACGGCACCGGGCCCGTGAAGAGATTTACGGTCTTGACGCCCATATCGGCAGCCTTCGCGATATTTGCGATAATAAGCTCCCTCTGCGCCTTGCGGGCTGCCGGGTCCGCCAGCACAAGGTCGTGCTGTACAAGCACCTCCGAAACGAAAATCCCGTTGTCGTCGCAGGCCTTGAGCAGATCCTTAATATATCCCTGCGGTCTGTCGGGCGAGAAAATGATGTCGTCAATCAGCTCAACCGCGTCATATCCGGCACCGCGAATAAAAGCCGCCAGCTTCGCCCCGTCCCAAAAAAGCATTTCACCGTTTGCCAAAAAACCGAATTTTTTCATAGTATATTTGTCCCTGAATCCTTTTGAAAGTCGCAGCGCGTCAATAGAATCGAAAGCGCCTTCTGTGTCCCGAATTTTACCATTTCAGAGGGGCTGATGTCAATGAGATCAGTGCCGGGGATCCCCGGTGCGATCGGACGCTGCCGGCGCTGCCGCTTTGCAAAAAAACAAAATAAATGTTATCATTCCGCCACATTCTTCTAAAGGAAGGCCTTAACTTATGAAAAAAACTTTTGACAGAATAAAAAGCGCCGTCGGACTCAGGCGGATCGTCATGGGATTCCTGGCCTTTGCGATGGTCCTGGCATTCGCGGCATGCGTTTCCGCTGAAAAGGCGGATCCGGATCTTCCGGAGGGATATATTCCTGCGGTGGAGGGCCGCATCAAGCTTGGCGCCAGACTTCACGTTTACCCGAACGAGGCGTCGCGCAAGAGCGTCAACAGCTGGATAAATATGTTCCGCAACAAGTACCCCAACGTCACTATCGAGGCGGACTTCTCGCTCCCCGACAATTACGCCCCGCTGATTTCCTCGCGGACCATCGGCGACGTGTTCTGGCTCAGCGACGAAAGCGTTTACGACTACGCGGTCACGCAGCAGGCGCTGATGTCTCTTGACGGGTACATAGAAGCCCTCGACATCGACCTATCGCAGATCTACAGCGGCATTCTCGCGCTTTGTGAAGCGAAGGGAAAATACTATTTCGCGGGGGCCACCTGCGGCAACATCACCTTCGTGTACAACGTTGACGCGATGGTGCAGGCAGGCCTTCTGGAGGTCGGCGAACGGGTGGCCAACGACTGGACCTGGGAGGATTTTAAGGTCTACGCCGAGGCGCTCAAAACCTACGACGCGGACGGCAAAACGCTGACACAGGTGGGCGCAGGCTTTCCCCTCAACTGGTCAAACACCTTCAGCCCGTTCATTTACGCCTACGGGGGCAACTGGGCCGACAAGGAAAACAAGAAGGTCATGCTCTCCAACGAGAACGTCCGCAGAGGCATTAACGAGCTGATTTCCGCCATCGACAACCGCTGGATCCTTCCCGTGAACGTCGAGATGAGCGCCGAAATGCGCCAGACCTACGGCGACGTCAGAATGAATAACGGCTGTGTGTTCACGTCCGTCAACGCTTACACGGTTCTCACGACCTCCGAGGCAAACCAGTACAACGAGCGCGGCACCACCTGGGACGTGGCTCCCTGGCCGCTCTTCCCCGAGAAGGCATCCCCCTGCGGCACACTTGGCTTCGGTGTGTTCAGCTACACCAAGAATCCCGACGCCGCTGCAGCACTGGTGCTTTCGCTCTGGACCGAGGAAGGACAGATGGCTCTTCACGGACAGGAGGGCGGCGACGTGCCCGTGTTCCGCAAGCTTGGCGAGCAGGACTTCTGGCACCTCACCAAGGAGGGCTACGAGAACGTCAATTTCAGCGCCTTCACCGCCAATTACGAGCGCTACGTACCCGGCCAGGTGAACGCATCAGTTCCGCCGGAGGTCGCCTCCGTCATTTCCGGGGGCATCGAGGAGCTGTTCAGCTCGTACTGCACCGGCAAGGCCAGCTGGCAGGACAAGCTCGCCGAAATCGAGACGCAGTGCAACGACCTGTGGGCGTCTCTGGAATAGACTCATGCGAACCGCGTTAATGCGCGGTGAATGCGCGGCGAACGCGCGATAAATACGCGGTGAATGCGCGATAAATACGCTGCGAATACGCGGTTAAAGCGCGACAGATACGCCCGAATATAATACCGTGCGCCAAAAGTGCGTACTTGCAAAACAGGCGCCCCTCGGAGTGTTATAATAGGATAACGCAAAGGACAGACTCGGGCGGCAAACGAAACAGCGACCATGTGGAGAAATCCATGTGGTCGCTATTTTTTGAAATTGTTTGAGAATTAAAGCCGCCAAAAACTCATAACCGGTTGATTTTATGAGTTTGATGTGCTATACTATCGTTGGAAAATTCAAATGGGAGGTTAAGGCATGAAGAACCGTGCAGGAAAAACGGTGCAAAATTTCAGCGGAGAGATGGCATACTCATCGTTTTATCCGCAACCGTTACCCCCAAATCCTAATATAGAAGTCGATGCAGAGATGCAGCAGCTGTTGATCGACGCGCATAAGAAGCTGGCGCTGCTAAGCGGTCTGTCTGACCGGATCCCGAACAAGGATCTGTTCATATCCATGTACGTCAGGAAGGAGGCGCTGGTATCCTCCCAGATCGAGGGTACACAGTGCACACTGGAAGATGTATTGAACCCGGAGATTGACGAAAAAGCCAATGCCGATATTTCCGACGTGGTGAATTATGTCCGGGCGATCAATTTCGCCATCAAGCGCATGGAGGCTCTGCCGCTGTGTAACCGGCTGATCCGGGAGACGCATGCGGTGCTGATGAACAGTGTCCGCGGCGGCGATAAAACGCCCGGCGAGTTCCGTGTATCGCAGAACTGGATCGGCGGTATCGGCAGCACGCTGAAGAACGCCCGCTTCATCCCGCCCAACCCGCAGGATATGATCGACTGCATGTCGGCGCTGGAGCGATTCATGAACGAAGACGACGAGATGGATCCATTGATCAAGGCAGCGCTACTGCACTACCAATTTGAGACGATCCATCCGTTCCTCGATGGCAACGGCCGCGTCGGGAGGTTACTGATCACGCTCTTCCTGATAAGCAAAGAGGTCATTTCCTCGCCGGTGCTGTACCTGTCGTGTTTCCTGAAATCCAACCGGATCGAATACTACGACCGGATGAGCGAAATCCGCAGAGCGGGAAACTACGAGCAATGGGTAAAGTTCTTCTTGCGCGGCGTCGCAGAAACCGCGGAAGATGCGACGGAGACCATCGATCGGCTGAATGATCTGCATCAAAAGAACGAGGCAAAACTGGCAGACGTCCCGACGCGCTCTCGACAGAATATCATGAACCTGTTTGCATATATCGAGCGCAACCCGATCATTGAGACGGTAAAAACGGCGGCTGCACTGGGTCTTTCCCGCAATGGCACCGCAAACTATATCGCCACGCTATGCAATAAGGATATCTTAAAGTATTCTACGAAATCCGGCAAAGCATTGGTATTCGCCTATGAGGAGTATCTGGATATACTGAGAAAAGATACGTAAATCATATTATTACCCGAGGCTTACGAGGAGAAAACGCATGAGTCACCGGAGCAGCGAACGAAAGTATGCCGAGAAGAACCGACATCGCCAGCGTTACCAGCGAAAAAGTTATTAATTTTTTCATGATATGATCCTCCGAAATCATTATAATGCGGTCTGCGCCTTGCGGGCCGGACCTGATTTGACGGAATGATATCAGTTTTGAGGGAGGCGAATCAAGA
>JAGDAX010000078.1 GCA_017848335.1 Clostridia bacterium | reverse complement strand
CTGAGATTTTTCATTCTTCGCTCCCTTTGGGCGCCGGGAAAGCGCCGCTGCAGGACAGTTAAAATCTGCGTACAAAAATTAAAAACTCTGCGGGCCGATTGCTGAATTCCATTGCTCGCCCTGCCGGCCGTCCCTGAATGCCTTGCTTTCGCAGCCAACCATCATGAAATGCCCTGCTCTCGCTGCCGGCCGTCCCTGAATGCCTTGCTCTCGGAGCCAATCGCCCCTAAAGGCCTTGCGCTCGGAGCCAATCGCCCCTAAAGGCCTTGCTTGCTCGCCCGGCCGCCGGGCCCAAGCCTTTTATCCGGCCGTCCCGAACCCGTCCTTCGCGCATTCCGCTCAGCCCGCTTGTTTCAGCGCTTCACTTATTGAAGCTCCCCTCCAGATTTGCCACAGTGCCCGGAAAATCCTCCTTGACCTTCGACGTAGCGACCCGCTTTTTCAGCTCATCGAGGTAAAGGTTCTCGTCGAAGGGTATTTCCACTGTTTTTCCGAGCCAGCTTGAAAGGTGCATCGCGTTCGAAATCGTGAGCCCGAAAATACCTTCCTCTCCGCGCGCTACCAGCGGCTCCCCTCTCAGGATTGCTGCGGCGAACTGATTGAGCACACCCACGTGCTGCGGCGACTGTCCGTCGGTTTCCACCTCGAAGGTCGTACTCTTCGGCTGCGCGAAGGAATTCTTGTTGGTCCTCGAAAACTCAGGCTCGAACGTTTCCAGCTCGGTCATCATGAGCTTGCCGTTCTCGGCAATAAGCCGCCCGCCGTCCATTGTGATCTCGAAGCGGTTGGTGCCCGGTGCGTCGCCGGTGGTGGTGATAAAAGTGCCGGTAGCCCCATTCTCGTACTCCACGAAGGCGGTGACGTCGTCCTCGACCTCGATATCGTGCCACTTGCCGAAATATAGGTGCGCCGTGACCTTTTTGGGCATGCCGCAGATCCACTGCCAGAGGTCAAGATTGTGGGGGCACTGATTGAGCAGCACACCGCCGCCCTCGCCCTTCCAGGTAGCCCGCCAGCTGCCGGAATCGTAATAGGCCTGGGGCCTGTACCAGTTTGTGATGATCCAATTGGTGCGCCTGATGCTGCCGAGCCTGCCGCTCTTCACGATTTCCCGCATTTTCCGGTAAATGCAGTCGGTTCTCTGGTTGAACATCATGCCGAAAACCGCCTTGCTGTGCTTCGCGGCCTCGTTCATCTCAAGGACTGCCTTGGTGTACACGCCCGCCGGCTTCTCGCACATCACGTGGATATCGCGCTTCAGGCACTCCGTCACGTAAAATGGGTGTGAATAGTGGGGCACCGCCACAAGGCACGCGTCAATGAGCCCCGAGTCCAGCATCTCGATAGCGTCCGTGAAGCCCGCCACCTCGTAGGGCACCTGGCTCCTTGACCATTGAACGCGCTCCGGCAGTATGTCGCAAAGCGCCGCCAATTTGATCTCCGGGCATTTTCCCGCGACAATATTTCCCAAGTGTCCGTTGCCCATATTTCCCATTCCGATTATTCCCAATCTGACCTGTTCCATGATTCCTCCAATTCCTGCAATGCCGCTTTCGGCTATTGAAACATTGCTGTGTTCGTCTGTATTATTTTTTCCTGCCGTTTTTTGTTTATATGCTGCGATTCCCGCCTGTTTGAAAAACACTGTTTTTGCCTGTTTGAAAAACACTGTTTTTGCCTGTTTGAAAAAGCTGTTTTCGCCGGTTTGTACGCTGCTGTTTTTGCCTGTTTGAAAAAGCTGTTTTCGCCGGTTTGTACGCCGCTGTTTTCGCCCGTTTGAAAAACGCTGTTTTTGCCTGTTTATAGTTTTTCCCTTGGCCGCCCTGCCCCGAAAGCGCGGGACCGGCTCAATTCAAAAAATCCCGCCTCAGCCGGATTCAAATCAACCAAATCCAAGCCTCTCAGCGTCAATTCAGTCCCCAGGAATTCAGCTGCTTCCTGCTGCGCCTGAGGCACTCAAACGGATCCTCGCCGTTGCAGTTGTCCTGCTCCACCAGCAGGTATTCCGTCCCCGCGTTCTCGGCCTCGTAAAGCACGCGCCCGAAGTTGATATTCCCCTCACCCACGACGGCCATTTTCTGCGTTCCGCCCTCGATCGCCATGTCCTTGAGGTGAATTGCCGGCACCCTTCCGGACAGATTTCTGATCCAGAGCGCCGGGTCCGCCCCCGCGAATTGTATCCAATAAGCGTCCAGCGTGAAGCCCATCTCCGAAGGCGAAAAGCTCTCCGCCATCTTCTCGATGCCCCTGAGGCCGCTCTTGTCCTTCGCGAATTCAAACTGGTGGTTGTGGTACATGAAGTACAGCCCCTTTTCCGCGATCATCCCGGCAGGCTCCCTGTATTCGCGGATAAACCTGTCGAAAGCGTCAGGCGCGTCAAAGCCGCCGGGCAGTGACCCCACGCCGATCAGCCTGCACCCGAAAATCTTGTGCTCGTCAATCACCTTCGCGGTCTCAGTCCGGATGCGCTCCCCGTTATAGTGCGTCAACGCGCAGGCGAGCCCGTTCGCAGCAAGCTTCTCCGCCAGCCAATTCGCCTCATAGGCGCAGGTGCCGCTGACCTGCACGTATTCGTAGCCGATATCGGCAATCTTTTTAAGTGTCTCTTCGAAATCCTCAAGATTTCTGCAAAAATCCCGCACCGTATAAAGCTGGGCACCAATTCTCATAGTCATTTCCCTTTCGTTGTCCGAGAAGCCGTTGGCTCCTTTTATTGCTCGCGAAGCCGCAGGCCCCGTCGTTTCGTTACCTTTTTTGCCCGAGAAGCCGCAGGCTCCGTCGTTTCGTTACCTTTTTTGCCCGAGAAGCCGCAGGCTCCCTTCAATTGTCCGCGAATCCGTAAGCTCCGCAGGCTCCTCTTAATTATCCGTGCATCCGCAGACTCTGCAGCACGCAGCCTCACTCACCGCTATTGCCGCGCATCCGCAAACACGCAGCCACGATCCGCGCTTACATTCCTAAACCTGCTCGATGCACTTCCTCAGCCCCTCAGCAGCCGCGGCAAAGGCCGCCCTCTGGCTTCCGTAGGCATTCCCGACCACGCTTTTGCCCTCCGCGCGTTCGAGCTTCGCGAGCCCCTTAAACACCCTCAGGTGCGGCTCAAGCGTGACCGTGCCGCCGCGGAACCTCTTCAAGAGCTCCGGAATATGCCCGTCGCCGCTGCCCGGAGGCACCACCTCGCCGCTTCCCGCGTCATAGTCCTTAATGTGCATGTACTCTACGTGCTCCGCAAGCAGATCAAACGCAGGCAGCGTCGGCTCGCCAACCTGCAGGTAATTGGCCGGGTCAAAAATTGCCTTTATTTCGGGAAATTTGCGGTGTATTCCGAGGCAGTCCGCCGCCTTCTCGCCGAAAATCCCCTTCTCGTTTTCGTGGCAAAGCACGATCTCGCGCCCGCTGCTCACGTACACAAACTCAGCAAGCCTTTCGGCCACCCTGGCGAAGGTGCCCTCGTAATCGAGCTGCTTCTCCTTGGGATCCACGTAAAAGCTGAATATCCTGATGTGCCCGGCGCCGAAAATCTCCGCCATGTCGAGACACCTTCTGAAGGCCTCAACGTGGGGGACAAAGCTGTCGCGAATGCCGATCTTGCCTATTGGCGAGCCAATAGACCACACGCCGATGCCGGCATTTCGGAGCTTGTTGGCGATGGTCAGGGCCTTTCTGTAGCCGAGGCTTGCGACGCTGACGCCGTCAACGTTCCGCAGCTCAAGCAGCCCGATATTGTTCCGCAGCAATGCGTTTATCTGCCCGTCAAGGCTTGTGGCCGCCTCGTCCGCGAACGCCGCAATTTTAAAATTCGTACTATTTTTGTCCATTTTTAAAAAATCTCCGTGATCTACGGGGCGCCGGGCTTTCCGAAAACGCCCGCCTTTCCGAAAACCGCCGTAAACCGGTTGTTTACATCACGCCTAGCACCGGTTCGAAGCCTGCCGTCCCCGTAACGCCGGGCACCGGTTAAAGCCTGCCGTCACCGGGACGCCCGCTCTCTGTCAGACCCCCGAATAAGCCGCAAAGCCGCCGTCCACCGGAAGCTCGACGCCCGTGATGAAGCCCGACGCCTTGTCGTCAATCAAAAACCGCAGCGCCCCCAGCAGCTCCTCAGGCTCGCCGAAGCGCTTCATGGGCGTGGCCGCCAGAATCTTGTCGGTCCTCGGCGTAGGAGTCCCGTCCTCCGCGTACAGAAGCGCCCGATTCTGGTTCGTCACAAAAAAGCCCGGCAATATCGCGTTTGCGCGGATGCCCGTGCCCGCGAAGTGCACCGCCAGCCACTTGGTGAGGTTGGAGACCCCCGCCTTCGCGCTGCTGTACGCCGGAATCTTGGTGAGCGGCCGGATGGCATTCATGGACGAAATATTGACGATCGAACCGCCCCCGGGAATCATATCCTGCGCAAACACCTGCGTCGGAATCATCACGCCCACAATGTTCAGGTCGAACACAAAATTGAAATCGTTTTTGCCGAGGTTGAAGAAGGTCTTGACGTCGTCCCGCGTCTCGTCGCCGGGCTCGTAAACCTCGTGGACAGTGGTGGCTCGCGGATTGTTGCCGCCTGCGCCGTTGATGAGGACGTCGCACCTGCCCAGATCCTTATGGACAAGCTCCCTCACGCCCTCCAGCATTTCCCGGTCAAGCACGTTGGCCTTGTAAGCCCTCGCAACGCCGCCGCTGCGCCCGATTTCGGAAGCAAGCTCCTCCACCGCCTCCCCGTTAATGTCAAGAAGCGCCACGCCGCAGCCGTCCGCAGCAAGAGCCTTCGCGAAGCAGGAACAAAGCACGCCGCCCGCGCCGGTAATCACAACAGTTTTCATTTCGGTAAATCTCCTTTTGATAAAGCGGCTG